>CP048471.1:0-300000 GCA_025559845.1 Agrobacterium tumefaciens
TAACACCGTCACCGATGTCCTCCGAGGTGAGAAACCGAGTGAACGATGCGGTCGCCGACCTTTGTTGCCAAAAGCGGCACAGCGACGGCTCCGGGGGCTCCAAGCCTTAAACTGCTGAAGACCCGCCCCAGAACGAAGGTAGCGGCGGCAGTGGCGAATACCCGAAGCCATGGGTGGCGTTCCGGGGCAGGGGACGCTCGCCGCCGGACTGATATTGCTTCAACACGTCGTCGCAGCTCGTCGACGTCTCTCTGCAGCTCTTCGATTGCCAAGTGGAATTCGCTCTCGTCCTTCAGCGGTGGATGGTCCGCAGCAGAATCGTCATCAAGTTCGGCAAGACGCTCGCGAAGTTCGGCCGGGTCTTTGAAGCCGCGCGTTTTGATGTTGGTCATAAGATTACCTCGTAGGTGGACAGGGACGAATTCGCAGGCTTATTGGAAAATCATCTCTCGCTCAGAACGGACCGACTGGAGTCTGCTGACCAACTCACCGGTCTTTCTGATCGTCGCGCAATGGACAACGCTTCAGCATCTTTTCGATCGATTTCCTGTCGCCGCCGAACCGATCCAAAATCTCCGCGGCTTTCTGCAAGCTCAATGCATAAACAGACTGCAGTTTCTCGATCGTGTATGGCTCTGGATTTGCGGTTTTCACTTGAGCCTCCTTTCAAGGAGTAAAATGCACGGTCCCGATTTCGGGTTCCATTGCCGCAGATGATCCACGATGTTTTGTCGGAAGGGTCACAAGTGGCGATCTTGCCTCATCGCGACGCTTACTTAAAATAGGTCTGGGAGGATCGTCTGTGTCCAGACTGTTTGCGATCACGAAGACCATGCCGGAAATCGTCGAACACTTTTGTGTCGATGTTGCCTCCGCATTGAACGTGCCCAGTGAAACTGTGGAAGCTGCCGATGGCCTGATCGTATTCGAGAAGGATGGTCTGCGACATCTCAAGGCGATCCCCTGGGGGTTCCCACGCAAGACACGGGAGGGTCCGCCAAGCAGGCTCGGCCTTGTCGCGGACCTGACAAACCCGATGTGGGAGCGAATGGTTGTCGAACCTCGGTACCGTTGCCTGATCCCGCTTACCCATTTTGCCGAGCCCGACGGTGCGAAAGGGTCAAAAACGAGAACATGGTTCTCGCTCCATCGTCAGCCACTGATGGCCTGGGCAGGCTTCTGCCGGAACACTCCGGAGTTCGGGCCTGTCTTCGCCGGTATGACCGGAGAGGCAAACGACAAGGTGCGGCCGCTGAACGACCGCATGCCTGTCCTGTTGAGGCCTGAAGAGTACGATCGATGGCTCCATGGGGATATCACCGACGTGATATGGTTCCAGTTCCGCGATCCGCCGCCTTCAGAGGAGTTTGAAGCACTTTATACGCGCGATCGCTGGCAGAGCGGAACGCCGACTGACAAAGCCATGCTTCGGCGCGTTAGCGACACATAGTCTAGCAAGAAGTTGGGGAGGCCATGTATGTGTAACTTGTACACCGTCCGCAAATCTGCTGCCGAGGTTGCCGCACATTTTCGCGTGCCGAACCCGATGCAATCGAATGCGCCCGATGAGGTTTATCCGGGAACACCCGGGATGGTGGTTACGGAGGCTGATGGTGTCCGTGAGCTGCGGTCGATGACATGGGGCTTCCCTTTGAGGCTGAGAGGGATGAAACCTGAAGCGAAGCCAAAACCCGTCAACAACATTGCCGATCTGTCAAAACCGATGTGGGTTGGACTTGCTCGCAAACCGCAGTGGCGCTGCCTGATACCCGTTACCGCCTTTGCAGAGGCAGAAGGTCCAAAGGGTGCCAGGACACGCACCTGGTTCAGCCTGACCGATCAGCCGGTCTTTGCCTGGGCGGGGCTTTGGCGCGTCAGTGACGAGTGGGGTCCTGTCTACTCCGGGGTGATGACTGCTGCGAACGAATTCGTATCGCCCGTGCATGACCGAATGCCAGTCTTACTTCTACAGGAGGAACAAGAGCGTTGGTTGCACGGAAGTTACGACGAAGCATTATCGCTCCAGTCGCGTGTCTTTCCGAACCATTTAATGGCCGTTGCGCGTACGTCGGAGCTCTGGGTGAATCGGAAGGGATCGACGGACCTGGAAGAACCTCTTCTCATTTGATGCGCCCCGTAAATTCTCTGATCTTGCGTAGCTCTAGCCGCATAAAAGCAGCTGTCCTTTACCCGAGGCTCGATGCCAGCAATAAAAACTCGATGCCTATATCCCATCGACATATTCCTCTGCCTTATCCCTTTCTCAAGGGGCATTTGCAGAGACAAGAGAGGCAAGACGTAGAACAGGGCGCGCACGTGACTCCATGCAGGGAACGGCAAGCTGACGATTGAGCTTTCTCACCCAACCTCGCCGAGGTTTAGGCAACGTTCTCCGTATACGAGAACTCCAAACCGACAATTATCTGAGGACATCCGAGAAAAATGATGGCACGCGCTTCAGGGACGGACTGCCACTGCCTACATCTCTGATATGGATCTATCGTCGCGGATCTTATGCCAAACAGAAATCTCCCTCTCCTTTGAAAGAAGCTCGGGAAGTGCGGAATTCCATTCATGCCGATAAGGCCGTGCAAGCTGCACATTGAGGACATCGTCGTGGCTGACCCAGGTCTCGTGCAGCAGAAAGATGTTACTGTGTTCGGGATCAACATGCAGTGCACCGTCTATGAACATGGTCTCGTTTCGCATGGAGTCGAGTAAGGTGTTCAGCAAGGTGAGAAAGCGTGCGCTCTCATCGGGCTTTACATTGAACTTTATTAAATATGTTACGCTCATCGGGACGTATCCTTTTCAGGGTGCAGGAGGGCATCGCGGGTTTCTTGGTCGGCCGGATAAAAACACTCCATCGCCAGTTCCGAAACCGTGACGCTCGTCGCGGTACTGAAGACGGTGGTGGTGGAGATAAACCGCATCACCCTATCGCTTCCTGGCATCCGCAGTTCAAGAGGAACGGCAAGCATGGGATCCGTTGAGATATTGGGGTGTGGCCGTTGATTGTTCTTCGCAGAGAGTGCGATGAGTTCTGAACGGAGTTCAGACAGGAATGGATCACCCGATCCGTCAAACTGCTGTTGTAACCTCTCTAAAACGTGGTGACGCCATTCCACCAGGTTGACGATCCTTGGTGCGAGCCCCTGCGGATGAAAGCTTATCCGCAGCACATTGAGGGGAGGGGCGAGCAAGGCTGGATCAATCTCCTGGAAAAGTTGGGCCGCCGCCGCATTGGCCTGTACCAGTGTCCAGTGACGATCAATTGTAATCGCAGGAAAGGGCAGGTGGCCGTCGAGGACAGTTTGAACTGTCGTCCGGATGGTCGCCATTTCCGGCGCATCATAGGACGGTTCCTCGTAAGCTGGCGCGTAACCCGCAGACAACATCAACCGATTGGAGGCTCGAAGTGGCATGGCAAGTTGCTCGGCGAGCTTCGCCAGCAGATCGCGGCTTGGAGACGCGCGACCGCTCTCGACAAAGCTCAGATGCCTCGCCGAGATCTCCGCCAAAAGTGCAAGGTCAAGCTGGCTCATGCGGCGTCTCGAACGCCATTCGCGCAAAACATCCCCAACGTTCATTTCGTTTGCCTCTGATCGGTTCATGTCCCGAGAATAGCAAAGATAGAACGCGATGCGATTACCTCCGAGGTAATTGTCTCAAGTCTGATCGCGGCACAAATTGAGGCATTGCTAGCCGAAAGGAACACCACGATGCCTGATCATGACATCATCGCAAACGCGTATGTCGCTCTCTGGAATGAGGCCGATGAAGCGGCGCGTTTGCAAACTCTCAAGAAGGAATGGACGTCGGACGCTGTCTACACCGACCCCCTGATGCGTGCCGAAGGCTTGGAAAACGTTTCAAAGATGATAGGCGCTGTGCAAAGTCGTTTTCCCAAGCATCGCTTTCAACTGTTTGGGGTACCTGACGGATATGGCTCCGTTGTTCGTTTCTCCTGGAACCTTCTGACTGCGGACGATCAACACGTAGTCCGTGGGACGGATATTGCCCAGCTCGACGAAAACAGGCGTATTCGAGGCGTCATCGGGTTCATTGAAAATGTGATTTAACCAACTACAGCGGATCGGTGACGCGGTTGAAACCTAAGTACAAAGAAGACGGACATACATCTACTTCTTTGGAACTGAGCAGGTTTGGTCTCATTATGCGCGTCGCCTTTCCTTTACGGCCAAGCGCGTTCTGTTTTACGTTTGTTGTGGTCGGGGAGGATGGATATGACGATTGTTGCGTTGGTGACGGGAGCTAGTCGTGGAATTGGAAGGGGCGTCGCATTGGCGCTGCTCGGGGAGGGGGCGACCGTACACGTGAGTGCGAGGACGTTCACCGAGTCCGAAGCGCATGTGCATCCACAAGGTGGGGGGTCTCTCGAAAGTCTTGCCGAAGAGGCATCGGTTCTTCCTGGAAATCTCTTTATTCACCGCTGTGATCATTCTGATGACCAGGAGACTATTGCGCTGATCGGCGATGTTGTCCGGCAACATGGTGGTATAGATATCCTCGTCAACAACGCTTGGCCCGGCTACGAGCGCATGGTGGATGGAACGAAATTCACCTGGTGCCAGCCTTTCTGGGAACAGCCGCTCTGGCGCTGGAACGCCATGATCGATGTGGGGGTCCGCTCAGCTTTTATCGCGACGAGCGCAGCCGCACCCTCGATGATTGAAAGAAGGCAAGGCCTAATCGTCAACATCTCGTTCTGGGCTGCAGAGCTTTACGAGGGCAATGTGATATACGGTGTTGCGAAGGCTGCGGCGAACAAGCTTGCTGCAGATTTTGCGCACGATTTGAAGCCCTACGGTGTCTCAGCGGTGGCGCTCTACCCTAGCCTTGTCCGGACTGAAGCGGTCCTGCGTGCTGCTGAATTCCTGGACCTCTCGAATTCTGAATCGCCCCAGTTTATTGGGCGTGTCATTGCGGCACTATGGAAGGACAGCAACCTTGCTGAAAAGTCAGGCAACGTTCTAGTGGCAGCAGCATTGGCACAGGATTACGGCATTACCGACGTCGATGGGCAACGACCAATTCCGTTGATGCGAGAAAACTTCAGGAAATGAGAGCGTCAATTGAACATATTATCCGAACGCATGGTCGTCGAAATCGACCAATACGCAGCGTTTTCAGCAGCAACTTGGACACGCAAACCCGAGCAAATTTGTCCTTGAGTTTTCTGAAGGCTGCTGTCGATAGCGCGCAGTGTATGGAGCGCGGAAACTGCTCCCGCGTTCGTCAAAATGCTGGTCATTTTTGCTAGTCTTAAAGTTGTAATTATGTCCTCCATAGGCAACTAGAGTTGCGGTGCTAAAGCGGAAATGTGCTTCACTTACAGTTAACTCACGGAGGAGCTTGCGACACCGCTTACGTTGGGGTGGAAGCCTGCTTCACGGGCAGGCATCCAATATCAATATGAAGTTTCGGCTATGATAAAGACACCTCCAGGCTGATCGGCACTGCAGTCAGAGCCTTTGAGACCGGGCACCCCTCCTTTGCCTTGTTGGCGAGTTCAGTGAACACGGCTTGATCGGCATTCGGAACCTCACCGCGAAGGCTCAAGGCGATTGAAGTGATCTCAAAACCGTCGCCGACTTTGTCAAGGGACACCACGGCTGTTGTATCGAGACTGGTTGCAGTCAATCCGGCTTCTCCGAGTATTTTTGAAAGGGCCATGGTGAAGCACGCAGCGTGGGCTGCACCTATCAACTCTTCCGGGTTCGTTCCCTTTGAGCCTTCAAAACGAGTGTTGAAACCGTAAGGATGCGAGCTAAGAGCGCCGCTCTGCGTCGATATTTCGCCTTTTCCGTCTTTGATGCCGCCCGTCCAGTGGGCCGAACCGTTCTTTTGTATCGCCATGATAATAGTTCCTGAGTTTGAGTGGATAGTAATCGCCGGGTGGCGGGCGGGAAGGTTTGATAGCTTTTATTTTGAATATCGACCTAGAGACCCTAAGGCGGATGAGAGATGCCTACTCGTAAGCTCGCGACCTTGATCTCTGGCAATTTCAAGGGCGTTTTCGATGTAGAGCATCAAGGGGTCGGGAGGTTGATCTTTGCTGTCGACGTTAAGAATAACCGAGCCGCTGTAGTAAGAAGGTATGCCCTCTGCGTCGCGAAAACATGTCCCAATGCTGGTCAGGGACTTAATTGTCATGCTGACGCTTTTTATGCCGTAGTGTAACGGAGCTGGCTCATCACCCAGAAGAACAGGATGAATTTGTTCGGCCAGTGGGCCCCGGTCGTCGAGTAGAACGAGTTCCAGTATCCTTTCCACCGGAACGCCCTTGGCAATCTCTTCGGGTGCGATTTCATAGATCTGCGCGAACACACTGTCGCCAAACACCAAGTTCCTAGGGACGTCCCAAGTGAAAAACCCGACAGGTGACGGAACATCGTCTTGTGATGAGAACAATGACGTGGTGTGCATGTCTGAAACAACGCAAAACGTCATCTTAGGTTTCAACTTCATTCACCAAATTAGCGCTGAAATTGCCCATGCTCTACGGATCGTTCGTGAAAGCGGGCGCAACCGCACTGACGCTTACCCACCACTATTTTGCTTGATACCCTTCTTTGAAAGCGATCGCTTTGGGTCGTTTGAATGCTCGAGATCAGCTGTTTGCTCTCTACGGCGCGAAACCCTCTCCATTTTTTCTGCTGCCCTCTTGGCCGCATCAAATGCTTTCGATTTTCCGGGTGAATACTTCTCTTCTCCCAAGCTTTTCTGACCGCGGTATCGGATTTCGATGTTGCCAGGAACGCAGCCTAGCGACCGGTTGATTGGCGCGAGATTAGCAGGCTTGATTGCTGTTGGTTGCTTGCCTCGGCACTAGCTATCCTCGATCAATATCCACGCTTCAGGAACGAGCCAAGTATTTTGAGCGCTATTTGTCATGCTGAGTTCGTGTTGAGCGCTATTTTATTACGCACAACTCTTCGGGCGACCGAAGCGGATTTGCTCTGCGATTGAGAGTTATTCCAGAACAACAGTCGATGACGTTTACGTGATTTAACGTCTGCTCTGCGCGCGTTGCAAAAATACTACATCATTTTTTGCCGAAAGGAATATTAATGATCCCTCATGTAAGGGAGTTCTAGGACTATGAAAAAGTTCGTATCGACTATCGCATTCGTGCTGGCAGCATCCACCGCTATGGCGGCCGACGCTGTTTTGGACGTTCCCCCAGCACCGGTCGCGGACGTTGCTCCTGCGTTTAGCTGGACCGGCTTTACGGCTGGTGTTCAGGGTGGCTATGGCTGGAACAACAATGATGTTTCGGTTGGCGGTATTGCAGGTGAAACTTCTGCAGATTTTGACGGCGCGATTGCTGGCGGCTTCGTTGGCTTCAACTACGATCTCGGCAATAGCTGGGTAGTTGGTATTGAAGCTGACTTCGAAAAGAACTGGGGCGATGACTCCGCCACGCTCTTTGGAACGTCACTCGATTATGGTTTCGATTGGCAGGGTTCGGTTCGTGGCCGCGTCGGCTATGCGTTTGATCGCGCTCTTATCTACGGTACAGCTGGCTGGGCCTATGCCCGCGGTTATGCGGAAGTTCCTGGCGTGATCGAAGAGAAGGAAACCTTCAACGGTTACACACTCGGTGTTGGTCTTGATTACGCATTTACCGAGATGGTCTTCGGTCGTCTTGAGTACCGTTACACCGACTTTGGTGACAAGGACTTCAATCTTGGCGGTGCCACGCTCAACTCCGACGTTGACCAGCACGCCATTCGCGTTGGTCTCGGCGTGAAGTTCTAAAATTCAGGATTTTTGGACAAGCAGGAAGCCCGGTTTCAAAGCCGGGCTTTTTGTTTATTTGCCTCCGGGCAATGTGACATGCTGCGCTGGTTCGGCTGGACGCTGCTGCCAAAAAATATAGGCAAAAAGACGCCCGACAAACGCATTACCCACAGTCTGCACGTCGCCTCGATCTGAAATCAAGTGCCGCAAACTTGTCGTATACCGGACGGCCTGCCAAGTTCGCGCCATAAACTTCCTGAAGTTCTTTGTCGCCTATGCCGCCCGTATCAAAGGTCGTGGAGTTGCTGCAGGACGTCGACGCCAGTTTCCGGCCCGTTGCACATAGATCGGGATTAGTGGCTTCGGCGGCATTTCAGAATGCCGACTGCTACAGGGTGGAATTCTTGACATCTAACCGCGGCTCGGACGACTACATGGCGCGCGGGGCAGAAAGCGACCATAGTGCTGCTGAACGACATCGGGCGTTCGGGGAGGACCGTAAAATTCAACCATGCGTTTTTTGCTCACGGGGCCCGTCACAATTCTATTCCACTTGGTAACTAAGCCATTCTGCGACATTTCCTTCAAAGCGGATTTTGCTTGCTAATTTGTGGCTTATGATCTGAGAATCTGATGGCATCGAGGTAGGTGGACCTCCAGATCTATCCGACATGCGAAACGTTTAGCGTGAGGGGTAGTGCAAACGCAATTTGATTACTGCGGCACGGCAAGCCCCAATTGACTCACATTCGAGTTCACAATCATCGTATATTTTTGCTCACTCCAATGTCTTCAACACGATGTACGGGGAAAAGAGATGAACTCTAGTCCTGAGGCGGAAGTAGCAAGATATAGTCGGGCGGCTAGGATGCTACATTGGATCGTGGCGCTACTTGTTTTCGTGACGTGGCCAATGGGTCTGATGATCGAGTTCGCCAAAGATGAGGTGAAGCTCGATTTTTATCTCGTGCATGAAAGCGTTGGCTTTCTTGTATTCTGGTTCATGCTGCTCAGGATTGGAGCGAAGTTTTATCAGTCCGCTCCTGCTTTAGCCGGGACGACGTTGGAGCGCATGGCGGCGCACACGGTTCATGGGCTGATCTACATCTTTCTGATCATCATGCCCGTCTCCGGCTTTTTAGCCACCAACGCACACGGTTTTCCGTTGCAATGGTTCGGGGTGATCCCGATCTGGAGCCCGCTTGGGAAATCGCCGGAGATCGCACCAACATTTTCAATGATTCACGAGTGGAGCGCGTGGATCGTTTTGGGCCTGTTCGCGTTACATATGCTGGCAGTGATTTTCCATCATCTGATCCGCCGAGATGCCACGCTTTACCGAATTCTTTAGACAGGGACGCCAATGCGCAACCTCAATGTAACGGACAGGCTTTGGACGAGGCTCCTTTCGATCAGCGAAGGGAAAGACGCACTTCGGAGAAGGGAGGCCGATCCGGCATTCTCGCTTTATGGCCCAATCGCTTCGGCAAAGGACCGGTTTGTCCTTGCGCAGGTTGGCCAGTCTCTTGACGGCCGTGTCGCAACCCCAAGCGGGGATGCTCGCGACATTTCCGGACCAGACGGGCTTGTGCACCTTCACCGTTGCCGCGCCCTTGTTGATGCGGTCATTGTTGGTATCGGAACCGTGAGGAATGACAATCCACGACTTTCAGTGCGGGAAGTGAAAGGCCCAAGTCCTGTCAGGGTGGTTATCGACTGTCGAAGCGAACTGACCGGGACAGAGGGCATGTTTCATGATGGCGGAGCGCCGGTTATCATTTTTCAGGGCGACGACGCACTGAAGTTGGATTATCCCGCCGACGTCATCAGGCTGAAACGAGGTCCTTGTGGCTTGGCTCCTCAGGAGATCCTTGACTGTCTCGCCGAGCGAGGATTAAAGCGCGTCCTTGTCGAGGGTGGCGCAAAAACAATCGCCCGTTTCATCGACGCCAACCTCGTCGATCATCTCCACGTCGCCATTTCACCTTTGATCATCGGGTCCGGGCCGTGCGGCATATCCTTGACGCCGATTGCGAAACTCTGCAACGCGCACCGCCCTACGGCTGAAATATACGCGCTTGGGAGCGACGTGCTTTTCGACTGCAGCCTGAAAACGGACACTCCTTCAATTGCGGGGAAGAGCAAGAAAATCCGTGTGCCCGACGATGCAGAGGCTGCCATCCATGCCAATTTTTAAACCACGAAAGTCTAGCCAATCCTTGAACGAGGCCTCATCGACGTTGCCGATTTCCAAGATTGGCCGTTGAAGCCCCGCCAGAAATTCTCTCTGCAGTTCGGCTGATGATGGGCCAAGGCGCCAGGCGCTGTCGGCGGTAATGACTGTGAAACCAGATGTTTTGCATAGAGTGGAGAGATACGCTGTCGCATCTGGTCCAAGGGCCGGACCGAACCCCTTGTCTGATCGCTGATGCCGATTGAAGTCTTCAACCACCTGCTCGTCCAGCGGATGCGTGATTGACCATTTCATAACGCCATCATAGTTGAGAGCCGCATATAGTCCGATCTGTCTACTCGCCAGCCGCTCTAAGAAGAGTTCGCTAAAATCGGTCGAACAAAGGTCGAAAAGGGCCGATGCTGTGACGATCGTGACGCCATCCAGAAGGGTTTCGTCAAAACGATTCAGATCCTGGCAACGGAATTCAATATTCTCATTGCTTCCGATCCGGCGATGGGCCTCCTCCAGCAAGGCGGGTGCATAATCGACAAGCTTCCACCTGTAGGTCGGAAGGAGGGGTGAGAGCGTTCGATAGGTTGATCCCGTGCCGCATCCTATGTCCATGATCAGTCGCGGTTGTGGGCGTGCATTCAGATGCTGGCGTACTCTTTCAAGCAGAGGTTTTGCTCTAGCAGCACAGTCGGCCGGTTCTCGAAGTTCCAGCCAATTCTTGTCAAAGCCGCTCATGCTGACACTTTCAAAATTTGCGAGATGATTTCTGACGTGTCCGACCATTCAGGCAGCAATGCGCCGGCTTGGCGGGCGGCCTCTGAGCGGCGACGACGTGCCTGAGGTTCGCTCAACAATGTTCTTAATGCGGATGCGAATGCCTCAACATCGTCCACGGGAACCAGGATGCCGGCGTCGTCGGGGACAACGTCTGGCACCGCGCCTGCCTTGCAGGCAACGATAGGCAAGCCATAAGAAAGGGCTTCGGCAAAGACCATGCCGTAACCCTCGTAGCGGCTAGCAAGCGCAAAGATATCAGCATTTTCGTAAGCCGAGGCCAGATCATCGCGCTCGCCACCAAGGACAACCCGATCAGAAAGTTTTAGAGTTTTGATTTTCTCCGCCAGTGCATCCGCGACAGCATGATCCAATTGTGGACTTCCGATGATCGTGGTTTGCCATGACAGATCAGAGACCTTTGCTAGCGCAGCGATCAAAATCTCATGTCCCTTGCGTTTGGTCAGTGAGCCGACAGACAAAATTTGCGGGATGTCGTTTTGCGCCTTGCGCACGTCCGGTGGCCTTTCCGTTCCCGGGACGGCAACTGTTATCTTGTTGGGCGCAACGCCGAAACTTCCCGAAAGTTCGGCAGCAGTCATGGTCGAGGTTACGATAACATGCTGTGTTGCGGCCAGTGCAGCTCTTTCGCTTTCCCGCAGTCGTGCTTGACGCTCCTCATCCAAACCGGTTTCGAGTGCCAGCGGGTGGTGAACTAACGCGATGATCCTGAGACGTTCGGCCTCCCGCTCCGCCCACGCATCCATAATCCCGAAGGCGAGGCCGTCAATCAGGACGAGTGCACCGTCTTGGAGAGCGGAAAGCTGTTTTTCGGCTTCTCTCAACGTTCGAGGGGAGGGCGATGGGAAACCGTCTCCAAGTGCAAGCAGGTCGACATCCCAGCCGAGCTGTCGAAGGCCCTTCACCAGTTCCCGGTCATAGCCGTATCCCCCGGTCCTGAGTTGAAGGTTTCCAGGATATGCAAAGGTGAGACTTGCCTTCAAAGGTCTGCCTCATACCATCCACGTGCGGCATGAGATTCATGCAAAGTAACTTTGAGGCGGGTGATCCGATGGCTGCCGGGGCCAAGGCGCTTTGCGGCGACCGCTGCTGCGAGTGCGTCGAAAATAAACTTTGCAATAACCTCCGTGGTGCTGACCTTGCCCTTGAAAAGATCAAGCTCATCGAGGTTCTGATAGTTCAGAGGTTTCAGCACCTGCGCGAGAACATTGGTTGCCGCGCCGATATCGACTGCCAAGCCGTCCTCGTCTACATCGCTTGTGAAAAAAGCTGCATCCACAACGAATGTTGCACCGTGCATGCCCTGGGCTGGTCCGAAGACAGGGCGGGGGAGACTGTGGGCGATCATGATGTGATCACGGACTTCGACTGCGAACATGGTCTCTCTTTCGTTAGTAGCGGATGCGATGGCAAAGCGTATCCTGTGATGTCAGGATACGCGGGTAAGCTGCGGAAAGCTCATCGAAGGCCGTCTCGCCGGTAATCAAGTGATCGAGTCGGTCGTCCTGTAACAGTTCCAGAGCCTTTCTCAGCCGCCGCCCGAAGGTCCAGCGCGTTCTACGAGATGCAGGAATGCACCCGACCTGCGAACTGATGAGGGAAAGGCGGTTAGAATGGAAAGCGCCTCCAAGAGAAAGCGACACAGCCTTGTCACCGTACCAGCTCGCTTCCACAATGCGCGCTTCTATGCTTGCATGATCGATCGCTTCTGACAAAGCGGCGCTGGATGCGGAGGCGTTGATGAGCACGTCATACTCGCCGCCCAGCTTGCCCGCGTCAACAAAGGCGATTTGCATGGCTCGCGCGAGTTCGCTTCGAGAACGATTGGTATCAACCAAGACGGTTTCCGTTCCCGCAATTCGACCGGAAAGGCTGGCAGCTAGCGTTCCGACGACACCGCCACCGAAGACTGCGACACGGTCACCGGGCTGAATAAGAGCATCCCATACAATGTTGAGGGCGGTTTCCATGTTTGCTGCAAGAACTGCACGTTGCGGCGGAAGGCCTTTCGGCAGCGGTGAAACCATGTCCCTTGTCGTGACGAAGAAATCCTGATGAGGGTGAAGGCAGAAGACAATTTCGCCAAGCAGGTCCTCTGGCCCTGCTTCAACACGGCCGACGCAGGCGTACCCGTACTTCACAGGAAACGGGAAATTACCACCCATATGGGGCCCGCGCATGCGATCGAACTCGCTCTGCGGCACAGCACCATTAAAGATGAGAGATTCGGTTCCACGGCTTATCCCGCTGTAGAGGCTTCGAACAAGCACCTCATTTTCCACTAGCGTTTCAATGGATTCCTCCCTCATGCCGCACCGCCCCTTGCCCTCAATCCAGAGCGCTCGGGATGATAGTGGAGCAGGAAAATGTGTCTTGCCGTCAGCAGATGCCAAAAGAGTGATCCTGATTAATGCACGTCACATGGAGCGTATTACCGCGTTGCGCGTTTTGTTCCGTCGATAGATCCAGATAATTTTTCGACTCCACCGAAGCACGCATAAGATTTCGTTCGTAAAATACAAAAACGTTCAGGGAGAGTATTCAAGATGTCGAATTCTGCCGAGCCAAATTTTCGGTTCAATACTCCGGAAATCCGAATTGAGCGTGCCATCGCGGAGCTTCGATATGGTCGACCAATTGTAATGTGGTCCAACGAGAGGAAGTTGGCAATCCTGGCTCTGGATGCCGTCGCACCTTCGCTATATGATCAATTTGCGATAGCGACCGCCAATAGCCACTCGCTTCTACTGACGGCACCACGGGCCAGTCGTCTCGGTATCCACGGTAATCGGGATATACTCACGCCGCTCGCAGGCGCCAGCTTCGAAGATGCTTCGCAGTTATCCTATGGTCTTGCCGCCGGGCAGCCCTCAAAGTGGGTTGAGGCTGATGACTTGGCGTCGCAGACGGCAGAGCTGGCGCGCATTGCCCTTCTTCTTCCCGCCATGGTGCTTGCAGATGTTTCCGCAAAGAGCGCAAGTTTCTCGGGATGCTGCGAATTGTCGATAGCCGATTTGAAGGGCGCAGGCGTTGCGCGCCAGCGTTTCGAAAAAGTCGTTCGGACGCGTGTTCCTCTCAGGGAGCTTGGAGATTGCGAGTTCGTGATTTTCCGTGGCGGGCTCGCACAAAAAGATCAGGTGGCAATCGTCGTCGGCACGCCGGATGTATCGGGCACCGTCCCAATTCGCATTCATTCGTCCTGCATTACGGGCGATCTTTTTGGCTCTCTTAAATGCGACTGCGGCGATCAGCTTCACAACGGGCTCTCTCTGCTAAAGCAGGCCGGGGGTGGCGTTCTCCTCTATCTCGATCAGGAGGGACGCGGTACGGGTATCGGCGCGAAAATGCGTGCTTACGGATATCAGCATCTTGGACTCGATACGATCGACGCTGACGCAGAACTTGGCCTCGCCGCAGATCATCGCCGTTATGAGGCAGCAGTTGCAATGCTTCGGCACATGAACATCAGGAAAGTTGCAGTCTTCACGAACAATCCGACTAAGATCAGCGCGCTCAAGGCTGGTGATATAGAAGTGGACGCGCGAGCTCCGGTTACAGGAACCGTAACGGCTGAAAACCAGAAATATCTACGAACCAAGATGCTTCGCGCTGGACATCTCTTGGACCTGGAAGCGCTGATTGCGGCGGAATAACGTCTGGCGGGGAGGACTGAATGGCTTTTACCCGTGGTGATCGGCCGAACAGAGTGGATGATCGCAAGTCACTCATTCAAAACACGCTCGCGAATATGGCATGTCTTATGCTGGGCACGACTATTGTGGCCGTAATCGTACGCCGGGAGTTATCCTTGGGCTGGGACTACGTGGCTGCCGCGACGCTGTCCCTTTGCTTTATCTTCGGCTTCGTCGTTTATCTTCTGCCGCGACACCCTCACCGCAATTTTGGCTACGCGAATTTGGTCACGGCGTTCCGAGCGTCGCTTGTAAGCCTTACCGCGGCGACGGTCGTTTGTTTCGAGACGCTTCACCAGGCAGATACGATACTCTGGATATTGGTGGGGGTCGTTGTCTTTTCGCTCACCCTTGATGGTATTGATGGCTATCTCGCTCGCAAATATGGACAGGAATCGGAGCTTGGCGCACGCTTCGATATGGAAGTGGATGCATTTCTTATCCTCATCCTTTCTGTGGCGGCAGCCATGCTCCAGAAAGCAGGGGCTTGGGTGCTCTTGATTGGCCTTATGCGCTATGCTTTCATAGCCGCAAGCTGGTTCATCGCGGCGCTTCGCGCTGATTTGCCTCCGTCTTTCAGGCGCAAGGTCGTTTGTGTGATACAGGTATTGACGTTATGTCTGATCCTGGTTCCTTCCGTCGACGTTCCGATATCGCACTATCTTGCGGCCATCTCTCTCGTCATGCTGACCATGTCTTTCGCTATGGACATCGTGTTCCTCCTGCGTAAACGAGTGGGCCCATGACCGTGTTCGCCATTTTTTCGGCGCCGGTCGATGCCGCGCGGTCTCTAAGGGTTGAGCCGCCGTTCTGTCGCTCAAGCGATTAACGACGCACAGAATCTCTGCTGATTTTGAGGAAAGCGTGTCTGCGTCATGCCTTGCCAGCTCGTTTCATCACTGCGGCGAGGGTAAGGAAGACAATGCCAGGCGCTGCACCGGCGAGACAGAGCCAACCATATGTGACGCTTGCAGCGAGGCCCTCGACTGATGAAAGACCGAGCGCTGGCCATAGTGCCATGGCCGCAGCTTCGCGGGTACCCCAGCCGCCAAATCCGGTTGGTATCAGCATTGCCAGCAAACAGAAGGGAATGATCGAGATACCCGCCAACCACGGTAGATTCGAGCCTGTTGCGTGTGCTGCGATAAAGAACGTCGCGATATATGCGAAAAGAATGATAGCGCTCATAAATAACTGAAGTAGCCATGCGTTGTGCCGGATGAAGGTATTGACAAGGTCTTCACGAAAGGCGCTCTCCGTTACCTCCTGCGTTTTAAACCACACGATTATTAGCAGGATTAACGCGCTTACCACGGCCACGAGGACGACGTGACGCCGGGTATTGCTGCCAGGATCG
This sequence comes from Agrobacterium tumefaciens, assembly GCA_025559845.1. Lineage (NCBI taxonomy): Bacteria > Pseudomonadati > Pseudomonadota > Alphaproteobacteria > Hyphomicrobiales > Rhizobiaceae > Agrobacterium > Agrobacterium tumefaciens. The sequence goes on from CP048471.1 coordinate 15,800, forward strand.
GCGTTCGTGATGTAGGGCCAGACAGACAGGCCGATGACAGCGACGACCGCAAGGGCGACCTGGCCGGAAAGCCTTTCAAAGATAACCGCTTTTGCGGGCTTTTTCCATCCGCCTGGCTCGTCGCCGCGCATCCTCCAAGCTCTAAGAACATCGCCACCCATGCCCCCAGGCAGGACCTGGTTCAGCAAGGTGGCGACATAGTACTCGCCTATTGCTTTGAAAGGAGTGATATCCTGGCCAAGGCGCATAGAGGTAAACCGCCACCGCAGCGCCGACAGCACGATTTGCACTTGCACCAGCAAGAGACCGCATATGGTCGCGTTCCAAGAAATGCGGGAAAGAGCTTGTTTGAGCGCCGTCAAATCCGTTTGAAAGATGATGCCGGAAAGGATCGCCAGCGCAACGACGGACACCAGTATTCGCAGTTTTCTCAAGCGAGTAGGGACCTGTATTTTATCTGTTTTTCCGATAAATTCAATGCTGCGGTCGAAAGGAGCGGTTTGCGGTGGTAACAATAGGCCGTGCAGATTTCAGATATATTAACTTGAAAGCTGTGGCTGGAGCAGGGCTTTTCTCTGTCATCGCCTTTCTTGCTTTCATCCTGCCTGATCATCCTGACGCGCTTGTTCCAGGCGCATTTGCACGCTTGCCACTGGAATTGCCGATTGTTGGTGTTCTCGTGCTGATGACGCGCGGTTCGCTAAGGCGCAACGTCATCTTTCTTTGCGGTTTTCTGGTTTTTCTGGTTCTTTTCCTCAAGGTGGCGGATATTGGCGTACAGACAGCGTTCCAGCGGTCGTTCAATCCTTATCTTGATGTAAAGATGCTGGCTGATGGCTGGCATTTGATATCCGGCGCGATAGGAACAATCTCGGCCTTGATTGCTCTAGTCGGCGGCATTGTCCTCATCCTGCTGATCGTCGCAGTTTTTCTTATATCGCTTCGGCAGATGTCTGACGCCCGTGGAGGTGTACGGAGAATGCTTCTTGGGCTTTTTACAAGTTTAATTGCGGTGGGTGGAGGCATTATGCTCCTTGATAAGCCGCCTGTCGATTTGCGAACACCCAGCTATCTCGCGGGAAGGCTCAGTCTCGTCGCCCGTTCGGTTGCGGATATGAGAAGGTTCGAAAAGCAACTCAAGTCTGCCCTTGGCCCGCAGGATGGAAAAGATCTATTCAAAGCTGTAAAGGGCAAGGACGTGATACTTGTCTTCGTAGAGTCCTATGGCCACTCCGCCATTGAGGACCCGCGATACTCCGATATAACCTCATCCCGTCTCTCATCGATCCAGCGCCAGATCGACTCGACAGGGCTTCATGCAGCAAGCGGCTGGGTCGCTTCACCCACCGTCGGGGGGCTGAGCTGGCTGGCTCACGGCACATTGCTTTCCGGCCTTTGGGTTGACAGCCAGGCGCGCTACGACCGCCTTATGATCAGCCAGCAGCCGAGCTTGAACCGGCTGTTTTCGCAGGCTGGTTGGCACACGGTCGCTGTCATGCCTGCCATCACGATGGCTTGGCCTGAGGCAGGTTATTTCGGCTATGACCAGATTCTTGCAGCCTCGGATCTTGGATACCGCGGAGAACCATTCAACTGGGTGACCATGCCGGATCAGTATACTTTATCCGCGTTTGATCGACTGGCAGTGGAGCCCGCCCATGGCCGTGCACAGAACGTCATGGCGGAGATAGCCCTCATCTCCAGCCACGCACCATGGATGCCCGTACCAAGACTTATTGATTGGAAAGATATCGGCGATGGCACGACCTTCAATGTTCAGGCAACAAGCGGCGATCCTCCTTCCGTTGTCTGGGCGAAGCCTGAGCGGGTGCGTGACCAGTACATTCAAACAATCGATTATTCGCTGGCGACATTAGGAGAATTCATTGCACATCAGCGAAAGGGTGCAATCTACGTCATACTCGGTGATCACCAGCCTGCCTCTATCATTACCGGGCCGGGTGCCTCACGTGCAGTACCGGTTCATATCGTCACAGACGATTCTGAGCTCATTGCGCGGTTCATCAGACAAGGCTTTACTGCAGGGATGATACCTAGCGACACTACGCAACATTGGCTCATGAACGAACTTCGCAAGATATTGATTGATGCGTTCAGCAAGTAAGGCCATGCCGGCTTTGCGTCACAAACGTAGGGGAAGCTCCGATCGAGAGAAAATCAACACCCTTGGATTACCGTGGGCGTTCGGCATAGCCATTGCGTAGAGTATCAACCTCGTTTCGAAGTAGCGTAACGCATTTGCCTTTCAGGGCCCCGCATCTGCAATGGATTGCACCACGTTGACGGATTGGTCCTGCAGTATTCGCCCCTTTTTCGTCAGTTGTTGCAACAGCACGTGCCAAGCAAACGCCATGTTTATTCAGATTGTCGATAGAAAAGTCCTGCAGCCTCAGCCCGGGCAGACAGCAACTGGATGATTTCTTGATCTTGGGCTTGAGACTGCCTTCCATGCCATCGACGCGGCGAGCGGGGCCGGTGGGACAGTCTTCATCTCTCGCAGGCCCTTCTCTACAAACTACACTCAGATATCGCTGTTTATAGCATCGCGTTCTTATTGGGCGCGAAGTCTCTGCATGCGTCCATCGGGTTGCATACGAACGCGTGGCCAATGAAATCAATATCTCGCGAACCCGATCCCGAGACGAGTCGTTTATGTCGGGCTTCCATCGGATTCACCTCCCGTCGAACCAGCATGTCGGAAATCTCACGCCGTAGTGCTCTGGAACATTTAGGTCCTTGCGATGTGCTGCGGCGGAACCATCTGTGTAAGATCGTGCCGTCAATGGAGCGAGGCATTCGTTTCCTCCCGAAAGCAACGGTTGACTTATCCCTAGTGCGGTCTACTTGCTCTAAGTGCTGTACATCGCCCTTGCGGCTTGATCTCAATCCTTTCCCTACTGGCTGTCGTCAAACTCCAGCGTCATTCTTCACGAAAGGCTTTCATGACCTGGTCTGTGAATGGCTTCGTCAGGTAGGACCACGCGGAGCGCTCAGCCGTGTGAACGAAGACCTCGATTGGCATGCCAGGCATGAGTTTGAGGTCTCTAATGACCTCCTGTTGGTCGATCATGTCAACTGTCGCGAGATAGTAAGGTTGCCCAGTCGTCTTGTCGACAACGGTTGCTGCTGCAACGAACTCGACGATCCCATACACCTCGGGAGTGGTTGCACTATTAAACGCGGTCAACCTCATCCTGGCGGCCTGCCCAGGTGTGACGCGATCAACGTCCGCCGGCGGGACCCGGAATTCGACCTTCATGTCGTCAGTTTTGGGAACGACCGACATAATGGTCGCTCCTGATCCTATAACGCCGTTGATTGTATGGATTTGCAGATCATAGACAAAGCCATCAACAGGTGCACGGACTTCCATTCGCGACAGTCGGTCATGTGCTGCGATCTCTCGTTCTCCAAGTTCGGCGAGCTTGGATTCTATTGAAACAATCTCTTTCTGAGTTTCGGAGCGCGTCGTCTGGTCTATGGAGAGAAGCTTGATGCGTAATTCACTAATCTCTCCTTCAGCTTCCGCCACACGGGCTGCCACTTCGCCGCTGGTCCCATCGATGCGGGCTACCTGTTTCTGAAGGTCGCGAAATTCTGATAGCTTGATCAACCCGCCTTTGGCGAGCCTCTCGCTGACGCTGATCTCTTCGGTGATGATCTTCTTTTCAACTTCGTTCGCTTTTCTCTGCGAAATCAAACCGTCAATCTGGTCTTCGAGCTGGGAGATTTGCAGTTCCAACTGCTGTTTCTGATTGAGGATCATTCGGCGGTTTTCCTGAAACAGCTTCGTTTCGTTATGCGCCAGCTCAGGGACGATGGAACCGTCAGAAAATGCAATAGTGTCCTTCCCGTCGCGCTCGGCCTCTAGGCGGATTTTCATCGCCCTAAGCTGGGCGAGTTGGCTTCGGATGATCGTCAGTTCAACCCGGGTCTGTGTCTCGTCAAACCGGAGAAGTACATCACCAGCCTTTACTGTGTCTCCATTGGCGACAGGAATGTCAGCGACAATCCCGCCATCACGGTGCTGGATTGTCTTGACCTGATCAGGGACGACGAGCTGACCTTGCGCGACAACTGCACCAGCAAGCTTTGCCTGGACCGCCCAACCACCGACACCAAACACCAGGAATGCTGCCAGAACGCCCGAAACGATGACGCGTGGCGCGATGCCGAACGATATGGCTTCCGATCGCGCCTGATTGTCTGTGTTTTTGTTTTCATACATCATCTCAGCACACTCCCCGATATGGCTTTTCGCCTTTTTTGTTACGCCCGTGCGAATCCTGCGTCCTCAACACGAGCCGCAAGAATGAAATCATCTTCTGTCAATGTCTGATGGCTGTAGATCAGCAGCTCGAGATCGTCCTGTTCGCCTGCAAGATCAATGACGGCGCGAACAATGGCTGTGTCGCCATCTGCAAACTCGCTGTAAAGGCGGATGCGCCGCACATCCTGCTGATCATCGATCTCACCCATGATGCGGTCGAACATCAGGCCGCCGATTTCATCAGCGAGATCGGAAAGATCGATCCTATCGCCTATCTGGAAGTCTAATATCTTGTCAGTTCCTTGCCCACTGTTGGACACGGCTTCCACAGAGCGGAAAATGAAGACGTCGTTGCCCGCGCCACCCGTCAAAAAATTGATATCCGAATTGGCGACCAGAACGTCGTCGCCGAGCCCGGCAATGGCGACTTCGAAGCCCTCCAGTTGATCCGTCCCTATCTCAACCCCCGTTGCTGTGCCACCTTCAAGGTCAATGATGACTGCCGTAATTGTCGCGGAAGCGTCGTAGGTATCGATCCCTTCTCCGCCGGAATATTGATCATCGCCATCGCTTGATCCGTCGCTCGTGTAGAGAACGACTACCGTATCATCGCCAGCGCCACCATTGACGATATCGCTGCCGCTGCCTGCGGTTAGTCGATCGTCGCCGGTTCCTCCGATCAGGAGATTATTCCCGTCATCGCCGGTCAACGTGTCGTTTCCACTGCCGCCGATTGCAGCCTCGAATCCAACGACCTGATCTGTTCCAATCTCAGAACCCGATGCAGTCTCGGCGGCAAGGTCAACGACCACTGCTTCAGAAGCCGACGATGCGTCATACGTGTCGAAGCCATCGCCGCCAGAATATGTGTCGTTACCATCGCTAACGGCATTGAGCTGTACTGGTGCTCGCGCCTCCTCGTGTCCAGGGCCAACGACGATGGTGTCGTTGCCGGCTCCAGCGACTACCGCGTCGTTGCCGAGACCGCCCGACAGCATGTCGTTGCCGTCACCGCCATCGAGCAGGTCATCCCCAACATCTCCGGAAAGGCGGTCGTTGCCTGCGTCTCCGAAGATATGGTCATTGCCGGATCCCCCACTGACAATGTCATCGCCATCACCTCCGGACACGATGTCAGCGCCTTCTTCGCCATAAATCTCGTCGTTTCCTTCACCACCAAAAATGACGTCGTCACCCTCGCCACCGAAGATCCGGTCGTGGCCGCTCTCGCCATAGATGGTGTCGTTTCCAGTCCCTCCGATAAGCGTGTCATTCCCATCGCCGCCATAAATGACGTCGTTGTTCTCGCGCCCGTAGACAATGTCGTCCCCATCGAGGGCTGCAATTATGTCTTCCTCGGGGGTTCCCAGTAGGACATCATCGTCATTGGTACCTTCAACGGCGTGTGGCGCCGCTTTTACGAGGTCCAGCATCGCCGTCCCCAGCACAGCTCCGGTTCCATCGCTAATGCCATATGTGAAGGTGACTTCACCTGTGTAGCCACGCTCAGGTGTGTACAGCCATTTACCGTCGCCATAGCTCTGTATGACGCCAGACGAAACCTGCAGGTTTCGGATCGACAAGGTGTCGCCATCCGGGTCGGTCGCAGCCGATGCCAAATTATCAAGAAGGATCAGTGCAGAAAGGTTCATCAAGCCACTGCCTAGCAGCACCCGTCCCGCAACCACGGGCAATCTGTTCGGGCGTGTATTGCTTGTAGGAGGCGAACTGCCTCCAGTTGACGGCAGATCGTGGCCTTTCGGATTTTCATCTGAACGCGGTGCTTCAGTTGAAATGCCGCCACCTTCCCACCGGTCGCTTTCGTGCCAGACGATCGGGGTTTCGTTGCCCAAAGCGCCGAGTCGCGTCAAAGGCTCAAAGTAACCGCTGACCCGATGATTGTCGTTTGCGGAAAGCGATTGAAGGAACGAACGAAAGGTATGATTTTCGAGATTGAGGTCGACCCTTGCGTGGAACGTGGAGGGTAACTGGATGCCTTCCGCGAAATACCTTACCTTCCGTTCGGCACGGCCAGCTTCCTCTGCAACCTGGCGAAGATACGCGGCGACTTCCTCAATAATGTCGATGTTTGTCGAAGCATCGTTCGAACTCGCGACGGTTTCGGCAGTGGAGTCTTGAATTTGTCGTTCATCCGGCGAATCCGGCGCCTCGACGTGCGTTTCGGAATGAAGCTTTCCAAAAAAAGCGCCGATCGCGGCAAATGCGATTACCGGGCTCACAATGCTCCAGTAGCGCGGGGCTGGTTTTTCCTGAACCTCAAAGCGGTTCTTTGGCGCTATGGAGGCTGCTACGTCAGGCAGCCCAAGAACAAGTTTGTCTTCCATTGTCTGTTCTCCCTCCTGTTGCCTCTATGCGTTGCAACGGAACAAATTCATTCTGCCGGAGTATTGCCTGACGACGCCTGGACGCGTGTATGTTCTGAGCGAAGCAACTGTGGTTGTGGGCCTTTCACGACTTCGTCCTTTGGACCGAACGCTACGAGCTTGCCGTTCTGGACAACGCCGACCATGTCTGCAGATTGCAGTGCGCTTGGGCGGTGGGCGACGACCACCACAATCCCGCCGCGACAGCGCACTGCGGCAATCGCTTTCATCAGTGCTTCTTCACCTTCGGCATCGAGATTGGAGTTCGGTTCGTCGAGTACGACAAGAAACGGGCTGCCATACAACGCCCTTGCAAGCCCGATACGTTGGCGCTGACCGGCGGAAAGCGACATGCCATTCGGTCCGAGCTCCGTTTGATAGCCATTCGGCAGGCGAACGATCATGTCGTGGATGCCTGCTGCCCTTGCGGCCTGGAGGATCGTGCGCGCCTCCGGCGTTTCGGAAAACCGCGAAATATTCTCGGCGATGGTTCCATCCATCAGACAGACGTCCTGGGGCAGATAGCCGACATGTTCGCTGAAGAAGGTTGAAGGCCATTGCTTGAGATCCGCACCGTCAACGCGAACTGAGCCGCGAAGTGTCGGCCAGATGCCGAGGATGGATCGGGCAAGGGTCGTTTTCCCGCCACCGCTCGGGCCGATCAACGCAAGCGCCTGGCCAGCCTTCAGCTCAAAGCTAACATCACTCAACAGAACCGCACCGCTATGGGGCGCGACGGTTGTGATACCTTCAACGGTCAATGTTTCCTTTGGAGCGGGAAGGTTCAAAAGTGCTGTCTTGTCGTCGAGAACAGCCAGCGTTTCTTTCAGGCGCGCATGACTGCGCCTAGCCGAGACCATTCCCTTCCACTGCGCGATTGCTTGATCGACCGGTGCAAGTGCGCGTGCGGTCACTATCGAAGATGCGATGATCGAACCAGCCGACAATTCACCTTTGATTGTGAGATATGCGCCAAGCCCGAGAATTGCGGATTGCAGCATCATTCTCAGTACCTTCGACAGGCCTGAGAATGTCCCGGAGATATCGGATGTCTTGGTTTGCGTATCCAGATGACGCCGATTGGCGCGCTCAAAACGGCTGACGGCCCGATCAGCGATGCCCATTGAGTGCATGATATCGCTGTTTCGCGCATTGGAATCTATGACTGCATTTCGCAGGACCGTCGACTTCAGCATCTCTTTGGCGTGACGACGTGTCAGAAGTTCCGTGCACAGCGTCAAAAGGCCGAGGACCACGGCTCCCCCAACTGTCAGCATGCCGAGCATCGGGTGAAGAAGCCAAACGAATACGAGGTAGATTGGCATCCAGGGCAGATCGAACAGCGCAATTAGTCCGGGGCTCGCTAGAAAGCCGCGGATCGTATCGACGTCCCGCCCACGCTCTGTCGCTTCAGCCGTGGAGTAACCATAGCGCGGCATGTCAATGACGACTTTGTGGGCGAGTGGGGCCAGTTGAGTATCCAGTCTTGCCCCAAGCCTCACCAAGATCTGTGAGCGCAAAATATCAAAGAGACCCTGGAAAAGATAAAGGCCAATTGCTAGGCCAGACAATGCAACAAGCGTCGACACGCTTCCGCTGGTCAACGCACGGTCATAGATCTGGAGCATGTAAAAGGCGCCGGTCAGGGCCAGAATATTGATGATGCCGGACAGGCCGAAGACAAACATCATCAAGCCACCTAAGCCATTTATTTGGTTTTCTTTTTTGTTGCAGGTGCCACTCATCTGAAATTCCCCCTGGAAACTTTGCCGACATTCGGCGTTAAGTTCGCGGCATATCGTGGAGTGATTTGGTTGATCCAAGACATCCCATTTCAGTTGCAACGCCGGTGCCAGTCCTCACCGGCGTTGGGAAGTTAAAGCGAACGGGAGATATCCCCGTTCGCTCGCGGTTGGTCAGGAAACGCCTGTAAAGTCATTGTTGGTCAGATGGTGCTTTCCGGAAACCGCCAGTTCAAAGTCGGCGTTCCCATCTGCATCGGTGTGACCACGAATGACCGTAAAGTCCTCGCCGTCACGCACTTCGTGCGTAATCGCAATACCTCCGGTCGCAGTCAGCGAAGCTGGACTGTTGATTGTGAAGGTCTGCTTACCCGCTACACCTGTATTGGCGTCGATTGCTGAGAAGTCGATCTTGTCACCAGGCTGGAAGCCGTAAATGCTGTCGCCATTGGCTGCACTCGTCGTTGTGAAGCGGAAGGTGTCGTTGCCAAGACCACCATCCATCACGTTCGCAGCATTCGACGCAGTGATCACGTCATGACCAGAGCCACCCACGAAGTTCTCGAAACCGTAGAATGTATCGTTACCTGTCGTGGCGCTGACGGCAGTGCCGTGTCCCATAAGGCCTGTACCGAGATCTACGGTCAGGTTGGTCGTTGCGACGGAGTAATCAAGCGTATCCTTGCCTCCATCGCCCCAATACCTGTCATTTCCGTCGCTGGACGTGGCCAGAACGATATCGTCCCCATCGCCACCCCAAGCCTGGTCGTCACCGGAACCACCTTCGATGGTATCGTTGCCGGAATCTCCGAAGAGAAGATCGGCTCCACCGTTTCCGAAGAGTACATCGTGACCGGCGCCGCCGTGCAGCTCGTCATCGCCGACACCACCACTTGCAACATCGTTGCCTGCAGCCGCGACAATCACGTCGTCGCCGTCTTCGCCCCTCAGGATGTCAGAACCGGCATCCCCAGACAGCACGTCTGAGCCGCCACCTGCTAGTATCGTGTCATCGCCTGCTTGCCCGGCGAGTACTTCACCCGCAGCGGTACCGATTAGGGCAAGGGCTGCAATCGGGACAGAGACAACAGGGCCATCATCATCGTCGTCTTCGTGCGAGCAGGTGTCATCGTCATCCTCGCCGCTGCCACTTTCGTCGTCATCGTCGCTATCCTCATCGTCATCGTTGTCTTCTTCGCCTTCGTCGTCCTCTTCGTCCTGCTCATCATCATTGTCGTCATCGTCGCCGCCGTTGGCGCCGCCGTCATCATCGTCGTCATCATCGTCGTCATCGTCGTCGTTATTGTTGTCTTCCTCTTCCTCTTCCTCTTCTTCCTCGTTGTCTTGGACGTTCGGCGAGAAAATATCCTCGTCTAGATTGGTCAGGCCCGTGTTTCGAGCGATGATGTCGGCGAACTCCTGGCCGTCGATGAAGTTTTCGTAGAAATCGAAATCGTCGAAACGCTCCGTATAGTAGAAGCGGTCAGCTTCCTGAAGGCGGTCGAACTGTTCCTGCAGTACGACCCAGAATGTCTGACCGACCATGCCGCCGTTGATGTGTTTCTCGGCAAGGCCTCCAACCCAGAGATCAACGCGATCTATGCCTTTGACAATGCCGGTTCCGTTCGGTTGCATCGCAATCTCGATATCCGGGTTGATCGCGCGGAACGCATCGATTTCACCGGCCTCGAGCACGAGATCTGGATATGCCTGACGGAACTGGGCGATCACGGTATCAGAGAGACCGTTACGGCTCTGGAAATCTTCCCAGGACGTGTAGGCCGTCATTGTTCCTGCATATCCTAGAGCCTCTGCGACATAGGGGTCTGTGGATGCTGCGAGGTCCATGCGAACCTGGTTGAGCGTTCCAAGTCCGACGTCCCAGCCCCGTGCAACGTTGAAGGCGAACAGGTCGGCGTTGATACGCACGAGGTCGTTTCGTACGGCGTCGACAATGTTGAAGTCGACAGCTTCGGCAGGTTGTGTCGCGATCCCACCGAGGATAGCACTTACACCGAGCTGCTCATAGCCTTCCTGTGGCACATATCCGTATTGCGCCAGCGTGCTGAGCGGCAGCTTGAAGGCACTTGGATCGTTCGTGGGATTGAGGAAGGCATCGAACAATGCCACCTGGGTCGGGTTCCCATCTTCATCAAGGACCGTCATGGTTTGGCCGATCAGCGAATGACCAACCCGATAGACAGCAGCGGCGAATTCATGGCTGATCGCTGCCGTCGCGTTCGGATTGTATTCCGAAAAACCATGGTCGCCGTCTCCTCTAATGCCGCCGATCAGCTTGTCTGCAAACTCGGTGAAGACGACACGCTGGTATTCCGCTTCATTGAGCATCTTTGCAGCCTGGAACAGTTCCTCAGCCGTGCCGTCGAAGCCGGCTGCCTCAAGGCCTTCGACATGAAAATTATGGTTTCGGGCCCAGATGGTATGCATTGAGGTGAGGGCAATGTTCTCATTCGCCCGGCCATCGCCCGCTACATAGTGATCGAGCAGACTGATGTAGGGGTTGGTGTCGAGAAGCAGTGCGTGCGTGCTACCCATGAAGTCCGAAGCAAGCCCGGACACCATCGCCTCGTTGATCACTCCTCCCGTCACGAGGCCCGGGAAATAGGATCTAAAGCTAGCCTGACCTCCTGCAAGCGTCGGCGAGTGAAAAACCGTATCGTTTTGCCAGTGATGCAGGATAAGGTCACGCAATGTCGGCATCAACTTGAAGGTCGGGTTGGAGGGATCCGCACCGCCTTGAAGCAAATGTGCCCCCAGACCGCCCGATCCATCGCCTTCGCGCAGGAACTGTCCGACAAGATCATTGGAGCCGTAAGCCTGGTTCTGATCGACGAATGGCGATGTCTTGTTTATGTGCTGTGGAACGCCGTCGTCATAATAGGCTACGGTGGCGCGTGTCAGATCAGCCGGATTGCCAGAGCCAGGGGCACCGTTTCCGGGAGCGCCTATCTGGATAGTGCCGTTTCCGCCTTTGCCGAGAAAATCCAGGCCGTGGTCGAAATATTGTCCGAACGCCATGAAGAAGATGTTGGCATCGGCTTTAGGCAAGTTTGCTTCCTGCGCGCCCAGAATGTTGCTGATGTTTCGCGGATCGAGCCCGTCAAAGATCGGGTTGATCGCGGAATTTCCGAAGGCGTCCGGCTCGCCGTAGTGCGACTGGGTGATGCGGATAAATGGTGTATCCACAGCACCTGCGTCGGGATCTGCAGCATTGTTGCCATGGCCCGAAAGGGTGCGGACACCTGTTGGAACAGGATCATCACCATCGTTGGGAGAAAGACCATTCACGAGTGCTTTCAGACCAGCCAGATCACTTGGTGTGTATTCGAAGTGACCGGTAACATCATCGCCGTCCTCACCTGAAGTCGCTTCCTGGAACTTGGGCACGACACTACCTGTGAAAGTGATCGAATGTGTGCCATTTGAGAAAGACTTCGTTCCGTTGCCATTGTCTACAAGGGTGTAGCTGGAGAGTTGTTGTCCCGGCGCCAGTTCGACAACGTCCTGAGGACGAAGGGTCCCGACGATCGTATCGTCGCCACCATTGCTGCGGAAGAGAATACGATGTGCGGACATCAACCCGGAAATGTTGACAGTCTCGTCTTCCGCTTCACCATTGATTGTAATCGTGTTGAAGCTGAGATTGGTCGGAGAAAAGTCCCCGATAGCCACGACCGTATCGTTTCCCCCGCCAGTGTTGATCAGTATTTCCTCGATTTCGGTTAGTTCTGCGATAATCGAGCCGTTCGTAATGCCATTGCGAGTGATGACGATTTCTGTCGCTGCAGCAATTCCGGACATTCCGGCGCTGATTGCTGCTGCGCGTGTATAGACCCGATAGGTTTCGGCGACTGCAGATCCGTTTATAATAAAAGTATCTCCGTCAGCTCCTTCCGTTCCGCCGTTCACACTGTCGCGACCATCGGGTAGCAGCCCCAGAAGGCCGGCACTCCAGTTGATAACGTCGTCACCACCCAGGGCATTGATTGTGTCGTTGCCCCGGTTACCGGTGATGATGTCCGCGCCAGCCGTGCCGTTAAGTGTGTTGGCGGCGTTTGTGCCGTCTATGACATCGCCGACGACCTGGGTTGCAGCCGACACCACTTGCTCAGCGGAGCCAAACCCATCGATGAAGCTGACGACGACGCGCACCTGCCGACCAACATGTGCCTGCTGAGGCGTAAAGTTCGGCGAGTTGGTTCCAGCATTTGTCCAAGTCGTGCCGTTGGCCGATGTCTGCCACTGGAAGCTGAATGTCCCCAGACCATTCGCGTCGGCAATTCCAGAGGTATTTGCCGTCAACGTTTGCGTTTCGGTGGGTGATGTGTCGCTGATCACCGGCGCGCCGGTTGCTGCCCTGTTTACAAGGGCAACCTCGACACCGTCCGAAAACCGTGCGGCCTCAATGTTGCGTAGAGTATCGACACCGTCAGACACAAGATTGCGCTCGGTCAACGGATCCACGACATTGCTGACCGTGTTGTGGGTCACCGTGAAACTTCCATCACCATTTCTGACGATCGTGTAGTTCGCACGGATATCGTTGAACTCTGCGGTATCATCACCTGCAAGCGGCGTTGTTGACGAGACAATCTCCCTCACAATGTGCAGCTGGCTTGGCACGATGGTGCGAGAGATCATCAGCTCAAAGAGCGACTTTCCAGCCCAGGCCGGATTTTCGTCTTCGGTGAAGACGTGTTTCAGACTGTCGACCGTAGCAATCTGGTTGCCATCCGCATTTTCCGCGCCAGCAGGCGTGATACGGATACGAACGTTGAGCCACGCGTCACCATCGAGGAAGTCATCTCCACCATTGCCGCGCAGTGAGTCACTACCTGCGCCGCCGAGCAGAATGTTACCCCGATCGAAGGCGGTAATCGCCTCCAGGTTTCCGCTTGCCGGCGCCGCTGCGATTAGACTGCCGAGAATTTCGCGCAGGCCTTCAATTCGATTGACGCCTGCTTGCGTCAAACTATCGTTGAAGAAGATACCTTCAGTCGTTGCGACCGTGTCGCCGGGTGCCACGTCGCCGAAGACACGATCGTCACCAAGCAGTGTGTCGTTGTAGTTCCAGCCGGAAAGCGCTTCCGTCTTGTCGAAACGATTGCGAAGGATGTCCTCCTGTTCCGTGGTGAATATCGGGATACGCATATCGGCGTAGGCATCCATCTCCACGTCCTTGAAGATTGCCCAGTCAAAACCGAACATGCCTTCATTACGCATGACGCTTTCGCCTTGCACCATGATGTCGTCGCCTGATTCGGCATCGAAATCGTGTTCCTCATTGCCGGCAAACATGACGTCGTGACCAACGATCGACGAATTGAAGAAAAGTTCGGAGTTGTCGCCAGCCGTGGTGTCAAAACCGCCACCTGCCTCGATCCAGTCGTCGCCTTCATTGCCCATAAGCATATCAACGCCGTCACCACCGAGGATGAAGTCGTCACCATCGCCGCCGAACACTTCCGTATCGTCGACACCGACAAAGACGACATCTTTGCCAGTTCCGCCCATGACGATATCCATGCCGTTCGAATTGGCGATCACGTCGTCGCCTTCATCGCCCTTCACAAAGTCGCCGGTATCGCCCGAGTCCGTGATGATATCGTTGCCTGCACCGCCGTTAACGAGGTCGACCCCGGCACCGCTTTCGATGCGGTCGTCGCCGGCGTCGCCCCAGATACCGTCGTCGCCGAAATCAGTGATAATGGTATCGTTGCCTATGGTGCCGCCGACCACGACGTGTTCACCACCAGTGAAGCGAAGGTAATGTCCCGTGGTACCGCTTTGATCGGCGCTGGTGTCAGCGACACTTTCGTCAACGTCAGCAGTGGAGAGATCATCGCGCTGAACTTTACCGAGCCCAAGAGCGGCCATGATCGGATCGTCACCGACAGGATCGTCGCCGACCTGGTTCGCCTTGTTGATCTCTAGGACGAAATCGTAATCGGCGAAGACATCGACGCCAAGGTGGCGGGCAATCACGTCGTCAGCGGTGCCTCTGATACCGTCAGCGCCAGGCTGGGCGATATCGGTATTCGCCATGATCATCTTGGCGAATGAGTTCTGCTCCAGCATGTTGAGGAAATTCTGGCCCTGTGTACGGGTCAGATAATAGAACCTGTCGCCATCCTGCAGATTTTCGAGCTGCATTTCGAAGATGGCATTGAATGTCGAGCCGAGCATGCCACCGAAGGGCATCTTCTTTTCGGCAAGGCCGCCAATCCAGAGATCGATCAGGTTGAGGCCCGTTTCCACACCTGCCCATGTCCCTGTGCTGGTGAGATAGGAAACGCGGTCCGCAGGAGCACCAGCCCCGCCCATGACGAGTGCTGTCGCAGCCGCACGTTTTCCGGCCAGCGTGGATTCGCCGGTGATTGTTCCGTGCGTTCCATAGGCTGCAATGAAGTTGATCACGGATGCGGAGTTTTTCAGATTGGCGGCAAAATCAACCCAGTTGTCATAGGGCTTCAGGAATGTGGAGCCGCTTGCCGCGTACAATTGCGCACGGGCGTCGTTGAGTGAAGGCACGCCCGTATCGCGGCCGCGAGCAATGTTGATCGCGCCAAGATCGAGAGGCAGACCAAGCAGGTTATTGCGCAGCGAGCTGACGATGAATTCGTCGATTTCATTCCCATGTTCGACGACCATGCCGCGCACGATCGCGCCAGCGGCCTGATCTGCACTGATGGTGCTGTTGAGATCAAAGGCGACCGGATTGAGGAAAGCCTCGATGAGATCCAGTTCGGGTTCGGTCGCTGGCGTCTCCGTACCATCCGCATTCAGGAAAACGCGTGGCATACCGTCGGTGAGCATAGAATGCCCGAAGCGATAAACCGTATGGGCAAATTCCGCGAAGATCGACGGATTGACGTCCGTGACCGAGTTGAAAACAAAGACATCGATCGCGGGCTGAATCTTGCGTGCGAACTCTTCAAATACGAGGTGCTGGTATTGCATCTCGGTTGCGAACCGAGCTGCCTGGAACATACGCTCGCCGTCCCAGTTCAGGCCTTGTGCATAAGCAAGCTGATCGATCGCAGGACGATCTTCAAAGTCAGCCGGGAGGCCGCCGATATCTGTCGCCAGCCATTCGTTGATGAAAGCGATATTGCCGCTTTGCAGGATCGTCAGCATCTGGGAGTCGACCTGACGATTGTGCTCGGAATGGAAGATGTGATGGACTGCGGTCAGGCCGATGTTCTCGTTACCGCGGCCATCACCCGTGATGAAATGACGTGCAAGCAGCTCATCGTCATAAACACCGGATGCGAGGGGGCCACTGCTGACGACACCGTCGGCGTCCGCAGTTTTCAGAGCGCCGGTCTGGCTGTTAAATGGATTGGCGTTGTGCGCAATGTCGTCCAGGAAGGCATGGCCGGTACGTAGCGCCAGCGAGGCGAACGTGTTGACGGGTGTTGAGGGTGTGCCGGAGACGACAGCGTCGTCAGCGGTGTTTGGAATGCCGTCTGCACCGATACCCGTCACAACCTGCGCATAACCTGTTACCGGATGGGGGATAAAATTGCCGTATTGATCGGTGCGGATAAGAGGCAGGTTGACGACATCCGCATCACTCAACTGAATGCCGAGGTACTGAAGAGCGTTGGCCTTGATATCCGCCCATGTCGGCAGGCCACCGTGTGTTCCCGCGGGAGAACCTGCCGGGGGAGGGCCATCAAGCAAACGTCCGGTCGCGACGGTGACGCCTCCAACGGTTGCGTATTCACGCAGGAAAACCTGATGCGACGGATGCGAGGTGTAGGTTTGGTTCTGATCAACGAACGGAGTTGTCGTGTTACGGGCCTCGTGATGCGTATCGTCGGCCGTCCCCATAACCCCGTCTGCACCGGGACCATCGACAGGGTCTGCTCTGGTGATGACCATGAATCGCAGGCTAGGAGGCAGGTCGTCGGGCGTACCGGCAATGCCATCGGCGCCGAGGACCAGGGGATCGTCCGCCTCTAGTGGAATGAATACTGAGCCGTTGTTACCCTTGCTGATCAGGTCGAGGCCATGGTCGAAGAACTGGCCGAAGAATGTCATCCACGCATTGAACGGCGCCGAGAGGCCTTCGTCAGGTGCGATGTTCGGGATCGAAGCAAGATCGGCATTGGTGAGGTATACACCGTTCGTGCCTAGAGGTTCTCCGGGTGCCACGGGCACCATACCAGGGTTAGCCTCCTCCCATGCTGCGACCGCCAGAGGATTGTTGAACCAGGCCGATACCGCAGCCGGATTGTTGATGCTCATGTCGGAAATGAGGTTCGAGATGATGCGCGGATCTGCGTCGGCAACGTTTCCTGTATGACCGCCATTCGTTCCGGAAGGTGCGCCGACGACACTGTAGTCGGTGTTCGTTACGACGGCCGGGCCTCCAAGCGACATCGTGTCGCCATCGGCATCGTTGCGGAAATTCGGATCGAGCGCACGCGGCATGGCCTGGTCGGCAGCCCCCCAAAGTTCCCGGCCCGCCACGATATTGTTATAGGTGCCGTCGACGGTGCGAAGTCCAACTGGCACATGGGGATCGGGAATGGCGCGAGGCGTTGACGCGTTTCCAAGGTAGACGCCTGTAACAGCATCGTATTGTGTTCGGTCGGAGATCACTGTTCCATCAGGGTTGATCCGGATTTCAGTGAGCGGAACACCAGAAGCGTGAACTTCCGCGACCTTGATCTGATGAAGAACAAATGCCAGGTCAGCCTGGTTCAGTGTAAAAGCAGCCATTTTCCCCTCCGAAGCGCCAGCGCGCTAGAACGCGTTACATGGATGGAGGCTTTGAACGTTTCGATTGGCCATCCGGCACAATCCCAATCTCCTCCATTCGCCCGGAAGAAGATTCCCCTAGCCTTCATGATCTCAGGTTGCAGGAAAGTCTTGCTCAAGACCACTTCGCATAGTCCAGTTGTTTAAGGACCCTAGGTCGCAATAGTTCATCAGACTATGGTCTGATGGTGCTAAGCCAAAAGTTTGAGTGGTATTGCGGGTTTGGGGCAATCAAATTAAAGTTCTGAAATATTTATGTTTATTTCGGACGAATGGTTGCATCCGAAAGGGGCAAACATCCAATCCGGGGTGACTTTCTGTATTTGTTAAGATCGAATTCTAAGCGGTCCGTGATCTATCATCAGAAGGTTTGGACATGACGCATTCGCAGCCTGAAGACATTGCTGAACGAGTGAAATTGGATGGTGGATCACCTAACAAATGGAGACCATCGTGGCGGCGGTTAACAGACTGGTTCCGGGATCTGCATCTCTCGACACAATTCATGATCCTGATGTCGCCGATCGTCTTGGTGCTGATGTCGTGCCTCACATTCTGGGCTGCTGATCGGGTGGAGCGGGCGATGCTTGCCGGAGCAGGTGGGGTGGGCGCGCTTTATTTGGAGACCTTTGTTTCTCCGCTGATCGCGGAGGCCGATATCAGCAATGATGCGATCAACCCTGTTCTCGTCTCACGACTGGAGACTCTCCTCGGCACAGGACCAATCGGTCAGCATGTACGTACCATCAAGCTCTGGCGCGCAGATGGCAGTATATTATATTCAACGAACAACCAGAAAATTGAAAATCCGAGAGTCTTCGACGAACTGAAAGCTGCTCTGTCCGGTGAAATCGTCGTATCTCGCACAGAGGTCGACAAGCACGCGTACACAGGCGACGAAAAGCAAAGCCTTCTGATCGAAGTCTATGCGCCGCTACTACGTGATCGGAATGGGAAAATCATTCTCGTTGGCGAGTTTTACGAAGAACCGAACTACCTGATCGCCGAACTTCGCTCGGCCCAACGCGGAACTTTCCTCATCGTCGCAGCCGTCACTCTACCGATGTTGGTTCTGCTATATCTTATAGCTCTTGCCGCAAGCAGACTGATCGAGAGGCAGAAGCGTGCGATTGAGGCAAACCTCCTCAACGCGCTAGATTTATGGGAACAGAACGACAAGCTCAGAAAAGCGGCAGATTATGCGCGTCTTGAGGCGGGGAAGCTGAACGAAAAAATACTGGATCAGATTGGCAATGATTTGCACGATGGCCCCGTGCAGGTTCTGACCCTTATCAGTCTTCGTCTGAGCGATATGATTGCAGAGCAGCGCACTCGAGAAGCAAAGGTCAACCCTGATCTTGAAAAGCTGTTGAGTTTCGTCTCAGGCGTCCTGGCGGATCTGCGAAAAATTTCCGCCGGTCTATCATTGCCTGAACTGGATGAGCTCAGCCTGAGTGAAACGATAAAGCTCGCCGTTGCGCGATACAGGGATCTCACGGCGTTCCCCGTTGAGATTGACGGGGTGATCCCGCACGAGATGTACAAACCTCACCTGAATGTATGCGTTTACCGCTTTATTCAGGAAGGCTTGATGAACGCGTTTCGACACGCAGGCAATAATAAGCAGAAGGTCAGGTATCGCATCCACGATGAAAAACTCATTATCGTGGTGGCTGATGTGGGGGATCGTGTTGTACGTCCAAATCAGAATGCGGCAGCGCGCGTGAAACTTGGTTTGACCAGTCAAAAGCGGCGTGTGAGGTCATTTGGCGGAAAAATGCGGATATTCAGGCGGGCGTCCGGCACAATTATTGTCGCAGTTTTGCCCATCAATCAGCTCTCGTCAGATGAGATGATCTAGCACCCGTCTAGAGCTTGAGTTACAGCGAATTTTTGGCGTCATTTTAGTTGAAGAGATCGCGCGGCCCACCAATTTTTTGCGCAGCGAGAACAGCTTCGACACGATTTCGTACGTCGAGTTTCTGCATCAGGATCGTCATATAGTGTTTGACGGTTTTTTCGCTGATATCGAGACTTCTGGCGATTTCCCGATTTGTGTGTCCTCTCACAAGGAAGGAGACAATCTGTTCTTCGCGGACGCTTAAGCGCCTGTGCTGTATTGCTTTCCTTCTGGCTTCATCAGCCTTCATTGACATTATGACCTTAGTCGCAAAGCCTGGCGTCATATAAGTCTCACCGTTTCGCGCAGCAATAATTGCATCGTGAAGGTCGGTCGAACTGCTTCCTTTGAGAACGTAACCGGAAACGCCGCAATTGAGAGCCTTGATTGCAGTCTCGATGCTAGAGGTCGCCGTGAATATTACCACCTTGGTTCCCGGCATTGTCTGGATAATAACTTCTATCGCAGCCATAGAGTCACCGGGCATGCTGAGATCCACGACAATCACGTCAGGCGCAAGCTGTTCTGTGAGCTTGATCGCGTCTACAGCATTGTGGCCCTGGCCGACGATCCTCAAATCTTTCTTGTTCGAGTAAAGGCTAACAAGCCCTTCAAGAAGGATAGGGTGATCGTCAACAAACGCGACGGAAACAGGTGCGCTAACAACTGATGACATTGATTCAGCCTCACAGTTACTTGGGCTGGAAAAATACCACAATAGAATCTCTCTAAACAACTCGCTATAAATGAAGATGTTGGACGGTTTATAGGCACTAAAGTATTAGTGATGGATAATCATTTGTTATTATATACATAGCCCAGATTAACTGCCGCCTTTGTAAGTTCCTATGATCGCTCATTATTTATCGATTAAAATGCTCAACATTCACTCCTAAAAATAATCAAGTAAAATTGAATAACCACTAGATTTAAGGGGGTCTTCAACTAGAATTGCCTTGGAAAGGAGGGGCAATGCCGGTTGACGTCTCACAGTTTTATCGTTCGCTTGATCAGTTTCAGGATGCCGCTGTCGAGCCTGAGCGCTGGCCATTGCTGATGGAAAGTATTTCTGTGGCCAGCGGCGCTGCCGGGGTGAACATCATGTCGCCTGCTGAGCGTAGCTCTGTCTGTGGCATACTTTTCACCGATAGCCTTGCAAGAATCATGGAGGCGTACCTCCGTGACGAGTGGTACACTCGCGATCACAGGGCACGGTTTATTCCTCTGATGAAGCGCAGAGGCGTCGTTCTTGAGGCAGACATCGCAAGCAGCGAAGATATTCAGTCTCTCGAATATTATAGGTTCATGGCAAGTCACGGCTTCCAACAGACTGCTGTGATTAATTTCACATCAGGCACCGATGACTTTTTCCTGGTCCTTCAGCGTAGGTATGGCGATGGGGGATTTGAGGATAGGGATCGTGCTCACTTCGTGGCTCTGCAATCGCAACTTCAGACTTCATCCCGCATCATGTCGCTGTTTTCAAATAGTGAAATGATTGGACGGTTGGCGGCATTTGAACGCGCGAACGTCCCATGCGTATTTTTTGACCGACAGGGTAGGGTGGTTGCCTCAAATGAGCGTGCCGAACGTCTGCAATCGGACGGCATTAGAATACTGAATAAAAAACTTGTCGCGTCGTCTCCAAAGGAAACTTCAAATTTCGAAGCCTTGTTGCGCAAGGTTATTCACGCACCAGAGCAAGCTTCCGGGGAAGTCCTAGTATTTTCCCGCCCTGCAAATAGACCCATCCTCGCACGGATCGAGCGTGTGCAATCCAATCTCAAGGATGTTTTTTCCCGCGCGCATATTATGGCGTTGTTCGAAGATTTAGCGGCACCTAATGGTACTGACCCCGATGTTCTGCATCGGCTTTTTGGTCTGACACGTTCGGAATGCAGAATTGCAGCCCTGCTTCTGCAAGGCTCTGATTTAAAGGCCATCTCGGATGATCTAGGCATTCAATATGAAACAGCGCGCGCGCACTTGAAATCTATCTTCAGGAAAACCGAGACTGAACGTCAGGCTGAGCTCTGCCTGTTGCTCACACGCGTCCGGTTAGGGTAACGCCTAGCGGTTAACGATTAAGAGGAAAATAGAGTGCTTTCCCCCATATGGGGTATGACGCGGTTTACCTTATCTGGTTTCGTTTGCGAAGTTGTAAGCACAACGACACTGCCGATACGGCTTTGCTAGGTGAGGAGATATCTGATGAACTCGTTCGTATTCCTTTCAAGCCGTTTTCTTTCACCTCTCGACAATGATCACACGCTTGATCCTTCAGTCAAAGGGTCTAATACGCATCCGGTAGCCCCGCAGTTCTCAAACCTCGACCCACAGCCATTTCCGCCAGACGCTCATCCCGGCCTTAAGGACGAGATCGACACTGTGTCTGTAATGAAGTGAAGCGCAGTATGCCCACTGCGTTTTTTCAACCCTTTTAAACAATAGCGTTGCGTCAAGCTGGGGGTCACAAACACATTTGCCAGAGGCACTGGGAGTCCGCACAATTCGCGGGATACGGATTTCGAATATGTCCTTCCTAGTCGATCGGTCTGCCACCAAAAGATCGAGGCGATTCTAGCCTCGAAAGGCAATTGGCAAAGTGCGGCGCTGGCAGCAATTTCTTGGCTTTGTGACCTTTAGATTGTCGAGAAAGTTCGCTCGCCGACAATGGCCGTGCGCCGGCTTGATGTGACCGTTCTTTTCGCTGTTGGTCTTTACAGCTGGCTTTGCCTGCTGATCCTTGCTGCGTCCGGTTCATGCGCTCGATACGCATGTTGGCTTGGCTCGAATTTGCACATAGAATCTCGACCCCCACGTATGGTGCGCGAGCGCAAGGAGATTTCTCCGCCTGTCAGGATACATCCTTTCAAAGCGCACCTCGTCGTTCATCGCATCATGGAGAACGGAAGCATACTCGTAATCCGTATCAGGCATGGCCATGAGGATTGGGGAGGCGATCCCCTATGATTAATACCTTCGTCACCCTCATTACGTGTCTGTCGTCGGTTCACGCTTCATCCAGAGCTCAAAAGAGCCATCCGCAGATAATGGCGGCGCAAATTTTACCTAGAAAGCGTCATTCAATTGCATTGCTATCCGGTTGAATCTGGAGATAGCCATGGCCGCCAACGCACTCGTCCAAACACGTATTGATGCCGAGGTTCGGGATCGTGCTTCTGCCGTGCTTGAAAGCATGGGCCTCACGGTATCTGATGCGGTTCGTATCCTGCTCACCCGGACTGCTAATGAGGGGGCTTTGCCCCTTGAACTTCTTTCGAGCAGTGAAGCGCATGACGCCTGGTTTCGGACCAAGGTGCTCGAAGCATTGAACGATACTCGGCTCGATTTATCAGACGAGGAAGTTGAGGCTCATTTTTCCGAACGTCGAGCAGCAGCACGTCTTAAAGCTGGTGTGCCCAAATCGTGAAACTTATTTGGTCTGCATTTGCGTTATCGGATCGCGACGCCATCTTTACGTACATTGAGGCAGATCATCCCGCCGCCGCCGTTCTGATCGATGAGCGGATTGTCGCTGCTACCCGTCGTTTACTCGATTTTCCTGCCAGTGGGCGCGTGGGCAGAATTGCTGGCACACGCGAACTCGTCATCAACGGTACGCCCTACTCGCTGCATATACCATTACTGAAACGACAGTTCGAATTCTTCGTGTGCTTCATGGCTCGCAAGAATGGCCAGAACATATGCCGCCAAAATAATCGACCCACTCTCTCGGAGCCGGTGGTTCGATTCCTATCAAGAGCTTAATGGGAACGATGATTCAGGCGTACAGATTTCACGTATATTGATTATCGCAGTATCTCGCTATATGACTATATATGGTCATTGTTCTGGAGGTCAGATGTCAAGCATTAGTGTTGCCGAGGCAAAAGCCAGATTTGCTGGCCTCGTGGATGAAGCGGCGAAGGGTGAGTTTGTTACGATCACGAGGCACGGAAAACCCGCTGCTGTGATCGTGAGTGTGGAAGCTGCAGAGGTCGCTAAGAAAGCACTGAAGAGGCCTCGTGCAAACTTTGGTGATTTCTTGTTGACCTTTCCGGGTGGAGCAGATTTCGAGCGTGATCATTCCGAAATGCGCGATGTAGATCTGTGAACGGTTATCTGCTCAATACGAATATCATCAGCAAATTTGCGCCTGATAAGGTCTCTCCC
The DNA here is from genome assembly GCA_025559845.1 of Agrobacterium tumefaciens. NCBI lineage: Bacteria > Pseudomonadati > Pseudomonadota > Alphaproteobacteria > Hyphomicrobiales > Rhizobiaceae > Agrobacterium > Agrobacterium tumefaciens. Next base: position 39,083 of record CP048471.1, read on the forward strand.
TCAGCTGAAGTTCGCGAGTGGTTTCACCAACAAGGCATGGCGGACGCGCTGTTCTTGTCCGCAATGACAGTTGCTGAGATTGAAAGGGGTCTAAGATCGCTTCATCGCCGTGGTGGTTTTGAAAGAGCGAAACGCCTTTCTCTCTGGCTGGATTTTATTACTAGCACCTTTGATGATCGTATCTTGCCGATGGATACTGTTGTCGCTCGCATCGCTGGATCTATGGAGAATGAAGCCAAAGGAAGAGGCCAGAACCCGGGCCTTGGCGATATCATCATTGCTGCGACAGCTCGAGCATACGATCTGACGGTAATTAGCGAGAATATGCGGCACTTCGAACCTTTGAACGTCGCTGTAGATTTCCCGGTTTTCTTCAAGACGGATCAATCGAGCTAGAGAAATCTCTGAAACTGCGGTTCGGAGGTTCGATCCAGCTTAAGAGAGTTTCTAAGGAATATGCGTCACCATGAGACCGTTCACGTAGACCAGCCTGTATTCCTTGGAAAGTGGCAATTTGGATGGGAGTGGGTCGGGGTTGACGCTAAGCCAGTGGAAATGCTCGCCGACCGGCTATATCTACAGGGAGAGCCAGGTATGAGGCGGAAATGAGTGTCGTTGCTGCAAGTTTTGGTGGTCGTATTGCATCTCCCGGCGGGTATCCGGAGTTGGAGACGCTGCTTGCCCGTATCAGAGCGGCATATAACCCGATCGACGTGATCCTATATGGCAGCCGCGCCCGCGGAGAGGCGACAAGCCAGAGCGACTGGGATTTGAAAGTGATCGTTTCCGACGAAGCTCCAGAGCGCTTTTTTCGCCAATGTCTGGTTGGCGACTTCAGGAAGGTTCTGGCGTTTATGCCGATGTCTCCTGTATCAGGCTTTCGGATTTCCAGGCTGATCTAAGCGTGGCAAACTCGGCATCTAACCATATTGTGGCAGACGGCATCGTGATTGATGTGCGCTGATCTCCACATCGCAAATTCTCTTCGGCTAGCGCATGAAGATTTGGTGGCTGCGCAGGCCCTATCGGCAATCGACAACCGAAACGACGTCTTCCATCTACAGCAGGCTGCTGAGGAAAATTCTTCTCGCGCTCCTCAATTCGAAAACATCAAGGCAGAGCGTAGAGATTCGCATCGCCTTGACGTCCTGCGAGACCTCTTGCCGGAAGACAATACTTTCAAGGTGAAATTTTCACCAATCACGTTCCTTGCCGTCTATGCAACGACCTACCGTTACCGAAAGGATGCTGGTCGTTTGCCTCAGAGAGGCGAGAAGGATGAAATCGAAGTTGCCGCGAAGATACTGCAGGTAATTTTGGCGGACGCAGCCGCTCACTTCGGCGTAGCGTTGACCGATTCTGATCGAATTCCAGCAAAACGAATTACACCACATTTCATATCCTCAAGCCGGCGTTCCGATGTCGGATAGTGTCCGCGCGGGCAGACGCGTAGCTGGCGAAGGTTCTTTTGTCTGAGCCCAAGGTGCAGGCCAAGCCGAAGCAACAGGAATGCTCTGACGGCTTCGGCGGCAGGTCGTGGGTATCTGTTCTCGTCCGGCATACGTTTCACGATCTCGTCCGTGATTTTGCGATATTCCGCTAATGGACTGTCCGCTTCAAGTACATACATGATCGGTTCAAATGGATCGCGATGCACACGCATCACTCGCTGGATCTCCTTGGAACGGTTCGCGGCATGTCGGTGAAACGCATCACAGGCACCATGCCAGTCGCGAGCCGCGAAGTCGATTTCTTCCTGCTCAATCAAGCCCACGATGGGCCTGACGTTCTTAAGCAGTTCCGGGTGTTGCCGGATCCAGCCGACATCCGCGCGAGATAGGGCTTGGGCGACCATCAGCATGTCTTCTTCCCATTTGGTGTAAAAGCCACGTCGTTGTTCCCGCCACTGCAGATACCAGTCCCAGACGCCAGGGAAGATGAGGAGGCCAAAGCTTAACTGGCTAAGCGGTACGCCACAGTCCTTCACGACGCTGCTTGGGAAAGCTGCTAGTGCGCGCCCTGGCCCCAGGATAGCAGCGTCTTGTTGTCAAAGGTCTCATTCAGATGAACGACGGCGCGATAGAGCTGCCAGTAGGTGTCGCCGAACCGCCGCATATGATAGATCAATGCGTCCTGAAAGCTCACCGGATCTTCAGTCGCTTCAAATAGTGTGTCTGGGAACGGGCTGATCGGTTTTGGCGCAGGGCCGCGCTGTGTCGATGCGGACCGGGCAAAGGTGCCGTCGGTCGCCGCGCGTTGCGGCTTTCCGGTCGAGGATGCGGAAGCCGCTTTCTTGGCGGGAACGATTTTGGTCGGGCGGGCCTTTGACTTTGGTGGCCGTCGCTCTTCGGCTGCCGGTGGTGCGCCGAGCCATCGGATGATGGCATCCAGAGCAGGCCGGAGCTGCTTTTTCAGTCCTACCGTCAACTCGGCTTCGATCCCACACGCCTGACCGATAGTCGTCCAGTCGATATGGCCGTTCAGAAGCGGTGGCGATTTTCGGTAGACAATCAAACTGGCCAGATAAGGCCGTATATTTTCCAACACTCGCCTGGATGCGATCGGAGCGATACGAAGCTCGCAGAATTCCGAAATTTTTCGCTGAAAATGACGTGATGAAAGGTCGTGTTTGGTCATGCTCATTCCGTTTCTCTCGACACCGATGCCGAGGGCGAGCGGAAATAGGGGGCGCCCGTTAACAAAATATGTTTAGGGCAAGACGTTTAACGTCGATCGCTGCGTCTTGAATGGAGAGCCGCAGCCTGTGGTGCTGAGCGATAGACGGACTTGCAATAGCTCATATATGGCAATAATTATGAGTTATAGAGATGGATCCTATAACTCATGAAATGGAACTGGCAAAACACGGATTGGCCAAACTTCAGGTACGACACCGCAAGGATGGTACCGTTGGAGCAGAGATTCTTGCAGTCCGCCGGCGAGGTTATCGGTGCTATCCGGCATTTCAACGAGGACGACAGCAACCAACTTCGTATTGAGTTGCTGAGCGACGAAGCGGTCAAGACCTCAGAGATTGAGGGGGAATATCTCGACCGCGTGAGCGTCCAGTCGTCACTCCGCCGACAGTTCGGGCTAAACACTGATGACAGACAGATCCGCCCCCAGGAGCGGGGGATCGCCGAGATGATGGCGGATGTCTATCGAAGTTGGCATAGGCCACTGCGTCATGAGGGCCTGTTGCACTGGCATTCAATGCTGATGGCCGGAAACCGATATATTGAAACGGTTGGTGCTTACCGCACACATGAAGACGCCATGCAGATCGTGTCAGGTCGACTGGATAAGCCGACAATCCACTTTGAGGCTCCCCCGTCTCGCCAGGTTACCGATGAGATGGAGACTTTCATCGCATGGTTCAATCAATCCGGGCCAAGTGGTCAAGCGTCGCTTCAAGCTTTAACGCGCGCAGCCGTAGGCCATCTTTATTTTGAAAGCATACATCCATTTGAGGATGGCAACGGCCGAATTGGGCGCGCGCTGGCTGAGAAATCCCTGTCGCAAAACATAGGGCAGCCAAGTCTCATTTCACTCGCTTTCACAATCGAGAAGAGCCGGAAGGCCTACTACTCCGAGCTTGAGCGGCACCAGCGCACGCTTGATATCACCGACTGGATCATTTTCTTTTCAGAAACGATCCTGGATGCTCAACGGGCGACGCTTGAGCGCATAGATTTCTTTATTCAGAAAGCAAAGTTCTATGATCGCTTTCGAGGCCAGTTGAACAAGCGGCAGGAAAAGGTAGTTGCGCGTATCTTCAAGGAAGGCACGGCAGGCTTCAAGGGGGGGCTAAGTGCCGAAAACTACATTTCAATCACAGATACATCTCGCGCTACAGCAACACGCGACCTTCAGCAGCTTGTGGAGATTGGTGCACTGACGCGTACGGGCGAACGTCGGCATACCCGGTACTCTCTGTCACTACAGAAATAAATTGCTGCGATGCAAATGAACTAGGTGAAGGGCTGTTCGATTCCGCTCAACAGCAAGACGATTGCTCTCCGCTGATCTGCAAGATGACGCTAAAAGCAACCATTCCCTTGGTGTTTCGCTTCAAGCCACCGCAGCGTGATTTGATCATTCGCCACAAAGGAATACGCCATAGTCCGAAGCGCCATGCAGGAAGTGGATAATGACCACTTTGGCGGCTTCAACGCGATAGAAGATCAGGTAGTTGCCGTGAACGTGTCGACGGATTCTATGATGTTCATAGCGAGGCACCAGGGCGAAACCGTTTGGGTTTTGGATAAGATCTTCACACCGGCTCCGCAGCTCTCTGATAAATGAGAGAGCGCGCCGTGGATTGTGCTCGGCAATGTAATCGGCGATCTGCTCAAGATCGCCCTCGGCCTCTGGTAAAATCAAGAATCATGCGGAATTTTCGGCTTTGTCAGCTATCGCCTGATATTTTGCTTCGAGACGGTTGAACACATCATTGGCCGACTTAGTCCGACCGGAGTCCGCATCAGAGATGCCGCGCGTGATTGAAGCATCCAGAGCGGCCAGTCGCGTTTCACGATCCTGAACCAGTCCCACGCCCTCGCGCAGGACTTCGCTTTTGGAGCCGTAGCGACCTTTATCCACGAGCTGCTGGATGTAGCTTTCAAGCTGCTTGCCCAAATCGGCGCTGATCACGCGTATCTCCTTCGTGGATCACGGAAAGAATATAGTCGTTTATCAACTATTATCAAACGGCGAGTGAGCGCTCTTGCTGTTCAGCGCTATCCTTCTCGAATAGGCGGCCCGTAGAGACTTCGGCAACCATTTGGTCGGTGCGAACTAGTTGAAATTGCAATTAGCAGGTCACCTTTTCATGTCTGTTCAAGAGCTTAATCACGACGCATTGTAGATTTGACAAACTTTGCCATCGGGATGTATTTTTACTTACATCTAGGAGGCTCAAATGGCGACGATGAATGTATCCCTACCAGACCCCATGAAAGACTGGGTTGAAGCGCAAGCCAAGACCGGCAGATACTCCAATGCGAGCGATTACGTTAGAGATTTGATACGCAGAGACCAGGCTCGTACGGACAAGATTGCCGAGATGCAGCGCTTTGTGGACGACGGTATTGAAAGCGGCGTTGGAAACCAATCGTCGGATGAGCTGTTTGCTGCAGCCAAAGCGCGAGCAAAGATCAGCAGCGATCGCGACTGATGCCGTTTAACCTCTCGGTACAAGCGGAAGAGGATATCGTTTCCATCGCGGAAGAAGGCATCCGCGTTTTCGGAGCACTTGTTGCCAAACGATATCACGATGAGCTCTTTGCCTTGTTCGAACTCATTGCCGCCAACCCACGAATGGCGCGCGAGCGCAATGAGATTTCTCCGCCTGTCAGGATACATCCTTTCAAAGCTCACCTCATCGTTTACCGCACCATCGAGAACGGAAGCATACTTGTAATCCGTATCCGGCATGGCCATGAGGATTGGGGAGGAGATCCCTTCTAAATTAGTTCCTTCGTCGGCCTCAGTACGTGTCGGTCGTCGGTTCAAGCTTCATCAAGAGCTTAAAAGGACGGCAGCCACGCGATGCCAGAAAGGGATTGCGCGATGAAAATGAAGGCGCTATATGTAGGTACGTTCCTACATGAGGTGCCTATGGCTACGACTAGCTTGACCAGCCGCGAACTGAATCATGATGTTGGCAGAGCGAAAAAAGCTGCTGAGGCAGGGCCTGTCGTCATCACCGATCGAGGCAGACCTTCGCATGTGTTGATGACGTACGGTGAGTTTGAGCGTCTGACAGGTAAGCGTCACAATCTTGTCGATGCGCTTTCAATGCCAGGATTGTCGAATATCGATTTCGATCCGTCTCGGTCGGTCATTGCAACTCGCGAAGTTGATCTCTCTTGAAATACTTGCTCGACACAAACGTTGTCTGCGAACTCCGTAAAGTGGGTGACGGTAAAGCTGATCTGAACGTGACGACCTGGTTAGGTGCGCAGGATTCTCGTGATCTGTATATTTCTGCCATAACAATTTTAGAGCTCGAGCGTGGCATACTCAGCATCCAGCGCCGTGACATCGAGCAGGGTTCTCGCTTACGAACGTGGATGGATAGGCGAGTTCGCCCGGAGTTCGCTGAGCGCATCATCTCTATCGATGAAGCAATTGCGACGCGATGTGCTCACTTGCATATTCCGGATCGCCGCAATGAAGCAGATGCACTCATCGCGGCGTCAGCTGTCGTGCATGGGCTAGTGGTTGTCACACGCAACATTCAAGATTTCCAAGGTACAGGCGTTGTTCTCGTAGACCCATGGCGTGCCTAAGGACCGGCATGCAGGGCGCCTCGAAGTCGAAATTGTTTCTGCGAGCCCGGTAGAAACCTCGTTGAGTTTTTCGAAATCCAGAGGTCTCCCGTCCAGATCTTATCAAGACCCGGACTCTAACGGGTCAGCGACCCTGATCTCTTCAAGAGCTTAAAATAGCCGTGATGAGAGACGACCTTGTGATCCTTCGATTGGCCACGTTTGGTCGTCGTGGCTGACAGAAGAGAGGGCTGGCTGCACGCCCATTTCATCATGGAGCCATTGCCACTTGCCGATGCCATGCGGCCAGCACTCACGAGCAACTTTGGATATGCCGCGGTTCGCGGCGGAGAGTGCTGGCATACCGGCTGCAAGACTTAAGCCGAGGCAAATTTGCGATTGGTTAGGGTTCTGGCCTTGTATTATAGTCATTTCACTGATGCGCAAGATCGCGAACCGGCATAGGAACCGGTAAAATATGCTCATCTACACACTCATAAAGTCTTGTTTTTGATTGCTTTACAAGCAGAATATGAACCGGCATTAAAGGCGGTATGGATATCGCATTTATGGAACCTATGGTGCCCTTTGACGATAAGGCCGCTCTTGGAGATAAAGGTTTGACGCTGGTTGGCGAAGGCACTGATCCCCTGCCTCTCAATTCATGACAAATCGATGGGCCGAACGTTCGAATTTCATCAAGAGCTTAATTCGCCCTATGCTATCAAGGAGTATAAAACTTTTCTCCTTCTACATAGTCGGTAACACGACGGACTTCACGAACGATGGTATCGGCCAGATGCCGCGCGGCTGGTGACAGTTCGCGGTTCTTCAGCCGGATCAGCGACATGGCCCGTCGGATATGTGGTTCCGTTAGGGTCATCACCCGCGCGGTCTGTGGCGGGTGTTTGGCAAGCCTCGTGCTGGGCTGGACGGCGATGCCTAGTCCCGCTTCTGCCATGGCGATAATCGTCTCGGCCTGAATGAACTGGTATCGGTTTGTCTCGACCAATCCGTTGTCGTGCAGGACATGATCGACGATCCGCCGCATTGCCGTTTGCGGCGCAGGCAGAAGGATCGGGAAATGAGCGATCTCTCGCCAGGTCACGGTCTTCTTCGTTGGATCCAAGAAGCGCGGGTGAACTACCGCATGCAGCGGCTCGACCAGTATGGGACTGAAGTCGAACGCTTGGTCCGTTCCATGTGGACCGATCGCGAAATCGACTTCATGTTTACGTAGCGCGGCGTAGAGATCGGTCGAGGTCAGCTCCCGGATTGTTACCGCCACTTCCGGAAACTCGCTGACGAACTGCGTCAAGACAGGAGGCAGATGGACGGATGCGACATGGGAGGAGCTGGCGAGTGATAGCTGCCCGCGCTTCAGGTCTGCGGCCTCGCGTATCTCGCGAAGCCCATGCAGGATCTCGTAATGGGCCTTTCGCAGACTTTCTTGCAGTTTGGTGCCTTCTTCCGTCAATTTGACGCTGCGTGTCGTACGCTCGAAAAGCTTCACTTGAAGCTGCTCCTCCAATTGACGGATCTGGACACTGACGGCTGAATGGGCGCGGTTGAGCTTCTCGCCAGCCAGTCGAAAGCTTCCTTCGCTGGCCACGACCAGAAAGGTCTGGAATAGTCGCAGATTGATGTCATTGATCGTATCCACAGGCCCCTCCGCATTGGTCATCTAATGATACCAATCGGTATCATTATTATACTTGCTTTGCCACCGCCTACGGGTTCAATCTTGCCAAACCGCAATTCGGGAAGGGATTGCCGGTATCGGCTGGAGGGCCGGTTTTCAAATCGGGAGGAAGTATCTTGGACAATTTTGAAATCCGTAAGGGGATGAAACGCCGTACGCTTCTCGGGTGCGGCGCGGCCTTTGTCGCGGCACAGCCGTTTGCCTTCGGCACGGCGAGAGCCAATGCCTATCCGAGCGAGACTATCAATTATATCGTCGCCTTCGGCGTCGGCGGCGGCAGCGATATCGTCGCGCGCACCATGGCCAAGGTGATCGACGAGAAGAAGCTCATTCCGGTCAAGATGCTGGTGGAAAACCGGCCGGGCGGCTCGGGCGCTGTCGGCTATTCCTACATCAGTTCCCGTAAGGGCAATCCCTATTATCTCGGCGGTGTCGGCGTCAGCTTCTTCACCACGCCGCTGCTCGGCAAGATGCCGCTGAGCTACAAGGACTTCACCCCGCTCGCCGCGATCGCGCGCTCGCCCTACATCCTGGCTGTGCTCGCCGATTCCAAGATCAAGTCGATCGATGACCTCAAGAGCGCCAAGGGGCTGACCATCGGTTCGGCCGGTGCGGTCTCCGACCCGGCACTTCTATCGCATCTCCTCAACAAGCAGCTCGGCAGCTCGATCAAGGTCGTGCCCTATGACGGCGAGGGCGAGGTGATGGCGGCGGTGCTCGGCAAGCATCTCGATCTTCTGTTCGGAAATCCCAACGAGATCCTCGAACAGGTCAATGCCGGCAAGATGCGGGCGCTGGCGGTGACATCGGCGGAACGGATGGGCTCTCTTCCGGAGGTTCCAAGTTTCAAGGAACTCGGTCATGATATCATCCATACCCAGCTCCGCGGCATCATCATGCCCAAGGACGTTCCGGCGGAAGCGGTCTCCTATTGGGAAGGTGTGATGAAAACCGTGGCGGAAAGCCCGGAATGGCGCAGCCAGTACGTCGACCGGTTCAACGAAATACCGCTCTTCCTCGACAGCAAGCAGTTCGGCGAGGAAATCGTCGCAACCTCGCAGCGTTACGAGACGCTTATGCGCGAGCTCGGCCTAATCAAGTGAGGCCGATCAAGTGAGATTGGCGGCCTCCGGTCAGTTCGGGGGCCGATAGTCCCCGAAAATTTCAAATGCTCTACGCTTGGGAGGCGCGGCAGATGATACCCTTACGTTCATTCGATCTTGGTCTTTCAGCGATCTTCGGCCTGCTCGGCCTCTACATGATCTGGCAGGGAAGCGGTTATGGCTACCAGGAGGGTTCCGTGCCCTCTGCCGGCTTCTTCCCCGTCTGGATCGGGGCGGGGCTGGCGCTCTTTTCCGCGCTCAATTTCCTCAAGGTCATCAGGCAGTCGGATCTTCTCGGCAGCGTCGAGCGGATGGAGGTGGTCCGGGTCGGGCTGGTCAGTCTGGCACTGGTCGCTTTCGTCCTGCTCTCCCAGTTTATCGGCATGCTGGTCGCCTCTATGCCGCTGATGATCGCCATCGGCTGTATCTTCGGCGCCCGCGACGCCCGCTCGATTGCGGCCGCCAGCGCTATCGCCGTCGGAATGGCCTTCATACTCTATCTCGTGTTCGGCGTGGTTCTCGCCATCCCGCTGCTCTGATCCCTCAAGAAGAGACGATATCATGCTAGAATCATGGCACTTGCTTGCCGAGGGATTGGTCGCAGCATCGCAACCCTCCGTTCTCGCCGCCATCATGGTCGGCGCCATCATCGGGCTTTTCATTGGCGCCCTGCCGGGGCTCGGGCCAACCGCCGGCGTGGCAATCCTGCTGCCGGTCGCCGTCAGCTTTGACGGTACGGCGGCGATTGCGGCACTCGGAGCCGTCTATTACGGCGCCCAATATGGCGGCGCGGTCACCGCAATCCTGCTCGGCATTCCGGGCGATGCTTCCGCGACCATGACCGTCATCGATGGCCACAAGCTGGCACGAAACGGCAAGGCCGGCGCGGCACTCGGCTTGAGTATTGCCGCCTCCTTCATCGGCGGCCTGATCGGCCTCATCTTGCTTACCGCTTTTGCCACGACCATTGCCCAGGCCGCGATCGCCTTCGGGCCGATAGAGATGACCGCGCTGATGATCTTCTCGCTGTCGCTCGTCAGCGTGCTCGGCGGCCGCGACCTCAACAAGGCGATGATGTCGCTGTTTGCCGGCCTCTTCATCGGCACGATCGGGCTCGATCCGATGGTTGGCCTGCCGCGTTTCGATTTCGGCGAGGTCCGGCTGTTCGACGGTATCGAATTTTCCATCATCGCTGTCGGCCTGTTCGGTCTGGCGGAAATGTATGCGACGCCGCCTTCGATCGGAAAGCCGCAGGAGAACAACCGGTTCCGCTTCCGTGAACTTCTGCCCGATGTGCGCGGCACGCTGCAATGCTGGCGTGAACTGGGCTCCGGCTCGCTGATCGGCTTCTTCATCGGCATCCTGCCCGGCGCCGGCGCGACCGCGGCCACGATGATCTCCTACGCCTTCGCCAAGCGCACCTCGAAACATCCCGAACGCTTCGGCAATGGCGCTATGGAAGGTGTTGCGGCTCCCGAAGCCGCCAATAACAGCGCCGCCTATGGCAACATGATCCCGATGTTCGCGCTCGGCATTCCGGGGTCCGGCACGACGGCGGTGCTGATGGGCGGCCTGTTGATGATCGGCCTGCAGCCCGGCCCGATGCTGTTCCAGACACAGTCGGAATTCGTCTGGACCATTTTCGGCAGCTTCTACATCGGCAATCTGGCGCTGGTCGCAATCACTATCGTCCTGACCCCGGTGCTCGCCACCTGTGCCTTCGTACGTCCGAGCTACCTGTTCCCGGCCGTCATCGCCATCATCGCCTTCGGCATTTTCGGCATCAACAATTCGATGTTCGAGGTGGCTCTGGTGATCGGCTTCGGCGTCCTGGGCTACCTGATGATGAAGCTGGACTACCCGCCGGTACCGCTCGTCCTCGGCATGATCCTCGGCCCGATCCTCGAGCGTGGCATTCGCCGCACCCTGGTCGCTTCGGATGGAGATGTCTCCGTCTTCTTCAAGAGTCCGATCGCGCTCGTCGTTCTGCTGATCACAGTCGTGCTCCTGGTTTCACCTTGGCTGTTCAAAAACCGCGCGAGCAAGGAACACCATTTGGACGAGCCGCAGGCCAAGAAAATCGGCTGAGGCAGCAAGGGGCGATCCTGCCTCACGGATCGCCCGGCTGCCTGACCACATCGCATGTTCATTCCGGATGCAGGCAATTGCCGCGCGTCGCTATCCAACGCGGCCTTGCGGCAGGTCCTGCAACCTCCAGAGCGTCACCGGGCGCGCATGAAAAGGATATTTTAAACAATGGTTTATCACCATCTTTACGCAAACTTCGCCAAGGCTTCCGAAGTGCGGGTCGGCATTATCGGCGCGGGCAATTACGGCACGGCCATCGTCACCCAGGCGCCCGTTACGCCGCGGTTGAATGTCGTTGCCGTCGCCGACATTTCGATCGATGCGGCGCGCGGCGCCTATGAGAAGGCGGGCTTCGACATGGCCAAGGTTGCCTATGCCGGAACGGCAGATGAGGCCAAATGCGAAATTGCGCGCGGCAATTCCATCTTTACCGACAAGCCGGAACTCATCGGTGCCATCGGTGCCGTCGATATCGTCTGCGAGTGCAGCGGCGTGCCGGAGGCGAGCGTCAGATATGCCGTGCAGGCGATCGAGGCCGGCAAGCATGTGGCGATGGTGACGAAGGATTGCGACGTTGCCGTCGGCCCGATGCTGAAGCGGATCGCCAAGGAAGCGGGCGTCATCTACACGCCGGTCGATGGCGACCAGCACGGGCTGCTGATCCAGTTCTACGAATGGGCGAAATCGGTCGGCCTGACGGTGATTTCCGGCGGCAAGGCGACCGATGGCGAATTCGTCTATGACGAGGCGGCCGGCACGGTCTCGATCAAGACCGACAAGAAGATCCATGAGCCCTATGTCGAGACGGTTGCCGTCTCCGATGAGGATCGCAAGTGGCTCGCCATGATCCCCGAAGGACAGGCCGCCGAATACGTCGCCAAGCGCAAGGACATTCTGGCACGCCTGCCGCAACCTGGCGCCTATGATCTCTGCGAAATCACCGTCGCGGCCAATTATACCGGCATGAAGCCTGCGGTCGACACGCTCGTCCATGCGGCCCTTCGCATCACCGAAATCCCGGTCGCCTATGCGGAAATCGCCAATGGTGGGCTCTTCGGACAGGTCGATACGATCGACCTCGCCACCTGCCTCAGGCGCCCGGATGAATCCGGGCTCGGCGGCGGCGTCTTTCTCGTCGTCCGGTGCGACAATGCCTATTCCAACCATGTCCTTGTGACCAAGGGCCAGATCCCGAACTATGACGAGACGACGGCAGTCATCTACCGCCCCTATCACCTTTGCGGCGTGGAGACTTCGACCTCGCTGCTCATGGCGGGCCTGCTCGGCATCGATACGGGCTCGGAGGACTACCGGCCCCGCTACGATCTCGTCAAAGTCGCGGCGCGCGACATCAAGGCGGGCGAAGTCTTCGGCAATGACCATAGCCCGATGTTGAAGGCACGAATCGTCCCGGCGGTACCCGTCGCGCTTGAGAACCCCGCCTGCGCCCATCTTCTGACCGGCAATCGCGCCAAGGTGGATATCCCGGCCGGCACGTTGATTACCTATGACATGGTGGAGGAGCCGCAGGCTTCGTCGCTTTGGGAGATGCGCAGGCTTCAGGACCGCACCTTCCTGGCCGCGCAGTGAGATCGCCATGACGTTCAAGCCACGCATATTCTTCTTCCATGCGACGCCGGTTGCCATGGCGCCCGTGACCGATGCCATGCGGCGGCTCTGGCCGGAGGCCGAGGCCGTCAACATTCTCGACGAGAGCCTGTCACTGGACCGGGCGCGGGAGGTCGGGCCACTCTCGCCGGAACTCAGCGAGCGTTTCGTCGCTCTCGGCCGGCAAGCCGTTTCCGGCGCGGCAGATGGCATATTGATCACCTGCTCGGCCTTCGGCCCGGCCATCCGGCGGCTTTCCTCGGAGATCGGCATCCCGGTCCTCATGCCCAATGAGGCGATGTTTCGTGCGGCGATCATGGCCGGCTCGGACATCGGCATGGTTGCAACCTTCGCACCCGCCGTCGCCACGATGGAAGAGGAGTTCCGCGAGTTCGCGGCAGAAGTCGGCAGTTCTGCGACGCTTCGCACCATCATTGCGGACGGCGCGATCGAGAAGCTCCGGCAGGGCGATGCGGCCGAGCATGATGCAAGGGTCGCCGACGCCGCTCAGGATTTGGCCGGTTGCGACGCGATCATGCTCGCTCATTTTTCCACCGCGCGCGCGGCCGGCCCGGTCGGCGAGCGGGTGGATTGCGCCGTGCTGACCGCGCCGGGCAGCGCGGTGACACGAATGAAACAGTTGATGGACAGGCAGGAGCACTAGACGATGCTGCTCGGAGTTATCGCCGACGATTTTACCGGTGCGGGAGACATAGCGAACACGCTTGCAAAAGGCCTGCCGGGGCAGGGTGGGCTTGCGGTCACGCAATATCTCGGCGTTCCCAAGGTGAAGGCCGACCGATCCGTCGAGGCGGGAGTGATCTCGCTCAAGACCCGGTCCTCGCCGGTCGAGGATGCGGTCCAGCAATCGCTTGCAGCACTCGAATGGCTGCGCAACCAGGGCTGCGAGCAATTCGTTTTTAAATATTGCTCGACATTCGATTCCACGCCGGAAGGCAATATCGGGCCGGTGGCTGAGGCGCTTGCAACGGCCCTTGGGGTCAAGGGCGTGATTGCCTGCCCGGCCTTCCCGACGGTCGGGCGCACCGTCCATCAGGGCCATCTCTTCGTGCAGGATCGGCTGCTCAGCGAATCCAGCATGCGCCATCATCCGCTGACGCCGATGACGGATTCCGACATCCGGCGCTGGCTGGCGCAGCAGACGCGCGATCCGGTCGGGCTGGTGAGTACGGCGATTGTCCGTTCCGGAAGCGAGGCCGTGAGGACGGCGCTGGAGGCGGCCGCCGCCGACGGGACGACGATGGTCATCTGCGACGCCTCGCTTGATGACGACCTCGTCACGCTCGGCAGGGCGGCCGCGGGGGAGCGGCTTGTTACCGGCGGTTCCGGCATCGCGATCGGCCTTCCGGCAAACTTCCTGCGCAGCGGCAAGGCGAAGGGTGCGGTCACCGCCTTTTCCGGCGTCGACGGCCCCGAGGCGATCCTGGCCGGCAGTTGCTCGGCCGCGACCCGCCGGCAGATCGCCATCCATGCCGCAGGGCATCCGACCATGGCGCTCGATATCGATGCGGCCATGGCGGGCAGGCTCGATGTCGGCGACCTACTCGAATTCGCAGCCGCCCACCGCGGCAAGGCGCCGCTGATCTATTCCTCGGACGATCCGCTGGAAGTCGAGCGCTTGCAAAAACGCTACGGCCGGGAAAAGGTGGCCGAGACGCTCGACGGCCTGTTTGCAAGGACGGCGCGCTCGCTGGTCGAGAGCGGCGTCAGCAGGCTGGTGGTCGCCGGAGGAGAGACATCCGGCGCGGTCGCCCAGGCGCTCGATCTCGAAGCGCTTTCGATCGGGCCGGAAATCGATCCGGGCGTGCCGATCCTGATCGGCGGCAAAGGCAGGATTGCGCTGGCGCTTAAATCCGGCAATTTCGGCGCGCCGGACTTTTTCGCCAAGGCGTTGAAGCAGTTGCAACAGGGGGCCGTTGAAACAGGGGGCAATGGGTGAAAGAGGATGAACTGCGTGCCGAGATCGTGAGGTTCGGCGCCCTCCTTTACGGGCGAGGACTTGCGCATGGCAGTGCCGGAAACCTTTCGGTGAAGCTGGAGGATGGCACGATCCTCGTCACGCCGACCAATTCATCGCTGGGCTTTCTGTCTCCCGGGCAGATATCGAAGGTCTCGGCCGAGGGCATCCATCTTGCCGGCGATCCGCCGTCGAAGGAGGCCTTCTTCCATCTGGCGGTCTATCACGAACGGCCGGAGGCAAGCGCAATCGTCCACCTTCATTCCACCAACGCGGTTGCCCTGTCCTGCCTTTGCCATGAGGACACTTCCGATGTACTCCCGCCGCTCACCGCCTATCAGATCATGCGGATCGGGCGATTGCCGCTTCTTCCCTATTTTCGGCCGGGGGACCGCAAGCTTGCGGATGCCGTTCGCCAGATCGCCGGTGGTCACAAGGCAATGCTGCTTGCCAATCACGGCCCGATCGTTTCCGGTAAGTCGCTGCAGGACGCGGTTCACGCCTATGAGGAACTGGAGGAAACGGCCAAGCTGTTCTTCCTCATCGGTGACCGGCCCGTTTCGCGCCTCACCTGCGAGGCGATCGTCGATTTGAATGAAGCCTTCCCGAATTGATGCCGGGCCATGCCGTGTGAGGACCGATCTTGGAACAGTGGATCTTGCTGCTTGTCGCGGCACTCGGCGCCGGCGCGCTGAGCGGTGTGATCGGAACCGGTGCGAGCCTGCTGCTTCTGCCATTGCTAGTGCCGATGTTCGGTGCCGTCGAGGCGATCCCGATCATGGCCGTGGCCGGCTTCATGGCCAACCTGTCGCGGGCGCTTGCGTGGTGGGGTTCGATCGCCTGGAAGGCGGTGATGGCCTATGCCCTGCCGGGCGTTCCGGCCGCAGCACTCGGCGCCTATACGCTGGTTCACATGCCGCGCGGATGGCCGGAAATGCTGCTTGGCCTCTTCATCATGGCTCTGGTGCCGCTGCGCCAGCTGGTGATGAAGGCCGTCGTCTCGATCAATCTGGTGCAGATGGCCGTCGTGGGTGCGGTGATCGGCTTTCTGACGGGACTGTTTCTCTCAACCGGACCGCTCAGCGTGCCGGCCTTTCTGGCGCTCGGCCTCGTGCGCAGTGCCTTCATCGACCAGGGCGGTGAGCCGTCCGGGCGAAATATGTTGGGCGACATGGCGGCGACCGGTCTTGGCGTGCGTTCCCGCCTGCTCAATGCCGCAAGGATTGCCGCCTCCGTGCTTTTGACCTGCGCCTGCGCATCCGTGGTGGGCACGCTGGGTTTTGTCGGGCTTGTCGCACCCCATCTGGCCCCGCTTTTCTTCGGCTCGGCGCAGATGCCGTTTCTGTTTGGCAGTGCAGCTTTAGGCAGCCTTCTCGTGCTTCTGGCAGACACAGTCGGCCGAACGATCTTCGCCCCGGTCCAGATCCCCGCCGGCATCCTGATGGCCGTGCTCGGACTGCCGTTTTTCTGTTCCTGATGTGGCAGAGAAAGGACACGCTTTGAAGAGACCCGGTTTTGGAAACCTCGTACTGGCAGCCTGCCTGATGCTCGGCATGCCGTTTTTCAGCCCGGCAGCCTTGGCCCGGGAAATCATCGATGACGCCGGACGACGCGTCGAGATTGTTGACCGGCCGCAACGAGTCGTCTCGCTCGACGATGCGGACCTCACCGTGCCGTTGCTCGAACTCGGCGTCCTGCCAATCGCAAGCCAGGGCCGGCGGGGACGCGGCGGCCATCACTTTCTCCGCTCCGGCATGACGCTGACAGGCCAGGACTTCGACAATACCCGCTTGATCTTCCTCGGCATGCAGCCGGTCGATGTCGAGGCCGTTGCGGCGTTGAAGCCTGATCTGATCCTGGTCTTCAAGGGCCGACCGACGCCGCCGGAACAATTGCAGGCAATCGCGCCGACCGTGGTCATCGACGATATCGCGCGTGGACCTGACGCTATCTACGATTTCCTCGCCGAGCTGACCGGGCGGCAGGCGGCACTCGATCTTCTCAAACGCCGCTACGGCACGCAGATCGCCCAGCCGCGGCTGATTGCCGGCGACAAGCCCCCGGTGATCTCCGTCATTTCCGCGACCGGCGATCGCAAGCTCAGCATCGAGCGGAGCTATGGCAGTATCGGCTTCGTTGCACGGGATGCGGGTTTTGACACTCCCCCCGCTGACAAAGACGATTGCGGAAAATTCAGGCGCGCTCTTCAGCCCTGAAGCGCTGCCCGAATTCGATGCGGATATCGTCTTCGACACCTATCGCAACGACCGTAACGAGACCGCCAAGGATGCGAAGAAGAGGTTGGAAAACATGCTGCCCGGCTATTGCCGCTTCCTCAGGGCCTGCCGCGAAGGGCGCTATTATTTTCTGCCGAGGGACGAGGCCAAGTCGACGACCTATGCAGCGCGCATGATGGCGATCGCCTTGCTGACGGGAGTTGTTTCGTCTTTGCAGTTGGACGACGAGACAAGCCGTTGAGATATTTACGGGTTGACGGTTCATATCCCATCAAGAGCAAAGCGAAAGGGTCGGCTCAGACGGAGACTGTTTTCACTATCTGAGCCGAGCATCTCATTCGCTCTTACGCAGCTTCCCAAACCTGATTGAGAATCTTGGCAGCCAGTGCGGCTTTGTCTTGCGGCAGGAAGCGACCGTAGTGCTGTTGCACTACATCGGGCGTATCCTGAATTGCGTAGCTCGCCTGCTCGTAGGATCCGGTCTGCTTCAGAATATGCGTCGCGAGAATGTCCCGTAGGTTATGGGGTCCATGTGGCAACAGGCCCTTGATCGCACCTCGCCTGGTATAAGGGTTATAAATTCCATAGCGTTGAATGACGGTCCTCCAAGCCTCGTAGAATGTGGTGGAGGCCTGCTGCCATCTTGATCACGATCAGCGCCAGAATGGTGCCGCCGGCCACGGCGACGGCTCCTCCCGTGATGTGAAGAAGCCGCATCAAGAGAGCGACGGGTTTTTGCTAGAGCTGAGGTAGGTTGTGGAATAGGCGTCTACGAAAAAGCACATCCCTCCAACCAACCGCCGATCAAGGTTCGACGGTGGTCACATACCCACATATGTGTTAATGTGGCTTTTCTCAATTCAGGAGTACGCTAGATGAGCAGGTTGACGATCGACATAACGGACCAACAACATCAAAGCCTGAAGGCGTTGGCCGCTTTGCAAGGGAAGACAATCAAGCAGTATGCAATTGAACGCCTCTTTCCCGGAGATACAGACGCAGAACGAGCCTGGCAGGAGTTGAAGAAGTTTATAAACACACGCGTCGATGAGGGGCTAGCAGGAAGACTGTCGACCAAAACCGTAGGTGAGATTCTCGATGAAGAGATTGCCGAGGGTCGTGCTTGACTACCTACATTCTTACTGCAGAGGCGGAATCAGATCTACGTTCGGTAATCCGCTACACCCGTGCGCAATGGGGTACTCCGCAGGTACGCCGCTACGTTTCGGATTTGGAGCGAGGTATCGCACTACTCGCCGAGGGCAAAGGTTCTTTCAAGGATATGAGTGGGCTTTATCCGGCCTTACGAATGGCGCGATGCCAACACCACTACGTCTTTTGTCTGCCGCGAGAGGCAACACCGGCTCTCATCGTGGCAATTCTCCATGAGCGAATGGATATTATGAACCGTTTGGTTGATCGTCTGAACGAGTGATGTTTGAATGGAGGCGAGATTGCAGGAGCGCAAGAACCGACAAATCGATATCATAAGGTAGCCAAAACGATGGGCACCAGTTCTGATCCCTTCAAGAGCTTGCTTGGAGGCTCTTGTTCCTTCCCCACAGTACGACTTGAAGAGTGATATCATTTTGTTTATATTGATAGCGCGGCGAGACGATAGGCGCAGCCATTACAGGAAGATGAATTCAACCAATGTGAATTGGGGCAGGATAAGGCGCTGTAAAGTAGGCGAGTGTCTTCTTGACCGGCACAATAGCGAATTCCGCCACAACAAAGAATCCGCCCGTGTCCGGCAATCGTGTTTTCAATCGTTTAGCGAACTATCCTAACGGGTCGTAGGTACATATCCCCTCAAGAGGAGAGCGGGAATGGCGAAATGCGCTTGTATAACACGTATTTTCACTGCGCAGTGAAAATTGGCGTGACATCGAATATTAGATGATTTATTGAATTTTCACTCTGCAGTGAAAAAGGTAAAACAATGGAGTTAAACGAGGGGGACCGTGCGACAAAAGCGATCAATGCGCTCGTTGAAACGCTTGAAGGGCTGCCGCATGTCACGGTTTCCCATGTTGAAGCCGAGCCCGGTTTCGGCCTTCACCTATACCTAGACGCTGCAGTGGAGGTCGATGTAGCCGGCAAAGGCATCGTCTTGATCGTCGAGTGCAAGTCCGTCGTATATCCTCGTGATGTCCGCGAGGCGATGTGGCGCCTCCTCGCTGCCAAGAAAGACGCCGAAGCAAAGCGCGTTGAGACTGTCGTGCCCGTTCTCGCAGCAAGCTCCATATCGGTTGGTGCTCGCCAGGTGCTTCGAGGGGAGGGGGTTGGATACTTCGATGATGGCGGAAGCCTCTTTGTGCCAGCACCAGGCGCCTACCTCGACATCGAGCGCCCCGTCCCGAAGTCTGGGGAACGAACGATTGGATCCCTGTTTACAGGGAAGCGCTCCCAGATCTTGCATGCCCTGGTTCTGGATCACGGAGACTGGTTCGGCGTCAGCGAGCTGGCAGAGCGGGCGAAGGTATCGTTCGGAACCGCTTCAGAAACACTTAGCGCACTGGAGCGCTTGGAATGGGTGTCTGCTCGCGGCCATGGCCCAAATAAAGAACGGCGCCTGTCGGACACCACCTCATTACTCGACAGCTGGGCTCGCCATGTGGAAGAGGGGCCGCGGTACAAACGCCGGCGCTTCTACGTTCCTGGTAAAGGTGCCGACACTATTGCAAACAAGCTCGAAGCTGAATGCGAGGCTCTTGGCGCCGAGTATGTGCTTACCCAAGACAGGGCTGCACAAGAATATTCGCCTTACCTTTCATCTATCAATCGCATAGCTTGCCGTATGGCGCCTGGTGAAAAGACAGACATCGTTCTGGAGCATCTTGATGTCCGAGCTGTGACGGAAGGTGCAAATCTCGACGTGATCGAGACGCCGTCCCGAACTGAGTTTCTTTTCAAAGAGAAGCGGGCAGGACTTTGGCTTGCGAGCCCCCTGCAGGTCTATCTGGACCTCTTGCGAGGCGAGGGGCGATCAAGGGATATGGCCGAACACCTTAGAAAAGAAGTTTTAGGAGTCTGAGATGACGAAACCGTCGACCGCCGAGGGATACGGCAATCAGGTCACTGAGAACTGCGAACGGGTCCTGGTCACGCTTCTTCGAGGGTTGGGACCATGGCGTGACTCCATCTTCCTGGTGGGTGGTTTGACGCCTCGCTATCTTATCGAGAGGAAGCCTCCCGAAATTCCGGCACACGCAGGAACGGGCGATGTCGACGTCGTCATCCAGCTTCAGATGCTCAACGAAACGGAGGCTTACCATAGCCTTGAAGACAATTTCAAAAAACTCGGATTAACGCGCGGCACAAATACGAAGGGACAGTCTGTCTCTTGGCGCTGGGAGATCAGCACGGGTGGTACGAAGGTCGCAATCGAACTCCTCGCCGATGATCCTGACAAGTCAGGCGGCAAGGTCGTTGAGTTGCCCACGGAAGGCAGCGTATCGGCCATGAACATCCCGCATTCGGCAATTGTCTTCGATCATCATAAAACGCGAAAGATCTCGGCCGAGCTTCTCGGGGACGACGGGGTTGCAACGGTCGACCTCCACTATGCTGACCTGGTGGCGTTCGTTTGCCTGAAAGCTTATGCCTTCAACCAGCGAGCAGAGCGAAAAGACGCCCATGACCTAGTCTACTGCATCGAGCATTATGATGGTAGCGTCGATGCGGCCGCAGACGAATTCGTGAAAGCGCTTGGTGGTAAACACAAGGAGGTTATCGCCGAGAGCCTGACTTTGTTGGCTCAGCACTTCGTTGATGACGAGCGGACCGAAGGCTTCACCAAGGATGGTGCTGTCGCGGTGGCGAAATTCGAATTGGGAGAAGACACCGATCGCGACACCCGTATTCTCCGGCAGCGTGAGGTTTCCGATCTCATATCGACGCTCCTGAAGAAAGTTGGCGCCTAACGCCTAGCCTGGGCGCACTCCCTCAAGTTCCATAGGTCGGCGTTACGCCATCTTTTCAGAGGCTTAGTTCATTTGGTGAGCGTGCCATTGGTTCGAATCCGTTCAAGAGCTTGCTTGGAGGTTCTTGTTCCTTCCCCACAGTACGACTTGAAGAGTGATATCATTTTGTTTATATTGATAGCGCGGCAAGACGATAGATAGGATAATGTCCATGGCAGCGGTCACCATTCGAAACATCTCTGATGAAACGCATCGGGCGTTACGTGCAAGAGCCGCTCACCACGGCCGGAGCACCGAAGCCGAAATTCGTGACATCCTTGAAGCTGCTGTTCGTCCATCTGGACGCGTGAAACTTGGATCACTGCTCGCGGCCATCGGACGTGACGCCGAATTATCAAATAGTGACGTTGAAGCTCTGCACCAGCAGCGCGACAGGACCCCGGCAGAACCGATGACTTTTGAATGATCTTGCTAGACACTAATGTAATATCTGAGCCTTGGAAGTCGGCTCCTGACCCTGCCGTGCTGACTTGGCTGGATGCACAGGCAATCGAGACGCTGTTCATTTCCGCAATTTCCATTGCCGAACTTCGTTTCGGGATTGCCTCAATGCCTGTGGGGAAGCGCCAGACAATTCTTCATGATCGTCTTGAAAGCGAAGTTCTTCCGCTCTTTGATGGGCGTATTCTGCCCTTTAGTGTCGGTACCTCGCACTTTTATGCAGCTTTAATGGCCGACGGCCGAAAATCTGGAAAGGCGATCGCGCAGGCTGATGGATACATCGCTGCTACGGCAGCAGAAAACCATCTCGCGGTCGCAACGCGAGATACAAGCCCGTTCGAGGCAGCCGGATTGCGCGTTATTAATCCTTGGCTCGCCTAAAGCCGCCTGAATTGCGCGGCTCCGGTTCGCGTCACTTCAAGAGCTTCCGTCCCTCCTTCGACCCGCATTTTGGAAACGCCAGATAAATATGCCGGTGATGATGCCTGAAGATGTTGCGTCATCACTCTGCCTGCCGTCTATGGCGTGAGATTTTGGGTGCCATCCCGTGATGATCAGTTTTCATCGTTCTGGAATCGACAAAGCGAGTGAGCCAAATGAGACGCTCCCGCAAGAGCGCCTGAGCTTACGTAGCATCAAACACGACCCTAAACGGAGAGCGCCGTGCTGCAGCTTTCGGCGATATTGCTGTCGACCGATGTCTGCCCCGGCATGGATGCCCACCCGCCCGCTTCGATGAACTGCCGCTTTTTGTAGCTGTCTGAAAGAGCCTTGAACTGCGTCAGTTTCCCAGCAGCGTCCGGAGCAGCCTTTAAGCGTTCGACGCATATGGCTGATGCGAGTTCTCCACGGGCCGCCTTGCCCGCAGCCGCCGCTGTCAGGACTGAGGACCCGCCCGTCACCCACCCGCCCCAGTTAAAGCCGACAACGATGGTCGCGACCGCGGTCGCCACACAGGCCCACACAAGAATGGTCTTGGAGGGCTGATACGTATCAAATCGCTGGAATATTGATGTTTTGCTGTTCTGCACGGCCATGTCATTCTCCTCGTTGATCGGTTAACTGATCCAAGTTCCAGAGTAAGCGCTACATCATTCCGCCCATGTCAGGCATGCCGCCGCCGGCAGCATCCTACCTGGGAAGGTCGGCAATCATGGCTTCTGTTGTCACCAGAAGGCCTGCCACCGAAGCGGCATTCTGTAGGGCGGTGCGAACCACCTTGACAGGATCGACAATACCCATAGCGATCATGTCGCCATACTCGGATGTCTGAGCATTGTAACCGAAATTGTCGGTATTGCTTTCGAGTATCCGGCCTATCACGATCGAGCCCTCGTCACCCGCATTTTCGGCAATCTGCCGAACCAGCGACTGCAGGGCCTTGCGGATGATGGCGACGCCGGCATTCTGATCGTCGTTCTCGCCCTTGATGTCGAGAAGGATGGAAGCCCGTAGCAGGGCTGTGCCACCACCGGGAACGATGCCTTCTTCGACAGCCGCGCGGGTTGCGTTCAGCGCGTCGTCAATGCGGTCCTTCTTTTCCTTGACCTCGATTTCCGTCGAACCTCCGACGCGGATCACGGCGACGCCGCCGGAAAGCTTGGCAAGTCGCTCCTGCAACTTTTCCTTGTCGTAGTCCGACGTGGTTTCCTCGATCTGCGCTTTGATCTGGGCAACGCGGCCTTCGATATCCGCCTTGGTGCCTGCGCCATCGACGACGGTGGTCGCTTCCTTTGTGATCGAGACCTTCTTGGCACGGCCGAGCATTTCAAGCGTGACGGTTTCCAGCTTGATGCCGAGGTCTTCGGAGATGACAGTGCCGCCGGTCAGAATGGCGAGATCTTCGAGCATCGCCTTCCGACGATCACCGAAGCCCGGAGCCTTGACGGCAGCGATCTTCAGGCCACCACGCAGTTTGTTGACAACAAGTGTTGCGAGAGCTTCGCCCTCGACATCCTCGGAGATAATCAGGAGCGGTTTGCCGCTCTGCACGACGGCTTCGAGGATCGGAAGCATCGCCTGGAGATTGGAAAGCTTCTTCTCGTGCAGCAGCACATAGGCATCTTCCAGATCGGCGACCATCTTTTCGGCGTTGGTGACAAAATAGGGGCTGAGATAACCGCGGTCGAACTGCATGCCTTCCACGACCTCGAGTTCTGTTTCGGCGGCTTTGGCTTCCTCGACGGTGATGACACCCTCATTGCCGACCTTTTGCATCGCATCAGCGATGTATTGGCCGATCTCCTTCTCGCCATTGGCCGAGATGGTACCGACCTGGGCGATTTCCTCCGACGTATTGATCTTCTTGGCCTTGGTCAGCAGGTCCTTGACGACGGCTGAGACGGCAAGGTCGATGCCGCGCTTCAGGTCCATCGGGTTCATGCCGGCCGCAACGGCCTTGCCGCCTTCGCGGACGATGGCCTGGGCGAGAACGGTTGCCGTCGTGGTGCCGTCGCCGGCGATGTCGTTGGTCTTCGAGGCCACTTCGCGGACCATCTGGGCGCCCATGTTCTCGAACTTGTCTTCGAGCTCGATCTCCTTGGCGACGGTGACGCCGTCCTTGGTGATGCGCGGCGCGCCGTAGGATTTGTCGATCACGACATTGCGGCCCTTGGGGCCAAGCGTAACCTTGACGGCGTCGGCTAGGATATCGACGCCACGCAGCAGCTTTTCGCGCGCATCACGCCCGAATTTGATTTGTTTGGCAGACATAAAATAACTCCCGGGCCATTGGCCCCATGGTCTTCATGAAAATGGAAATAACGAAGAGGCAGAAAGTCAGGTGATCACGCCCATGACGTCGGCTTCCTTCATGATCAACAAGTCCTCGCCGTTGAATTTAATCTCGGTGCCCGACCATTTGCCGAACAAGATGCGGTCGCCGACTTGCACGTCGGGCGGGTTGAACTTGCCGCTTTCGTCGCGATCACCAGGGCCAACGGCAACGATTTCGCCTTCAGCTGGCTTTTCCTTGGCGGTGTCCGGAATGATGATCCCACCCTCGGTCTTACCTTCGGCCTCGATACGACGCACGACGACGCGGTCGTGCAACGGCCGGAAAACAGTAGTCAACATTTTGGGATTCCTCGACGGCAACGAAACCCAATGGCCGCTCCCGATAATGTATGTTAGCAGTCTAATGGTAAGAGTGCTAGCGAATTCGTATTGGCGGCGGGTCGCATAAGTTCTCATTCCGTTCGCCCTTAGCGTACGATTTTGCACTGCTCTTGTTCTGACCCCGAAGAGGATCTGCTGCGACAATTCCGGCGATGAGAGAAACTGGATCAGCGAAAGAAGCGACTGGAAAAGGAAGAGCAGCGCGATGCCGCCTAGCATGGAAAAGACGAAAGCGCCGAGCGGCACTGCGATAATGGCCGACAGGCCAAGCGCGCCGACCGCAAGAACCAGCCCTGCGCCGAGGGCTGCAACGACAACAAGTCCCATCAGCGCCATGGGCAGGCGCAGCGAGAGGCCGCGACGGCTGCACCAGTGTCTAGGCCCGTATTTCCTGGCAGTCATTTGGATGCGAACTTAGACCTGCCTAAAAGGACTTGAGTGCAAATTTGAACGCACCTAAGCCTACCCACACCTGAGATTAATCAACCCTACGGTCGATTTCGTTCGTCATGACGTTCGACGAAATGAATCTTCTCCTCCTTCCAGAGACCTTGCTTGTCCGGGCGTCATGCCAAAGAACTCTCGAAAAGCCACACCAAACGCTGGAACGCTGTTGAATCCCGCAATTGCTGCAGCTTTCGTTGGCGTTGCACCGATAGAAAGAGCAGTCAAAGCTTCGGTCAATCGCGCCTGTTGCCGCCATTGCCGGAAACTGAGACCAGTTTCCGCACGAAACAGACGTGCAAGTGTGCGGCTGGACGCATTCCCAATTTCGGTCCACTCCTCCAGACCTCTATTGTCATGCGGTGTGTCGCGAAGTGCACTCACCACGCGCCTCAACCTGCTGTCCTTCGGAAGGGGCAGCCCCAGTGGCATGGTGGTGGAATGTTCGATCTCGCTGATGACGAGCTCAGCGAGATGGTATCCTCGTCCGTCAGGTTTCCAGTCTACCGGTTCAGCACAGACTGCAACGATCAACTCACGCAGAAGCGGAGACACGACGATAACGCGCGACCGTGTACCCAGTCTGTCGGTCGCCTCCTCTCTGAGAAACAACTCACGCATAGCGACGGGCCCCTCCATACGGACTGCGTGTTCCAAGTCGGCGGGCAAGAGAAGCGCGGTGGTCGGAGGCACGACGTAGTTTGAGGTCCGTGTTTCCACGCGCATGACACCGCTGATCGCATAGACAAGCTGCGCGCGCGGATGCGTGTGAAAACCTGTTGTCAAACCAGAGGGATAGTCGCGGGAAAAACCAACGATCGGCCTCTCTGCCGTTTCGAATGGCAGGATTTCCGCTTGTCTGGTTGGCGACAAAAATTGTCCAGATGTTTCCATTCGACCAGTCTAGGCTTTTGCTTGCATCTTTCAAGGATGCGGAGCGAAGGAAGGAAAAAAAGATGAGCACAGGGCTCTTTCAAGAAATCGGCTACGTCACTGCGGATCAACTGGTCGACGGACCTATCACGCCAGGCCAAAACCGTCGCAAGGCGTTGGAAGCGGGCAATCTCTGGGTGGGACAATGCCACGTCACGGCACTGGATGCCCCAAGCCAGTGGCACCACCACCAGGAATTCGACAGCGTCATGTACATGCTGTCCGGGCGCATTCGCGTCGATTTCGGCGAGAATGGCGATCAGTCCTTCGAGATCGGAAAAGGCGATTACGCCTACTTCCCGCGACGCGCCATCCATCGCTGCCAGATTCTCGAGGGCGGCGACGACGTCCACTACGTTTTTGTCCGTGTCGGCGAGGGTGAGACCGTTGTCAACGTGGGCGGCCCGGGCGGCTTTGCTCCGGAAGTAAAAACGGCGGCAAAAGTCGCCTGAGAAAGCGCTGAACGCTTTCACGATGCAATTGGCGGCGGCCCTGAGGGAGATCGAGCGGCCGCCCCCTAGGTCATGATGGAGATGAATTCCTGCGCATCGCAATTGGTCGCGACCGCAGTCTGCACAAAAAGGGGAATAAAAATGAGTGACATAATGTCAGCCTATCCACTTGCCGAACAGCGAAGCAATACCTCCAGAGGAACGGTCATTGCGGCGACACTTGGCAATCTGTTCGAATGTTTCGATCTTTATATCTACGGCATCATGGCGGGCACGATCGCCAAACTTTACTTTCCAACCGGCAATGACACCGTCTCCCTGCTGCTGTTCCTGGGAACCTTCGGTGTAACGTTCTTTATGAGACCGCTCGGCGCGATCTATCTCGGTAATCTCGGCGACAGGATCGGCCGCAAGAAAGTGATGAGCCTTTCCCTGTTTCTGATGACAATCGGAATGCTGATCATCGCACTTGCGCCAACCTACTCCGCGATCGGCGTGCTTGCGCCCCTTCTCGTCGTTGGAGGAAGAATGCTGCAGGGTTTTTCTGCCGGTGGCGAATACGGTAGCGCAACGGCACTTCTTGCCGAACACAACCCGCAAAAACGCGGCTTCCTTTCAAGTTGGCAAACAGCAACACAGGGCCTGGCGATGATGCTGGCCGCAGCTTTTGGCGCATATCTCGCATGGGCATTGACGCCTGCCGAGTTCGAAAGCTGGGGTTGGAGAATTCCATTCCTGTTTGGCGCGTTGCTTGGTCCGATCGGCCTCTACATCAGACGCGGCACATCGGAATCCTCCGAGTTCACGGAGACAACACGCACAGAAACGCCAATGCTGGATATGCTGAAACTGCAAAAAACGCGGATTTTGTCTGCGGCCGGCATGATTATTCTCGCGACCATCACGATCTGGATGTCGGTGTTCATGCCCACCTATGCGGTGAAGCAGTTTCATGTTGACCCTGCAACGGCATTCTTTGGCACCATTGTTACGGGAGGCACCATCTTCGTGCTCTCTCCACTCATCGGTTACCTCTCCGATTTCATCGGCAGAACAACCACGATGATTGTCGCCGTCATCGCAACGATCATACTGGCCCATCCCGCATTCGCGCTTCTGCAGCAATCGCCGACCTTGAATACACTCGTAACGGTACAGGCCATATCGGGTGCATTGATTGCCCTTTATTTCGGCCCCTTACCGGCGCTTATGGCAGAAATTTTTCCGGCGAAGAACAGAACGAGCGGTCTTTCCCTCAGCTATAATCTTGGCGTCACGATTTTTGGCGGTTTTGCGCCTTTCGTCCTGACCGGTATCGGCTCCATCACTGCCGATCCGCTTGCGCCGAGCTATTACGTCATCCTCGGCGCCATATTGAGCGGCATCGCGATCTTCGTTGCGCGAACACGCCTTGGGGTGCGGTGACACCACCTCTACCCAAGGCACGCCTTGTCTCCAGACGGTCATCGAGAACGTGAAACCACAGCAAGGGGCTCCGTGGGAGACCCGCTGATGTTCCTTGCTGCGAACTTTCACGGCGACTGGCTACATCGATAATTCGACTAAAAAAATCAATGTTATAAATGAGGGAAACAAATGTATCACGGCGATATCAGCAGCAGCAACGACACGGTCGGAGTGGCCGTAGTCAACTACAAGATGCCGCGCCTTCACACCCGCCAGGATGTGCTCGAAAATGCGCGGAAGATTGCCAGTATGGTTGAAGGAATGAAGATCGGGCTTCCCGGAATGGACCTTGTCATATTCCCGGAATACTCGACCCACGGCATCATGTACGACCAGGATGAAATGTATGAAACCGCCTCCCAGGTCCCCGGCGAGGAAACGGCGATTTTTGCCGAGGCATGCCGCAGGTCGAAAGTATGGGGTGTCTTCTCGCTGACAGGTGAGCGGCACGAAGACCATCCTAAAAAGGCGCCTTATAACACGCTCATTCTCATCAATAGTGAGGGTGAGATCGTGCAGAAGTACCGCAAGATCATGCCCTGGACACCGATCGAAGGATGGTATCCGGGAGACCGCACCTACCTATCCGAAGGCCCGAAAGGCCTCAAGATCAGCCTCATCATCTGCGACGATGGAAACTACCCGGAGATCTGGCGCGACTGCGCGATGCGTGGGGCTGAGCTCATCGTTCGTTGCCAGGGTTACATGTATCCCGCGAAAGAGCAGCAGGTGCAGATCTCGAAGTCGATGGCCTGGGCCAACAATTGCTACGTGGCGGTCGCAAATGCCGCGGGCTTCGACGGCGTCTACTCCTATTTCGGTCATTCTGCGATTATCGGATTCGATGGGCGCACTCTTGGCGAATGCGGGACCGAGGAAAACGGCATCCAATATGCCCAGCTTTCCGTCTCGGCGATCAGGGATGCCCGCCGCAATGGCCAGTCCCAGAACCATCTCTTCAAGCTCTTGCACCGAGGCTATACCGGCATGATCAATTCCGGTGATGGCGATCGCGGTATCGCAGAATGCCCCTATGGCTTCTACGCGAAATGGGTCAGTGACCCGGAGGGAACACGGGAGATGGTCGAGGCACTGACGCGCCCGACAATCGGAACAGACGAGTGCGCGATCGACGGCATCCCGAACGGCAGGCGCAGCAACTACTAGGCTCGAAAGCCATGGCACCCGGTCCGAGCTTCGCGCCGGGTGCTACGCGAGCCGATCGTTAGTCGAGAATGACTGAGATACTGGCGTCGTCATGATGCTTTGTCTGATTGGCGACAAACATTGGCGGGACGGCGAACTCTTCCACCTCATAGTTTGCGCGTCCAAAATACAGTGAAGGCTTTAAAATGGATTTGACCAACTGGCTGGGCGTCGCAAAGCCGTCTCGGAAAGTTCTCAACGGCAACTATGCCCGTCTGGAACCTCTGGAAGCGGGAAAGCACAGAGATCAGCTTTATCGTTCGACAATCGCACCCGGAGCGGATGATCGGTTCCGCTTTCTGTTCGAAGCGGCACCCAGCCAAAACAGCGAATTCGATAGCTGGCTGGAAAAGGCATCCTCCTCGGATGACCCGATGTTCTTCGCGGTCATCGATCAGAGAACCGGATTGGTCGAGGGGCGTCAGGCGCTCATGCGCATTGATGCGACGCATGGCGTGGTCGAGGTTGGCAATATCCTGTGGGGGCCAGTGATCGCCAGAAGCACCGTGTGTACCGAAGCTCTCTTTCTGTTCGCACAATACATATTCGACGAGCTTGGTTACCGCCGTTTCGAGTGGAAATGTCACAACGACAACGAGCCTTCCAAGAAGGCTGCCGCGCGGTTCGGCTTCCGGTTTGAAGGAATTTTCCGCAATCACATGGTCATGAAGGGCCAAAATCGCGACACAGCATGGTTCGCCATGACAAGTGAGGATTGGCTTTCCATCAAAAAGGAATACGTCCGTTGGTTGAGGCCGGAAAACTTTGACGCCAACGGCGCACAAAAAAGCAGGCTGTCCGTCCAGGATGCCTGAAAGAGTAGTCTCGCACGTTTACCGAAACGACGAGACGGAATCCCATCGTTAACACCTCGTCGGCAAACGAAGATGACTGGGTGTTCGCCCCTCGATCAACGAACTGCTGTCGCTCCAATATGGCCGTTTCTCGGGATTTGTTGTCCTTCTCGCGGGCGCAATTCTTTTCCGGTCGTTCCAAAAACCCTTGCTTAAAAATCTTTTCAGGCAGGTGACGACATGGGCGAAGGCAACGCAGGCGAAAACAAGATGGCATCTGCGACCTGACGCGTCCTGATAGATGATGGCTGGGTTAAAGCTGCTGGGTGGATGAAGACATGGGATAAAGCTCTCCGGCCGGGAGCGCTTTGCCGCGTATCTCCCCTCCTTGCTGGGCGGCCGATGGTCAAGTTGTCTAGGCAGGTCTTGCGCGGACGGTGATAACGGCGCGAATATCGATCAACGTGCGCGGGCGCGTTTGGCAAGCAGAGCGGAGGTTGCCGCGGTACGATCCGACAATTCCTTCGCAAGACGGGCTTCCCGAAGGCGCAGGGTCTTTGCATCTCGGGATTGCGCTATGGAATCGAGCTCCTCAAGCGCTTTTTCCTTTGCGAAGAACTGTGTCTGGATATGGCTGAAGGCGAGTTCGGCCTTCTGGCGGGAAATACTGTATTTTTCTGTCATGGGTGTTCCGATGATGATGCTCGGAGAGCGAGCGAAAAACAAAAGGCCAGGCAATTTGCCTGGCCTTGATTGGGTTGGTGTGCTTCCGGCAGTGCCAGTACATCCGTGGTCAAAGGGAAGCGCAGACCCGTTAGGCAGCTTGCAGATTGCAGGCCGACATTTTGCCTGACTTGTTGTCGCGCTCCAGCTCGAAGCCGATCTTCTGACCTTCGACGAGTTCGCGCATGCCTGCGCGCTCAACCGCGGAGATGTGGACGAACGCATCGGTGCCGCCATTGTCAGGCTGAATGAAGCCGAAGCCCTTGGTGGAATTGAACCATTTAACTGTGCCAGTGGTCATGATGAACCCTTTCATAGCGATAAAGAAACCACAGCACTTATGCGCTGCGGAGGATAATAGCGATTTTGAAAGGAAAGGTTCGTTCAGAACGCGGTGCCATACGCGTGACAAGCAGAGCTAAGCAAGCAAATTCGATTGCCCCTTATATCCTGGCTCTGCTGGAGTGTCAACTATTGGTTTTTGACGAAATTTCATCTCGCCACAAAGTTGTCTCCCTCCTAGAAGGCGTGTGGCCTTCCATCGCCTTGTTTTCCGCGCAATCCGGGCGCATGGTTAGGCTTCGTCATGCTGGCCGCATGGCGCTGCGGTGTCAGAAAGGCGCCGTCTTCTTCCCTTCGTCCGATTGCAAATGTTTGCGCAAGCGCTGCGGTGTCATTTTTGACCATGCCGCGAAGTTTGACTCATCGCGAGAGGCGCGTGCCGGTAGCGGCGATCATAGACCATCAGCCATTTCTTTATGCCTCCGCGTAACGTTCGTCCGGCGGCGATAGCGGTGCAGAATAAACGGGCTCCACGCGAACGAAATCCGCGTGCCAGTTCCATACGAAAGGCAACACCATGGAAACGTGTAACGAACACCGGCGCCAGGCGCTAAGGATAGAGACCTGGGAGAACGAAGGCGGCGCTCCCGTCTCCGATACGCTCGAGACCCAATATGGAAGACGGATCGAGAGGGATAAAAGCTGGACGATATACCATGTCTTCACCGGCGTGCCGGTGCGCATCGGCCGCCGCAGGCTGACCCATCTCAGCATAGCGGAAGCGACCGATGGCATGCTGTCCCTCAACCGGCGCAACGCCTTGCGCAGGAAAGAGCGCACGGGGAGCAAGTCATGACGCTCGCTTTCCCCAACACGGCCCGCAGTTTTGACGACGTGCGTAAAGCGGTTCGCTTTTTCGGCTATGACGGCATGTTTGAAATCCGGTTTTTTGTCGAGGCCGAAGCGCTCGCCGAGGGCCGGGGACAAGCCATGAGCATGTCGGAAGCCCAGTGCCTTTCCTCTTTCGACGCGATGCGCACGGCCATCTATGCCGCGGCACAGAAGGTCTACGCCAAATCGCGTCGAAACATGAATATCCTGACAGCCTCCGACCTCGATTAACTGTCGCCAGATATTATTCGTTTCCCGAAGGTGCCGACGTCACCAAGCGCGGCATCGCTGCCGTGCCCGCTGGTGATTTCATTTCACTGGCGGCGGAGCCTTTCCGAGCTTTACTGAAGGTTCCCGACCCCAGACACGCAGCTTGCCGAGGTTCGATACGAAGCCGGCGAGGCCTTCCTCCCCGGGGAGGGCAACGGTGCCCTCATCAAGAGCGTCGGCAATGCCGGCTTTTTCCAGCAAGGACAGCGCTGACTGATCATAGCCGATGAACTTGCAGTGCTGGAAAGCATCGGCCACGAAGTCCCGTGCCGTTGCCTCAGTGACCAGATCGTCTATCGCTTCGGCGGAGGTCAGCAGTGCGACCGCATCGAAAAGAACGGACGGCCCGCCATCGATCATGTGATGGGCCTCAAACCAGCTTCCATCCGAGGCCGTGACGCCGCCGACCTTCGGCGCGATCAGCTCGCAGACGGCTTTCTCCTTGGCAATCGCCGATATCAGGCCATTCAGCAGCTTGGCATCGACCCCATCGGTGACGAGGATACCGAGCTTGCGGCCTTCGAAGCGCTTAGGGCCGCGCTCCACGATGCTGAGCGCTTGTGAGGGCTCCAGATCCTGACGGGTCGGCATGGCTGCATCCGCCGGCTTCGGCATCGACTTGAATCCCAGCTTCTGCGCAACGGTGGTTGCCAGCGTCTCGTCAATGTTCATCAGATGCGACACCATGCGTTCGCGGATAACAGGTGTCTCCACCTTGCTTAGTTCGAATGTCAGGGCGGCAACGATGTGACGCTGTTCGGGTGGTGTCTGGCTGATATAGAACTGTCGTGCCTGGCTGTAATGATCGGCAAAGCTCTCGGGGCGAAGCCGCGCCTTGCTTCCCTGTTCTTCCGCCGGAAAATGCCGATAGCCGCGGCTTGGTGATTCCCGCGGACCTTCACCAAACGAGTTCGGCTGGTAGTTCGCCCTGCCGACAGGATTGCGCATGGCCATGTGGCCATCCTGCTGGAAATGCGCGAAGGGACACTTCGGCGCATTGATGGGCAGGTGGGTGAAGTTTGGCCCGCCAAGCCGTTTCAGCTGGGTGTCGAGATAGGAGAAGTTCCGGCCCTGCAACAGCGGATCATTGCTGAAGTCGATGCCCGGCGGCACGTTCTGGGTCATGAAGGCGACCTGCTCGGTCTCGGCGAAGAAGTTGTCGGGCATGCGGTCAAGCACCAGCCGTCCGATCGGCTGCGGCTTCAGTATTTCCTCGGGGATGATCTTTGTCGGGTCGAGGACGTCGAAGTCGAAGCTGTCGGCAAAGTCCTGGTCGAACAGCTGTACCTGCAATTCCCATTCCGGGAAGTTGCCGGCTTGAATGGCCTGCCAGAGGTCGCGGCGGTGGAAATCGGGATCGGCACCGTTGATCTTGACCGCCTCGTTCCAGGCGACCGACTGAAGCCCCAGCTTCGGCTTCCAGTGGAACTTGACGAAGGTCGATTCGTCCTTGGCATTGACCAGGCGGAAGGTGTGGACGCCGAAACCTTCCATGAAACGGAAGGACCGCGGTATAGTCCGGTCCGACATCGCCCACATGATCATGTGCATGCTTTCCGGCGTCAGGCTGATGAAGTCCCAGAACGTGTCATGGGCGGTCTGCGCCTGCGGAAACGCCCGATCCGGTTCCTGCTTGGCGGCATGGATCAGGTCAGGGAACTTGATGGCGTCCTGAATGAAGAACACCGGAATATTGTTGCCGACGAGATCCCAGTTGCCTTCCTGGGTGTAGAGCTTGACGGCGAAGCCACGCACATCGCGCGCAAGGTCGGCAGAACCCTTGTTGCCGGCAACCGTTGAGAAGCGGACGAAGGCTGGTGTCTTTTCGCCCGCTCGCTGCAGGAAATCCGCCCTGGTATAGGCAGAAAAGGATTCGAAGGTCTCGAAGAAGCCATGCGCGCCGTAACCGCGTGCATGCACCACGCGCTCGGGAATGCGCTCGTGGTCGAAGTGGAAGATCTTCTCACGGAAATGGAAATCATCCACGACCAGCGGCCCGCGCGCCCCGATCCGCAGAGAATTCTGGTCGTCGGCAACCGGCCCGCCCTGGGCGGTTGTCAGCACAGACGCGTCTGTTTCGGCCGCCTGATGCAGCTCGCCGCCGGCGCCGCGCTCCAGCTTCTGGTCGTGAATAGTGACGGTCTCGGTCTTGTCTTGCGGTGTTTTGCTGTTGGTCGTCTTTGTCATGGTGTGCCTCCTGAATTGGAAGGGGCCTATCGCGGCCCAGAAATGAAAAAGCCGCCTTGAAAGGCGGCCCGAACAGAGTGGGCGGCTCACGCCATTTTCGGCTGGGCCTTCAGTGTCTGGTTTGCGGAACAGCCGATGCCCTCGAGTCCGTCAGGCAACACGTCATGCAATGTCTTTTCCGCAGGCATCTGGGAATCCGATCAAATTTTGAGTGCTGGACTTGGAGAACCATCGAACCGAAGCGACGTTCCTGCGGCGACAAAATAATTTTCATCCCGCCGCAATGCCCCGACGCACCAGGTCGGCAAGCCATTCACCGTCATGGAAACGCAAACGCCATCCAATTCTATTTGCAAGGCGGCGGAACCATGCCGCGAGCATAGTGTTTGTTGTGGGAGCCTGCTCGAAAGGCTACAACGAGGAAAAAATCATGAAAAAACTTCTCTTAGCCGCAGCGCTTGTCGGCGCCTCGACGCTTGCCGCCTTCGCACAGACCACCCCCGCCCCGGCAACCGACGGGAAAACGCCCGCCGTGGCCACGCCCCAGACCAAGAATCCTACAGCGCCTGTCGAAGGCGCCAACAGTTTTACCGAGGAACAGGCGAAAACACGCCTCACGGAAGCCGGATATACCGATATCACTGGCCTTATGAAGGATGACAAGGGTGTCTGGCAGGCCAAGGCCTCGAAAGATGGCAAGCCGGTAAGCCTCGCGCTCGACTATCAGGGCAACATTGTCGCTAAATAATTCAATTTTCAGGAGAATCCTATGAAGATCGTTACAGGACTTTTCGACGACTACTCCGATGCCAGCGCGGCCGTTAGCGCGCTCGAAGAACGCGGTGTGCCATCCTCGGATATTAGCATCGTGTCCAACAATGCAGATGAACGCCACGGCAAGTCTACAAATGCCACTGAAGGCGCCGGCACA
This sequence comes from Agrobacterium tumefaciens, assembly GCA_025559845.1. Classification (NCBI taxonomy): domain Bacteria; kingdom Pseudomonadati; phylum Pseudomonadota; class Alphaproteobacteria; order Hyphomicrobiales; family Rhizobiaceae; genus Agrobacterium; species Agrobacterium tumefaciens. The sequence goes on from CP048471.1 coordinate 74,195, forward strand.
GGTGCCGGCATCGGCGCCGCCGTTGGTGGCGTGGGCGGTCTGCTCACCGGCCTCGGCATCATGGCAATTCCCGGCGTCGGACCGGTGGTTGCTGCAGGCTGGCTTGCCGCAACAGCGGCGGGCGCAGTAGCCGGTGCCGTGGCAGGCGGTGCCGCCGGCGGGCTTATCGGCGCGCTGACGGAGTCCGGCGTGCCGGAAGACTATGCTCATGTCTATGCGGAAGGCGTTCGCCGCGGCGGCACGCTGGTAACCGCGAAAGTGGAAGACAGCCTTTATGCGGACGCGCAGGACATCCTTCGCCAGTCCAACCGGGTTGATCCCGATCAGCGCCGTGAGGCCTATGCCAAAGAGGGCTGGTCACGCTTTGATGACACGCTGGATCCTTATGAACCAGCTGAAATCGAACAGGAGCGTATGCGCTACAGACGCCAGAACTAACAATGAAGAGAGGCCGGCATCTGCCGGCGTTTTCTTTCAAATCCAAAGGCAAACAAGAGTGCCGATCATTGCAACAGCGTTCTCTGCAGATAGCAGGCGAGGGCGATCGTAAAACACGGTTCAAAAGCCTTCTGAAACGTATCATAAACGTGACGAGCAGTTCAGAGGAATACCGGTCATTCTACAAAATCGGCAAATTCGGGCCCGACGCCACACAGATTCACCTGAAGTCTGGTCGCCGGACGGGCGAAAATTACAATGACTGCCCGCAAGGGTAGTCGGCTCGCTGCAGCCTTGGGATTCGCTCGATGCTGTTGTTGGTATATTTGAACGTGAGTTCTTCGATGACGCACTCTTGCGGCGCCTTGATTGGAGAGTTCGTGCCGAAAGCCTTCGATCCTCTCTTCGGGATGCAGGGTCGGACACCAGAGCAATTTCTGAACGTTAGCTCTGCTCAAGTAAGAGGTTCGAGTGTTCGGTTTCCATCAAGAGCTTAAAAGAGCCGTGGTGGGGACGGCGGCGTAAACTCCATCAGGAGCCCGTCATTAAATTTCGTTGCTGCGCCACCCAATTGTAAGCGACAAGCTGCGGCCGTTTTGGCCTTGTAGCCCCACGGCATGAGAGCGTCGATTTCACTGCTTGGCCAGCGAGACGCTCAAGTTTCTGGGCCAACCGAGCTTGCGGATCCACAGTGTTCAACTTTGCAGTTTGAAAGTGTCGCGGTTGTTGCCAATGGCCTTCCGCCGCCGTCGCTGTCCGCGAAGAGACTATTCTTTCTTGTTATCGCCTGACGTCTGATAGCACGCTCGACGATGTTGGAGGTCAATCTCGGCGCGGCCGCCGGTCAGGAAGCGTTCGAAGACGTCACGACGCTTGAGAGCGTAGCGGAGAGCTTCGGCGAGTTTGGATTTTCCGGATACTCGCGGAAGTGTCGCCTGCCAAAGAACGAAGGGATCACGAACAATCTCCATCGAGCGTTCTTGTCGGGCGGCGATACGCGCTTCGGTATGTTGGCCACAGACGGTTTCTTCGATCTCCCAAAGCTTTGCACTTCGCTCAAACGTCGAGCGGCCGCCCGACTTTAAGCCGGTGCGCAAGAATCGTGAAGCTTACTTGGTCTGCGTTTGCGTCGTCGGATCGCTACGCCATCTTCACATACATCGATGCAGATAATCCTACAGCGGCCGGGAGGCTCACCCGATAATAGCTTCGATCTTTGCTAGGAGTTTAGGGTTTCAACAACCTGCCACGCCTAAAGTCGCGCGTGATCTGCGGGGAAAAAACATTGACGCGAGTTGCTCTTGGACAACGCGATGCATAACCCGGAAAAGCTCTTCTTCGACATCCTTATGCGTGAAGAAATTTAGATCGCGGGACGCAACCAGAATTGTCTTTTCAACAATCATTCGCTTTTTGGCGGGTGTCGGCGAGTAAAGCGATGCTCGATCATAGAGCACCTTTTCAACCCCGAATTTCAGATTGATGCCTTGATAAACGGAGGGAACCATTGTTGCTCTCCTGTTTCGGCAGGCAAGAGCACGTGATAACCGTTAGCCGCCAGCGCCTACGTAATCGGTTGCTGACGATAGCCTCAACCTATACTTCTTTCCTGAAAGAGTCCAATGAGCAGTAAACTCGAAACACTGTGCGTGGCAATTTCCTAAGCGGCCCACTTTCGAAGCAGCTCAAGGAGAGTTTAAAAAGACTTTGACACGAAGGCTGGAATTTCAGAGTTCCCATGTCAAATCCAAATGTTCGAGGTTGGTGGGTCGGACGGGCGTTCAGGAGCCCCAAACGTTTGAGGGATCACTTACTGAAGCCTTATTCGCTTGCGTTAGGGGTCATTCAGGCGCAAAGTTGGGTTGTCAGTGGTCATGTTAAGGGCGCTACTGGTTGAGGGCAGGTCACCCTAGCCCCAATAAGAGGAGGACGAGATGTCTTCCGATTCCAACTTTTCTGGCATCTCCCCCGAGGAAATGGAGATAATCCAGTCAGTCTTGAAGAGTGTCGGCTATAACGCCGCATTGCTGAATGATGATCAGAGACAATTTAACACTGCCGCATTTCTCGTAATGAGAATGTTTCTTGCGGGCGAGAAATCCGCAGATGCGCTCGCAGCCCAACTTAAACGCCGTCTTGGGAGGGCGAGTTTGCATCGACCCTCTTATCAGTCGGCGCTCGTCCCGTATGCCATTCGTGGACTGCCCCGCAACATGAGGTATGTGCTTCGAATATCCCGGAAAGTGCCTACCCGATCAATTGAAGCGGACGAGCAGTCTTGGGAAAATGAAGGCGGCGCGGTACGACGCCCCCTTGGTCATCCCCATCACAGTCCAAAGCTGTTCTGATCAAGAAGAACGGTTGGCAGTGCCCCATCACTCATTTCGCCTCTCAGCGAGAGGCTATGCAATAGAACAGAGGATACTAGGGACATGATAGAGAGAACGACGAACAGCGAGATCACTTTCGCGCACCCGTTTGTACTAAGTAGCCTGGTGGCACCTCTAGACGCAGGTACGTATCGTCTCGTCGTAGACGAAGAACTCATTGAAGGTCTAAGTTTTTCGGCCTACAGGCGCGTGGCGACCCACCTTGAGATACCTGCGATTTCCGCTCAAACGGTCAAACGGCAGTTCTTGCAAGTTTCCTCTGCGGAGATTGAGGACGCACTACGGAAAGACGCCGAACTCGGGAGCGCCATCAAGAGCTTAGCTATCAGCGCGCCAGAGCTCCTCCCGGACGTCTAGTGAGGAATATTCGCGGAAGGATAAAGCACCGCGCCAACCTTCTGAGCCGCAGCAGCGAGGCGTTTATCCCTCGTCCACAAGCTTGATCGTCGATCGAGGAGGGTTGAAGTCAACAGATGGGCATCAGTATAGCCTATTCCCATGCTGAATACCGAATAGCGGTCAATGACGGTCATCACCTCGGCATGTGTCGCGACAACTGCCTCACGCTGAGCTGCAAGAAACGCTAGTACCGCATCCCGATCTCGCAGACTGCCCAGAGCCAGCTCGCCGACAACGAACGGGTGGCAAAGCAACTGATCATCTCCGATGATTTTGGTCAACTCCGAGCCGCCGTGTCGAAAATGATCAATCCAGATTGAGCTGTCGACAAGGATCACATGCTCACTTCGCTCCGGCGGCGAGGCGCTACTTCGGCCTCGGGCATAGTACCGCCAAGAGCAATCAGCCGTTTGCCGGATTCGACTCGTACCAAAGTCTCGAGTGCTTGACGCACCAGCGCCGCCGTTTCCTTCGTGCCTGTAAGAGACTTGGCACGTTCCATGAGCTTGTCGTCAAGACTGATAGTCGATCGCATAGTTGGCTCCCAAATTTTGATACGATTCTAGCACCAGTTGGTGCCATGATCCACGCCTCACGAGCGGTCCATTGCCACCAGACCTATCGCGGGTCACAGGTGCGTATCCCATCAAGAGCTAAACCGATCCGGGTGAGCCTGTCATTTTTTTGGACGTCCTACCCCAAGTGCAACGTGCCAGTTTGCAGGGTAGGGGATCAGGTCGCCTCCTGCAAATGGGCCATGAATGCTTCGGCTGGTGTCCGGTATCCAAGGCACTTTCTGGGTTGGTCGTTGAGGATGCGAGCGACCTGGTTCAACGTTGCCTGAGACATCTGGCTGAGGTCGGTGTTCGACGGCAAAAAGCGGCGGATGCGTTTGTTGGCATTCTCCCGCCTGCCCGCACGATCTTGTCCATGATCGGTCGCGAATGCCGGCTCGGGTTCTTGATAAGAACGGTGTAGCGGCTCTTGCGCTCGACGAGGGACGTCACATTGGCATGGCCATACGGTCGATCGAAGATGATAAGGTCACCCTCCCAGTGCCCAAACCGCGATCTGTTTCCAATGAAATCAGGCCTTTGCGATATGCGATGGCTGGCCAGGAATGCTCCGTCGCGAGGCTTTCTTGAGCGCAGTGGCCGACGTTTGCGGCGTGCTTCCGGCAGATAGTGATAGAGACCGAGCTGATAATCTTCCTTGCTGTAGATGAACCGGTAAATGGTCTCGGCGCAGACACGGACAAGGCTCAATCTCTCCGATACCAGGCGCCCGGCGATCTGTTCGGGTGACCACCGGGCCTCCAACTGTCGGATGACTTCGGCACGAAGATCTGGATAGCGTCGAAGCTTGCGCAGGCGACGACGACGCTCGCGCCTCAGTTCATCAGCGATCGTCCCAAAATACCCGGTGTGCTCGGGCAGCTCGTTGTCATGGAAGGTGTTGCGGCGGATTTCTCGATAGATGGTCGACCTGTGGCGTCCCAGCCGCCGGGCCATTTCATTGACGGAGACTTTCTGATCAACGAGACGATGAAGGAGGCGGCGATCGGCAAGGGTCAATTGAGTATAGCATCCGGACATGTGAAATCTCCAAAGTGAAGCCATTGAAATTATTGGCATGTCGCACTTGGAAATAGAATGTACCCCCCTTACAACCAAAAATCAGATAATTTTCATTACGGAATTATCGGTTCTAACCCCATTTAGAGCAAGGCATCAGGGACATCCTGATCTCCATGGATCCACTCCGCAATATCCGCGATAACTTTGCTCTCGTTCGTCCCCAGCATCGCCTCACGGATTTGCTGCCGCAACCATGCGCAGCCCAGATCACTATCCATATGAAGGGGCCAAACCATCGCCACCGGAGGGAAAGAGAGTGCCAGTGGCACTGGACTGACCTCGAGTCCCAATAGCGGCCCATAACGAAGCGCGATACGCGAAGATACGGTGGCAATCACTGCAGATGAACGCGCGGTGGCCAATATCGACATGAAATCGGGAGCTGCCGCCACGACTTCCAAGTCTGCACCTGCATGTTCCAGCGCATCCTTAACGCAACCATGAAGGCTGTCTGTTTGTGAGATCACCGCGTGCTGTGCGGCCATATAGTCATTGCGGCTCACTGGGCTGGAAAGGTTCATTAGCTGCGGGTTGAAACAGCACAATACGCTGGACTGATACAAGGGCTCGCTATGGTGCCGTGAGTCCGGCAGATAACTGCATCCTACAGACAAATCGATGACACCCGCATCTAGCATCGATTCCACTTCCTGCGCATCACCACCGCGGGCGAGAATGCGGATACCCGGCGCGATATCCCGCAACCGCACCGTCAGATCGGGCAGTAATAGCAGTTCCACCTCGCTGGAAAGTCCCAGCCGAAATGTGCGTTGCTCGGTGGCCGGATTGAATTCGTCCGCCATCAAAACGGCCGCCTGCGCCTGCCGCAGAGCCTGCCGTACCGGGCCGGATAAATTGAGCGCCCGTGCGGTTGGCTTCATCACCTGACCAACACGGATGAAAAGATCGTCCTGAAACAGCGTGCGCAGGGTCGCTATATTGTGGCTCATCGCAGGCTGCTGAATTTTCAGCCGCTGGGCTGCCCGGGTGACGCTCATCTCTTCCATCATCGCATCGAAGGCGACGAGAAGATTGAGATCAAAGGAACGAAGATTGAAATGATCGATGGCTTGCATGAGTGGTATCGATTTGATTGCTGACCGAAGCATCCTTAGCTGATGGGCAGGAACTTTCAAGCCGTCCCGCACACTCACGTAAGGAGCAAATCCATGCCATCCCGTCGTTCCATTCTCAAAAGCGCTCTGACCGGCCTCGTCACAGCACCCTTCGTCGCACCATCAATCGTCTTCGCCAAGGCACCTTATGCCGCTGCTCAGGCACCGGGTTTCTACCGGCTTATGATCGGCTCTGTAGAGGTCACTGCCCTGTCGGACGGCACCATCGCCCTGCCGCTCGCCAAGCTCTACACCAACACGAGCGAACACCACGCGCAGGACGCTTTGAATGATGCCTTTCTGCCCGAACTGGTACCAACTTCCGTCAACGCGTTCCTGGTCAACACCGGCGAAAGACTGGTGCTGATTGACGCAGGCACCGGTACCTATCTGGGCCCCTCACTCGGCAGGCTCGCTTCGAACATCGAGGCATCCGGTTACAAGCTGGATGAGATCGACGACGTCATTCTCACCCATATTCATACCGATCACTCCGGCGGGTTGATGAGCAAAGGCAAACGCACCTTCTCGAACGCCACCTTGCGGGTTAATGAACGAGAGGCAAAATTCTGGCTGAATGCGGCAAACGCCAAGGCGGCGACAGGCATCGTCAAGCAGCATTTCGGCGAGGCGGAACAGTGCGTGACGCCATACGTGGAAGCCGGAAAATTCGAAACCTTCGCGGATAACGCAGCGCCTGTTCCCGGTCTTGGTTCCATTCTTTATGCGGGACATACGCCGGGCCACAGTGCCATCACACTGGAGAGCGGAGGCCATAAGATCGTATTCTGGGGTGACATCACCCATGGTGATATCCTGCAGTTCGATGAACCAGGAGTCGCGATTGAATTCGATATCGACCAGAAAGCCGCTGTGCTTGCACGCGACGCTGCGTTCAAGCGGGCGGTAGAGGGCAAATATCTGGTGGCCGGCGCGCATATCGCCTTTCCGGGCATCGGCCATGTCCGCAAGGACAGCACGAATTACGACTGGCTACCGATCAACTACGCTTAAGGGTCTAGCACCGGCTGTCATCCGCGCAACAGGCGAATACGAGAAGAGGCTTCCACCAGCCTCTTCTTCCAAAATGACGAACGTCGATTTCGCTGGGGGCTTCCCCCGCGAGTGACCGCTAGCACTACCCAAGCTTGTGCCCACGAACGTGGTCAATAAGTGCGCGCAGCTTGGGCGCCATATTGCGGCGGTTGGGGAAGTAAAGGAAAAAACCTGGAAATGGGGGCAAATATTCCTCTAGCGCTGTGATCAACTCGCCTCGTTCGATATACGAACGAAACGTCTCTTCCAGCGCAAATGTAATACCGCCGCCAGCAAGCGCAGTCCGGATCATCAGGTACAGATCGTTTGTGGTGATTTGCGGCTCAACAGCGACGTCGAGAGGTATTCCATCCTCCTCGAACTCCCACCGGTACGGCGCAGCACTTGGAGACGGTCGCCAACCGATACAGCGATGACGCACAAGGTCCCGAGGATGGCGGGGCATTCCGTGGACCTCGAAGTATCGCGGCGTTGCCACGACCACTTCTTTCTCTTGTTTGGTCAGTGGAACCGCGACCATATCCTGCTCAATCACCTCACCCAGCCGAACCCCCGCATCGAAGCCCGCCGCCACGATGTCGAATACGTCGTCCGTCACAGTAACATCGATCGTGATGCCGGGATGGGCCTCAGCGAATGACGCGATCAGTGGGCCTGACAGGAATTGTTCCGCAATCGATGTGACCGCAATCCGCAGCAAGCCACTTGGTCTGGCATCCCCCGCCACGTTCTCGAACGCAGATCTGACCTCGGCCATCGGTTGCGACAAGGTTTCGCGGAAGCGGTTGCCGGCTTCGGTGAGCCGCACGCTACGGGTCGTGCGGCTGACAAGCGCGATGCCGCAAATATCCTCGAGCCGGCGTATGCCCTGGCTTACGGCCGAACGTGTAACCCCCAATCTGTCAGCCGCGGCTCTGAAGTTGCCCTCTTCGGCCACTGCCAGAAACACTGGCACAAGGTTAAGGTCGATTATCATTGTCGCATCCTGCTAACCAATCTCGTTAGCGAAAAGGGAATACAAGCGACAATCGAATTTGTCTACCTTCTACCCGTGGCCGACAGTCGCATCCCGCACAGCACGGCAGGCAATAGCAACGATCAACGAAGGAGATATCCAAATGACGAACATCAAGATCACGCTCGCAGCAGCATTGGGGCTCGGAATTTGCGCCGGACCTGTCGCTGCGCAGGATAGTGCGTGCCCCCCGCACGGCGCCGAAGCTCCTCTCGCACTCCATGCAGACTGGATCATGAAGGGCTGGGAGCGTCATGAAGGTGATGGCAAATTCGTGTTCGCAGAAAAGCTGAACAAGTATTACGATCTGGAGAACACGAAAGGCGTTTTCTACGATAATTTCGCACCTGGAAGCACACAGCTCTTTGACAATTCGGCTCGCTACGGCGCCAACTGGGAAGCGTTGCAAAACGCCGCCCGATCCGTTCGCCACGGCTTGACCGGAGGCCATGACGCAATCGTCGGCGACACAGTTGCTTCGACGACTCTTGGCTTCGTTGGACGTATCGATCGACTTGATGGCAAGGTGATCGCTTTTGACGGCCGCTCGCAGCTGGGCTGGGAATGCACTGGTGGCAGATGGAAGATCCGGCATGAACTGAATTACGCCTGGGTCGTCGAACCAGAGACCATTCAGTCTTTTCTGGGAAAGACGGAGGCGGCACAATGACCACCGCAACGCCTTCACACCCGTATGTTGGCATGTGGGAGACCGCAGACGGTAGCATCCGTCATCAGTTGCTTCCGAACGGCCGCTACGACGAGGCGCGTGGCCGACGCGAAAGTGCCTATCAAGGACGATACGAGGTGTCGGGAGACCACATCGAGTACTGGGACGACACTGGCTTTACTGCCGACGGCGATTTCGTCGATGGCGTCCTGTACCACGCGGGAATGGTTCTCTATCGCAAGAAATAGCCTGGATACCACGCCGGCATATCTGTAGCCGGCGTGGTGTCGTTTTTAAGCCTGGACGCGAAGACGCGATTTCGCATCGGTTTGGATCCAAAAGTAAAATAAGAGCTGGGCATGTTCTCGTCTGAAACCAGATGCTGCTTCGCAACATTAATGAAGGTTGTGAACGAAGGTGTTGATCAGGCTGTGTTCCGTAGGAGCAGTTCTGCCCTCTTTTTAAGAAAGGCTCGACATTGGAAGATTTGGAAGCATCCGGTCAAAAGATCTTGCCGTCGATCCCGGCTGTAACTGGGAAGTCTTTATTTCGAGCCGACCTCGTGCCTGAGGTGACGAAGGCCATTGCAAGGCCTGATCGGACGTCCCCACTCGGGCTCGAGCAGTATATTGCCGGCCGCACACTAGTGAGTGGAGATAGTCCGGCTTGGAACGATATGTTCGTGCAAGTCTACTCTCGCCTCACCAAGCAGGAGCCTTTCCTCGTCCCGGCGGTTGCAGAACCTCTAATCGTCTGGGTGATGTCGGGGCAGGCTGTTGTTGAGGAACGTGACCTCGACGGGGAATGGGTGGCAAACACCGTCACCGTTGGAGACTTCTTTCTTACCCGCTCCCCCACGCCCTATGAGATGCGCTGGCGCGCAATCGGAGATGCACCTTTCCAGGTCATGCATCTCTATCTCTCCGTTCCGCTGTTCGAGCGCGTTGCCTACGACGTGCTGGGCTGCGCCGCTCCTCCTGCGCTCCGCGACATCTCCGGGGGTAAGGACACGCAGCTGTCGCACCTTCTTTCGCTTATCCACCAGGAGCTGACGTCGGAGGGCAAGGGGAGCCAGCTATTTATTCAGGGCCTCGCGCAGACACTGGCCGTGCATCTCATACGAAACTATGCCGCCAGCGAAACTTCCGATGATCGTCAGAACGCACTTCCCGGCTTCAAGCTTCGTCGTGCTGTCGCTCACCTCGAAGAAAATCTGGCAGAGCCGTTCAATCTGGCCCAGCTCGCCGAAACGGTGGGAATGAGCGAATTCCACTTCAGTCGCCTGTTTAAAAAAGCAACGGGCCTCTCGCCATCACGCTACTTTATCCGTCAGCGGATCACCCGTGCGCAGCTTCTCCTTCAGGAGACCGATACGAGCATCATCGAGATCGGCATGTCTGTCGGGTATTCGAGCCCGAGCCATTTCGCGCAGGTCTTCCGTCGCGAAACCGGTCTGCCGCCGAGCCACTATCGGCGAGGCTGAATTTTGACCTTTTGCGCCGGCAAAAGTTCGAGGGATCATTTCGTCGAACGCAAAACACGATCTGAGACGGCTCCAGAAAAGTGCGCTCGATCCAGACACTAATGCGCTTGTTTTCCTCAATCCCAGCCCGCACAGTAAGTCACTGACAACGTTGCGCGGAAGTTCCAGAGGCATGACGAACGAGGACATTGAAAGTATTTCCGCCTGGTTAGCGCAGGAGGGACTTCGGGGAGCGACAGAATCGATCTTGCTCGGTGGCTTTTGTGCAGCATGTCGGGACGCAGGGTTACCGCTTGACCGTAGCCTCGCGCTCATTGACACGCTTCACCCGGTTCACGAGGGACGCGCCTTTCGGTGGGACAGTCAGCAGGAGGTGGAGACGGAATTCGCGTATGGTCCCAGCAGTGAGGGAGACGCGCTGGAAAACTGGAAGCGCTCAGCTTTTTATCACCTGTGGGCCGGAGAGGACTCCGAGATCCGACGGCGTATCGGACTAGGCGATCCCGCCGATTTTGCGATGCTTGACGATATGCGTGCCTCTGGCCACACAGATTTTGTCGCTTGCATCCATCGGTTTGAGAAGCAGGGGACAATCGGGGAGATGGACTGTTTCTTGTCCCACTTCGCGACCCGAGACCCTGATGGTTTTTCTGATGTTCATCTTCAGAACCTTCGTACACTTTTGCCGGTTCTGGCATTGGCGATTAAAAGCGCTGCGGTTGCGCGGATTGCAAGGACAATTGCCGAAGTCTATCTTGGGCGCGATGCTGCACGGAAAGTGTTCGAGGGTAAAATCAATCGGGGCGCATCCGAACGGATATCCGCCGCGCTGTGGTTCTCGGATCTCGCAAATTATACAAGAATCTCCGCTACAGTCGCGCCGGAAGAGATCATTCCGCTCCTGAACGATTACAGCGATGCGGTCATCTCAGCTGTTCATGGGGCTGGCGGCACGGTCCTGAAATTAATCGGAGATGGTATCCTGGCAATATTCAGGGCGGATCGACAGGTCGACGCCTGTGAGGCGGCTCTGCAAGCCGAGAGCCTCCTTCGCCTCAGGCTAAAATCCCTCAATAGCAAGAGGACATCGGAAGGCCGTTCGACAACGGAGGTCTGTCTGGGACTCCATGTTGGCGATGTCTTTTTTGGGAACATCGGAAGCGAAGATCGGCTCGATTTCACAGTGATAGGTCCGGCCGTGAACGAGGTTAGCCGCATAGTTTCGATGTGCCGGTCGTTGGACGTAAACCTGTTAGTCTCATCGAACTTTGCCGACCGTATCGAAGGTGGCAATCGCCAGCGCCTTGCATGCGTTGGCCGGTTCGCACTGAAGGGTGTCGAGACCGCGCAGATGCTATACACGCTCAATGGTCTTGATCACATCAGCTCTTAAAGAGGCGAACGCCCAGAATGAGTGAGTCGTTCGGGAAACCGGCTCGCCCGACATAAGTGTCGTATGTAATTTTCATCCACGCAAGATTTCGCGCAAGATCGCGACAGGTTGAGCAAGCCCCCGAGAGAAGAGCGATAAACCGAGGCGTAATTTCCTCCTTGTCAAAACGAAACGCCCACCGCGGTGGTGGGCTCCAGACAAGGAGTAAAGACAATGACCAACCTCAACGGAAAGATCGCACTGGTCACCGGTGCATCGAGCGGCATTGGCGCTGCTACCGCCGTCAAGCTTGCTGAAGCCGGAGCAAAGGTCGGCATCGCGGCCCGCCGCACCGACAAGCTCGAAGATCTCAAGAAACAGATCGAAGCCAAGGGTGGAGAAGCCCTTGTCATCGAGATGGACGTGGTTGATACGGCCTCGGTGGATGCGGGCGTGATGAAGCTGATCGAAGCCTACGGCTCGATTGACATTCTCGTCAACAATGCCGGCCTGATGCCGCTCTCCGATATCGACCAGTTCAAGGTTGACGAGTGGCAGCGAATGGTGGACGTGAACGTGAAGGGCCTGCTCAACACGACGGCCGCCGTTTTGCCCCAGATGATCAAGCAGCATTCGGGCCATGTCTTCAACATGTCCTCAATCGCTGGTCGCAAGGTCTTCAAGGGTCTGTCCGTCTACTGCGCGACAAAACATGCGGTAACGGCTTTCTCTGATGGCCTGCGTATGGAAGTCGGCCAGAAGCACGGCATACGCGTGACCTGCATCCAGCCGGGTGCCGTTGCCACCGAACTCTACGATCACATCACCGATCCGGGCTATCGCAAGCAGATGGACGAACTGGCGAGCCAGATGACCTTCCTCCAGGGCGAGGATATCGGCGACACCATCGTCTTCGCCGCCCAGGCCCCGGCTCATGTGGACGTCGCCGAGCTGTTCGTCCTGCCAGTAGAACAGGGTTGGTAACAGACCGACCCTGAAGGGTCCCTGCCTCGATGCAGGGACCTCTCAAGGGAGATTGTCATGAAGGAATTACCCGCATCTCAAGCTTATCGCGTTCTGGAACCTGGCCCGATCGTCATGGTCTCCACGAGCGATAACGGCAAGCCCAATGTGATGACAATGGGCTTCCATATGATGATCCAGCATGACCCGCCGCTGATCGGGTGTGTCATTGGGCCCTGGGATCACAGCTATCAGGCTCTCCGGAAAACCGGAGAATGTGTCATCGCAGTCCCCGGTCTGGATCTCGCCGAAACTGTTGTCGACGTCGGCAATTGTCCGGGCGATCGGGTGAACAAATTCCAGAGGTACGGCCTCAAGACGCGACCTGCCAAGGACGTGTCAGCGCCGCTCCTCCCCGATTGCCTGGCGAACATAGAATGCCGGGTCGTCGATACAAGGCTCTCTGATCCCTACGACCTCTTCATCCTTGAGGCGACGAGGATCTGGATCAACGAGACCCGAAAAGAGCGTCGAATGATGCATCACCGCGGCGACGGCACGTTCACCGTCGACGGCGGCACGCTCGACCTAAAAGACCGCATGGTCAAATGGCGCCATCTCCCCTGACAGCGCCATGAGCCCAGAAGCTACAAACTCAACAGGAAAGGAAAAGACCTATGTCTGCTTATCTTATCGTCGATCTCGACATCCACGACATGAAGTCTATCGAAGATTACAGGTCCAAGGCATTGCCGCTTGTCGCCAAAGCCGGCGGCACGCTCATCGCAATCGATGAAACACCACTGGAGCTGGAGGGCTGGACGGCCACCAACATGCTTATCATCGAATTTCCGGACAAGGATGCGATCCGCCAGCTCTTCGCATCCCCCGAATACGCGCCCTTGGCCGCTCAGCGGCAGGCTGCGGCCGCATCGCGCATCATCGCGATCAACGGCGTCTGAAAAGAGCAAGACGACAGCTCCCGCAAAGACGCGGCAGATCTTTTTCCAGGCATGCCGTCACTATGCGGGTGTTGCCCCAACCTAAGAGGAGACCTGAAATGGCTGATCTTACAAATGTGGCCTACTTCACCGCAAAGCCGGGCCGCTCAGAAGATCTGGGTGACGAACTGCTTCAGCTCGTCGCTCCGTCCCGACACGAGGAAGGCTGCCTCCGTTACGAGATCCACCAGTCCAATGATGTTCCCGACGTGTGGATGGTGCTCGAAGACTGGCGGCACGCCTCCGACTTCAAACTGCATATGAGCACGCCTTACGTCGAAGCGTTTATGGCTAAGGTCCCAGACCTGTGTGTCGAAGACGTGGAAATCTGCGGCTACCAGCAACGGTCCCCGCAGGCCTGGTACAGAAAGGAGTATATGAAATGAGCACGCAAAACCCAAAAGTCTGGCTCGTCACCGGATGCTCTACAGGCTTCGGTCGCTACATCGCAGAACACCTGCTGGAAGCCGGTGAAAAGGTCGTGGTGACGGCTCGCAAGACTGACAAAATCGCGGATCTTGAGCAGAAGGGCGATGCCCTGATCCTCCCGCTCGACGTCATCGATCGGGATCAGTGCCAAAAGGTTGTTGACGCTGCAGAAGCGCACTTCGGACGCATCGACGTTCTGATCAACAACGCCGGGATCGGTTTCTTTGGCGCTATTGAGGAAACAGCCGAAGCCGACGCCCGCCGCCTGTTTGATGTCAATTTCTTCGGTACTGCCAACACCATCCATTCGGTGCTCCCGCATATGCGAGCCCGCCGCAGTGGTACGATCGTCAATCTGACATCAATCGGCGGCCTGGTGGGGTACACCGGCGTGGGCTACTACTGCGCGACCAAATTTGCCGTGGAAGGCCTGTCAGATACGCTCCGAAAAGAAGTCGCGCCACTCGGGATCAACGTCATGACCGTCGAGCCTAGCGCCTTCCGGACGGAATGGGCAGGCTCGTCGAACGAGGTCTCCGCGTTCATTGACGATTACGAGGCGACAGCGGGCGAGGCACGTCGTGCTTACCACGCCTCGGTCGGAAATCAGGCCGGTGATCCCGCACGCGCAGCAAAGGCGATCCGGGAAGCCGTGCTGGCTGAACAGCCTCCGCATCACCTTCCGCTCGGCAATGACGCCGCGGACGCAGCCCTGAAGAAGGCTGACGATCTCAAGGCGAACGTGCTTGCCTGGGAAGCTTTGTCTCGTTCCGCCGACTTCCCGACAAACTGAACCAATCCAGTCAAACCCAAACACGAAACCAACACTGCCGCGGCCTTCGCCACGGAGAATGAAGGAGTGTGTCATGTCAAAGCGATTTGATGGAAAAGTTGCAATCGTAACGGGCGGGGGTTCCGGTATCGGCGCCGCCATTGCCAACCGGCTTCTTGAGGAAGGAGCGTCCGTGATGATCTCCGGCAGAACCGAGAAGCGGTTGTCGGAAGCTGCCTCGAAAATGCCGGCCGACCGCAGTGGCATCTTTGTCGCAAATGTCTCCTCACGGCCGGACTGCGACGCCCTTGTCGCAGCGACGGTCGAACGGTTCGGCCGCATCGACACTGTCGTCAATGCCGCTGGCATGAATCTTGTCGGCACCATCGAGGAGACGAGCGATCAGGATTGGGACGAATGCATCGCCTCGGATCTTTCCGGCGTCTTTTATATGAGCCGTGCCGCGGTTCCGCATCTGAAGGAGACCAAGGGTTCGATCGTCAACATCGGCTCCGTCTCATCCCTTGGTGGCGGCTGGAGCCACGCGGCCTATAATGCTGCAAAGGGTGGGGTTGCGAATTTGACCCGCTCAGCAGCTTGTGACCTCGGCAAGTTCGGTGTCAGAGCCAATACAGTGGCGCCCGGACTTACTGTCACGTGGATGGTGGATGCCATCATGGATGATGACGCGCTCCTCGAAAAGGCGTGGGACCGGATCCCGTTGCGACGGGCAGGCCAACCTGAAGAGATTGCCTCGGCGGTTGCTTTTCTTGCCAGTGATGAAGCTGCCTGGATCACCGGAATTGTCCTGCCTGTCGATGGGGGCCAGACCTGCACCGATGGCGGCCCGGAATGGGGCAAGTAAAAACACGAGAAGCCCGGACCATCGTCCGGGCTTTTCTTTTGATCGGGTGCTTCGCTTAGCGGCGGGCGTCGAGGCTGAAACGCCCCGCGCCGAACGCCACGACCTGGAGCAGGCCGCCGGCCATTGCGATGTTCTTGAAGAAGTGGATGAACTGGTTCAGGTCGCTGAGGTTGTTGTGGAACGTCAGTGCCGTGGCAACGCTAAACAGGGCAAGGATTAGAGCGACGATGCGGGTCTGGAAACCGAGGATCAGGGCAATGCTGCCCAGGAGCTCAGTCACGACCGCTGCACCGTAGGACAGCGACGGGAAGGGCAGGCCAACCATATTGATATAGCCGATCGTCCCAGCTGGATCAGAGATCTTACTGATACCGGACAGAAGGAAGATTGCCGCCAGCAGGACACGGCCGGTGAGAGGCGTGACGCCGTTGATGAGGGCCGAATGGGAGAGAGTTTCAACGCGCTGGGCGAATGCTTCGGAATAAGACATGGACGTTCTCCTTAAGTTTAGGGCGTAGCCACCGTGGCTGCGTCGTGAGGAGAAATTGCCACCATCCGAACAAACGAAAAAGCTGGATAATATCGCCGATTATCGTCGAGAAAATCGAATGATGCAGGCAAAGAAAAACCCGCGCTTTTGAGGGCGCGGGTCCGACTGGAGGGTCGAGAAATCAGATAACGGAAAGCAGCCCTCCATCCACCAGGAGCGCGGTGCCCGACACATAGCTCGACAGGTCCGAGCCGAGGAAAGCCACAGCATCTCCGACTTCTGCCGGTTTGCCAAGCCGGCGAAGAGGTGTTCTCTGGCGGAAACCCTCGGAGGCCTGGGCAATACCGGGGCTGGTGCGAAGGAGTTCCGTGTCGATGGTGCCGGGTGCGACTGCATTGACGCGGATACCGTCGGGGCCAAGAGCATCGGCCAATGATTTGGCCATCAGCACGACACCGCCCTTGCTGGTCGAGTAGGCGACTGTGATGCCGGCCCCGGAGATACCGCCCATGCTTGCCATGAGGACAATGCTGCCCTGCTTGTCCAGTGCCTTCATCTGACGCGCAGCTGCCTGCGCTCCAAACAGCGGGCCATCGAGATTGACAGACATCAGGCGGCGGTAATCGTCTTCCGGAACCTCCACCCCGTCTGTCTTCAGCGTAATGCCTGCATTTGCGACCATGACGTCGACGCCGCCGAATTCTTCTGCTGCCGCAACGAGGGCGTCGTTGTCGGCCTTGCGACTGACGTCTGCTTTCACGAAGACGGATTTGGCCCCCAGTTTTCTGATCTCGGAGGCAGTCGGTTCACCGCCTTCGCGCGGTGCTTCCACGACGTCAGAGACGATAACTGCTTTGGCGCCATGTTCGGCAGCACGGATGGCGATCGCACGGCCAATGCCGCTTGATGCGCCGGTTACGATGACGACCTTGCCGTCGAGAATGTTGCTGTTGCTCATTGTGGTGATCCTTAATGTTCCGGCACTTTGGGAGCCGAGGATGGCAGGGCGTCGAGTTGCTGCAGAAGATAATAGAGATTGGCGACACCCCAGTGTTCGACGATCTGGTCGTTGCGAATGCGCATGGCGTCGACGGTTTCGAACTTGATCTGGCGGCCCGTTGGCGCGATACCAAGGACGACGCCCTGATGCGTGCCGTGATAGGTCTTGAAAGTCGTCACGATGTCGTCGTCGACCGCTTGCCAGTGAATTTCGGCGTGGAAGTCCGGGAAGGCTTCGCGCAGCGCGTGGTAAAGACGACGCGCTCCTTCCTTATCTGGCGTCCCCCCTGGCTGCGGTGTGTGGTCCAGAAAGTCGTCGGCGAAAAGCTCGTCAAAAAGTTCGAAGTTGCCGCCAGACTGCACTTCGAGTGTGTTGCGGCGGACGACTGCTTTCAATACTTCGTTTTGGTCAGACATGGGATGTTCCCTTCAAGATTGAGCGTCAAAGTTCGAAGCCACCAATCGTCATGCCACCATCGACGGTCAGCATGTGTCCGGTGACATAGGAGGCGGCGTCGGAGGCAAGCCAGATTGCCGCGGCCGCGATTTCCTCCGGCCTGCCGCCGCGTTTGGCGGGAATGGCGCTCTGCGCAAGTGCGGCGAAGGCGGGGTTTTGTTGGCTGTTTGCCACAACCATTGGCGTTTCAGTCCAGCCGGGCGCAATCGCGTTGACGCGGATGCCGTGCGCCGCATTTTCCATCGCGACAACCCGGGTCAGCCCTTGCACGCCATGTTTGGAGGCGGCATAGGCACTCATGCCTCCCGGCCCCGTCAAAGCGGCGACGGAAGCCGTGTTTACGATAGAACTACCGCCGCTGCGCCTGATCAGCGGGATCTGGTACTTCATTCCCAGAAAGACGCTCTGCAGATTGACAGCGATTACCCGCTGAAAATCCTCGAGAGAATAGTCTTCGATGCGCTTCGCCGGGCCGGTGATACCCGCATTGTTGAAGGCCGCATCGAGACGGCCAGACGTAGAGCCGATCTGCTCGATCCATCCGACAACTTGAAGCTCGCTCGAGACGTCGAGTTGGGTGGTAAATGCCCGCCCGTCTTCAGAACGGATTAGGTCTGCAACCTCTGCGAGAGCATCGGCATCCCGATCAGCCAGATGCACTGTCGCGCCGTCACGAGCGAGGCCAAGTGCAATAGCTCGGCCTATCCCAGAGCCTGCACCGGTGACCGCAACGATCTTGTTTGAGAAAAGCAAGGACATGACTTCTCCTTGCCAGCCGATCGCAATCGGCTGGTCTGGTTGGAGCTCAGTTGTAGGAGTGAACTATGCGGGTTTAGTTACGCGCAGCGACAAGAGCGGCCGCAGTGCGGGCGACGATCTCGCCCTGATGGAAGGCACCGGCGAGATCGATCTGCGACGGCTGGCGAGAACCGTCGCCACCGGCAATCGTTGTTGCACCATAAGGAGCGCCACCTACAATCTCGTCCATACTCATCTGCCCCTGATGGCTATAGGGCAGGCCGACGATGACCATGCCGAAATGCATGAGGTTGGTGATGATGGAAAACAGGGTGGTTTCCTGGCCGCCGTGCTGGGTGCCGGTGGATGTGAATGCCGCGCCCACCTTGCCGTTCAGAGCGCCACGAGCCCAAAGGCCGCCGGCCTGATCGAGGAACGCCGCCATCTGCGACGACATCCGGCCGAAGCGAGTGCCGGTACCGACGATGATCGCGTCATAGTCGGCGAGTTCCGCGACCGTCGCAATCGGTGCCTCCTGGTTGATCTTGAAATGGGACTTTTCGGCAATTTCGAGCGGGACAGTTTCCGGGACGCGCTTGACCGTAACGTCGGCGCCGGCGCTTCGGGCGCCTTCAGCGATTGAGCCCGCCATTGTCTCGATGTGGCCGTAGGACGAGTAGTAGAGGACGAGTACCTTGGTCATTTGCTTTGCTCCGTTGGGATGGCTGAATTCGATGGAGACAACTTCTGCTTTTTCATCGTTCGATAAAAGCTGCATAATTTGATCCGTTACGTTCGATTTTATCGACCTGTCACGTTGTCAAAAAATCCATGTTGCCTTTGTCTCGATTCTCTATATCTTATAACTTATAAGTTAGGGAACAACGGGAGCATATCCGTGACAGCGTTAAATATATATGACGGCCATCCACCGATGGGCCGAGACGGTGATCCATTGTCTGAAGCCAAGGTGGAGCTTTTGCGCGAACGCGCCCAGTTCGTCCGGCTCGAGACGATTCGGCTGATCTCCATCGCCAAGGTTGGTCACTACACATCGGTGTTTTCTTGCGCCGAGATATTCGCGGCGCTCTACTATGACGTGATGAACATCAAAAAGGGCGAGCCCGCCTGGCCGGATCGTGACCGGTTCCTGATGGGGAAGGGTCATGCCGCTGTCGGATTGTTCCCTATCCTCGCCGACCTCGGCTTCTTCGATCCGAGCTGGCTGGACACCTATACCCGTCTTGGAAGCCCCCTTGGCGATCACCCTGACATGACGAAGGTGCCGGGCGTGGACTTCAGTTCCGGTTCGATCGGTCATGCCCTCTCAAACGGCGTCGGAATGCTTCTCGGCGCGCGCTTCCAGAAGCGGGACTTCAACGCGTTCGTGTTGCTCGGAGACGGGGAAATGCAGGAGGGACAGGTCTGGGAGGCGGCGCTTTCCGCTTCCAGTCACGGCCTCTCCAACCTCGTCGCTATCGTCGACCGAAACGGTTACCAGCTCGATGGCAAAGTTGACGATGTCCTCGCCGTGGAGCCGCTGGACGAGAAGTGGCGGGCTTTTGGATGGCAGGTCCACACCGTCGACGGGCACGACGTCCATGCCCTCACGACGCTTCTCCGGCAGGTGAAGGCGGACACCGGGCGCACCAGGCCCTGCTGCATAATTGCGCAGACGGTGAAGGGCAAGGGCATCGATTACATGGAGACCGAGCCCGGTTGGCACCTCGGGTATCTCGGCGCGGAAGACGAAGACAACGCCCGCGAAACCATTCTCAAGACGGTGATTTCATAATGAACCAGCTGATTTCCAAGGACTCGTGGCAATACCGCGAAGTGAACCGCCGCGCGCCGTCGCTGCCGACGCTGTCGAACGCGCTGATCGAGCTGGCAGAAGCCGGCCATCCGGTCATGGCCGGAACAGCCGACCTCCAGTACTCGAATGGCCTCAACGAATTCGCCAGGCGTTTTCCCGAGAGGTTCGTGCAGTTCGGCATCTCCGAGCAGAACATGGTCTCGGCAGCCGCCGGCATGGCGACGACCGGAGTCATTCCCTACGTGGCCACGTTCGCCTCGTTCCTGGCTCTTCTCTGCTGCGAGCAAATCCGGATGGACGTCGCCTACTGCAAGCAGCCTGTCCGTCTCATCGGTCACCACACAGGCATCTCGCTTGGGTTCTACGGCACGTCCCATCACGCGACCGAAGACATCGCGATTACCAGGACCATCGCCAATCTCGCTGTCGTTTCCACGGCGGATGGACCCGCACTGGCGGCCGCCCTGAAGGCGACGGTCGATTACCCTCTTCCGATTTACTTCCGCATCCACCGCGGTCACGATCCTGTCGTGTACGAAAACGGCGTGGACTTCCAGCTCGGGAAGGCCGTGGTTCACGGGGTCGGCGACGACGTCACCATTATCGCCGCGGGCTACCCGGTCCACGGTGCGAAAAAGGCGATGGAGGAGCTCAGCGCAGCCGGTCATTCCGTGGGCCTGATCGACATGCACTCGATCAAGCCTCTGGACGAGGAAGCCATCATAGAGGCATCGGCGCGCTCGAAAATCATCCTCACTGTCGAAGAACACAACATCCTCGGCGGTCTGGGTGGCGCTGTTGCCGAGGTTCTCGCAGAGAAGGGGAAAGGGGCCCGCCTCGTACGTCACGGCATCCGGGACGAGTACAGCCTGATCGCTCCGCCCACGCACCTCTACAGGCACTACCGCCTCGACGCCGACGGGATCCGCGCGGTGGTTCTCGAAAACATCGGGGGAGCGGCTTGATGGCAAGCAACAACGAACTAATCGCAAGCCGCGCCGAGGCGGTGATACCCGGCGGTCTTCTCAGCCCCAGCCGACGCCTTGGATCGCCGATCGCGTTTGCCAGGGCCAATGGCCCGTACCTATACGACGCGGATGGCACCCGATACACCGACTACCACTGCGCCTTCGGTGCAAACGTTCTCGGGCACAGAAATCCCGCGATCTCCCGGGCCATTGCAAGAGTTGGCGAGAGCCTTGATCTGGTCGGGGCCGGAGTTCTCGAACTTGAGGTCGAGGTCGCCGAGCTCCTCGTGAAGTCCATTCCATGCGCCGACCAGGTCGCCTTCTGCAGCAGCGGATCGGAAGCCACGTATCACGCCCTGCGCCTGGCCCGCGCCTATACCGGGCGCAAGCAGATCATCAAGTTCCAAGGCGGCTACCACGGCTGGCATGACTACGTCGCAATGAACGGGCAGTCCAGCCGGCAGATGATCGACGCTTTCGACCCCATGTCCGACGGTATCCTCTACGACGCGGCACGCTACACCAAGATACTTCCCTACAACGACGCCACGGCGGTGGAGGAATACATCCGGGCCAATCCGGGCGAGGTGGCCGCTGTCATCATCGAGCCGATCGCGCACAACATGGGAGCGGTCGTCGCTCAGAACCAGTTCCTGCGCGATCTGAGGAGGATCACCTCCGAAAACGGCGTGATCCTGATCTTCGACGAGGTGATTACCGGGTTCCGGCACGCTCTCGGCGGATACCAGTCGATCGTCGGCATCACGCCCGACCTCGCCACCTTCGGCAAGGCTGCCACCAGCGGCTATCCGATCGGGCTGGTTGCCGGCCGGCGGGACATCATGGAACGCGTGGGCCGGACCGGCGAGGGAGCGGTCTTCATGGGAGGGACCTTCAACGGCACCCCTTCCTCTATGGCCGCCGTGAAGGCTACCGTCCAGGAGTTGTCGAAGCCGGGCGTCTACGACCGCCTTTTCGACCTCGGCAGCTATCTCCGCAAACAGATCGACGCAATCATCGCGCGGCACGGCATCAGGGCCCAGACCGCGGGCTTCGGTTCCGTCTGGCTCGTGTACTTCTTCGAGGGCGAGTTCAAGGAGTATGCCGACCTTCTACGGAACGACAACGAGCTCGACATGCGGTTCCGCCGGGCCCTGATCACGGGCCGGCAGATTTTCCAGCCCCTCCAGCTCAAGCGGCTCTACCTGTCGCTTAGTCACGATCAGACGGTGTTAGACGACACCCTTGAGCTCATCGACGCCACCATGGCTGATCTTGCGAGGTCAGCCGCCGCATAACGACAAAACCTTATCTCAAAAAAAAGGGGAACCAATGAGAAACCGGTTTATAACATTGATGGCCACGGTCGCCTGCCTCGCGGCGGCGACACCGACACTCGCCCGCGATCTCACGGTCGTTGGCTTCGGCGGCGCAACTCAGGAGGCTATGCGCGAGACGCTCTTCAAGCCTTACGAAAAGAAGTCCGGCGCGCCTCTTATCGAGGAGTCGTACACGGGAGGCATCGCCAAGGTGAAGGCGATGGTGGAGACCGGCACGACGACGTGGGACGTCGTGCAAATGGACGAGAACGAGATGATCCTGGCGTGCGACCAGGGCCTTCTCGAGACGTTCGACTGGAAGAGCCTGCCGAATTCAGCAGACATCATCGGTCCGGCCAAGTCGGACTGCGGAGTGGGGGCCTTTGTCTGGTCGAAAATCCTCGCATACGACGGGGACAAGACCACAGGCGTCACATCCTGGGCGGACTTCTGGGACGTCAAGAAGTGGCCGGGCAAGCGCGGACTGCGCAAACAGGCTCGCATGACGATCGAGATCGCGCTGCTCGCCGACGGGGTGAAGCCTGAGGAACTGTACAAGGTCCTGGCGACGAAGGAAGGGCAGGACAGGGCATTCGCCAAGCTCGATCAACTGAAACCGAATATCCAGTGGTGGGAGAGCGGCGCGCAGCCGATGGAATGGCTGGCCTCGGGCGAGGTCACGATGACTTCCGCCTACAACGGCCGCGTCATCGCCGCCAACCGGCAGGGCAAGCATTTCAGGATGTCCTGGACAAACCAGCTTTACGCGATGGACTTCTGGGCCATCCCCAAGGGCGGGAACAGTGAGAAGGCTTTCGACCTTGTCGCGTATATGACCAGCCCAGAGCCGCAGAAGGCTTTCGCCGAAAAGATGGTCTACGGCGTCACCAACGCGAAGGCGACGTCCAGCATTTCCCCGGATATCGCACCGCAGCTGCCGACAGCCGAAAACAACATGGCCGGCGCGCTCGCGTTGAGCACGCCGTTCTGGGTGGATCATGAGGAGGAGCTGCAGCAGCGGTTCAATCGGTGGGTGGCACAATGAGGAGAGGTATCATGCTTTATCGCGATTTCATTGGCGGGCTGGTTTTGCTCGCCGGCCTTGGCGTCTCGTCGATGAGCTTGGCTGAACCCGGCAAGCTGACGGTCGTGGGAGCCGGCGGCGTTCTCCAGGACGCGGAGCGGAAGGCGTTTTTCGAGCCCTTCGCGAAGTCATCCGGCGTCGCCGTCACCGAGGATTCCTATTCGGGCCAGATGGCGAAGGTTCGTGCTATGGTCGCCAGCGGCAGCGTCTCCTGGGACGTCATGCAGGTCGAGCAAAACACGCTACTTTCCGGCTGCGCGGAAGGGCTGTTCGAGGAGCTCGACTGGAGCAAGATCGCCAACAGGGACGACTTCATTCCCGAGGCCTACAGTGACTGCGGCGTGGGAGCTTTCGTGTGGTCGATGGTTCCCAGCTACGACAGGTCCAAAACTGCCGATGGACCGCGGACCTGGACAGACTTCTGGGACATGAAGAAGTGGCCAGGGAAGAGGGGTTTCCGACAGACAGCCAAGATGACGCTCGAAATCGCCCTTCTGGCCGACGGGGTGCCTCCGGGCGAAGTCTACAGGGCCCTCGCGACAAAGGCCGGGCAGGACCGCGCGTTTGCGAAGCTCGACCAGATCAAGGGCGATATCATCTGGTGGACGTCCGGAGCCGAATCCCTGGAACGTCTCGCGGCGGGTGACGTGGTCGCCACCGCGACATTTAACGGCCGCGTGACCGCCGCCAACGCTTCCGGCAAGAACTTCGCCCTCATCTGGGATGGCCAGGTCTACGGTATCGACTACTGGGGCATCGTGAAGGGAAGCTCGAACCGCGAGAACGCGCAGAAGTTCATCGCCTTCGCAGCTTCGGACGCGGCCCAGTCTGCATTCCCGCAGTATATCGCGTACGGGGTGACCAACAAGAAAGCCATACAGAGCATGAAGCCGGAACTGGCAAAAGACCTCCCGACGACGGAGGTAAACCTCAAGTCCGCCGTCGGGCTGAACACCGAGTTCTGGGCGGATAACGGCGAAGCCCTGGAGGCGAGGTTCGCGACATGGCGGGCTCAGTGACCTCCGGTATCATGGTGCGGCAGCCCTCGGGGGCTGCCGCCGGCCGGCCGGGGCGCGCTTCCGCGCTGGCGGCCGGTTTCCGCGCCGATCGAAGACGCCAGAGAATGATTTCCCTTGCCTTGATCGGACCTCTTGTCGCCTTCATCGTATTCGCATTCGTACTTCCGCTCGGTACAATGCTCTTCTACGCGGTCAACAACCCCGAGGTTCGCGGCGCTCTTCCCCGGACGTTGGAGGCCCTGCGGACATGGGACGGGCGGTCCGATCCGCCTTCGTTGGCCTTCGACGCGCTCGTGGCGGACATACGGTCCGACGTTCAGCCGAACGTCCTGGCGGAAGCGGGCCGTCGGCTGAACTACGAGATCACCGGGTTCCGTAGCCTCCTGGCGAAGACGGTGAGAAACGCAAAAACCGCCGAGATAACCTCTGCCCGGGAATACCTGGTAGGCCTCGACGAACAATGGAATGATCCCTCGTACTGGAGAGCGATCCAGCGCAATGGCTCAGCGCTGACTGCCTTCTACCTGCTGTCGGCGGTCGACCTCAGGCCTGGAGACGACGGAGGTATCAAACTCGCCCCTCCGGAGGAGCGGCTGTTTCTTTCCACCCTCGCGCGCACGCTGACAATCAGTGGCTTCGTCACGGTCATATGCGTCCTGCTGGCCTACCCGATCGCGAATGCCGTCGTGGCGGTGGGCGGTCGATTCTCGGCCATAATGCTGGCCTGTGTCCTGCTGCCCTTCTGGACTTCGCTTCTGGTGCGGACGAGCGCCTGGATCGTGATCCTACAGAAAGAGGGAATAGTGAACCGCGCGCTGCAGGCGGCGGGACTGACCAACGCGCCGCTTGAGCTCGTGTTCAACAGGACCGGGCTTTACATAGCGATGGTACACATCCTGCTGCCGTTCATGGTCCTGCCGCTCGTGAGCGTTATGAAAGGCATTCCACCGTCATTCGTGCGCGCATCATCCTCCCTCGGCGCTGGCCCCGTCACCACGTTTCTGCGGGTCTACCTCCCGTTGACGCTGCCGGGCGTAGGAGCAGGATGTCTCCTGACGTTCATCATCGCGGCCGGATATTACGTAACGCCGACGCTCGTTGGCGGCGCGTCGGACCAGATGCTCAGCTACTTCGTAGCGTTCTACGCCAACACCACCATCAACTGGGGCATGTCCGCGGCTCTTGGAGTCTTGCTTCTGAGCTGTATCCTCGCCCTTTACATCATCGTCGGCAAGATCGTGGGCATCGGCCGTATCGTGGGAATGGAGTGAGCCATGCCTTCAAGCATCCGACGCCTGCAGATAGCGTTCTGCATCCTGGCCATGGTCTTCCTGATCGGTCCGACGCTGGCCATCATTCCGATCTCCTTCAGCTCTGCCAATTTCCTGTCATATCCACTGCCCGGGTTTTCGCTGCAGTGGTATTACAAGATACTCCAGCCACAGCCCTGGATGTCGGCGTTGATGAACAGCCTTCTCATCGGGGCAGGAGCGACCGTCGTTGCCAGTGCCCTTGGGACGATCGCGGCTCTCGGCCTGTCGAGAGGATCTCTGCCTGCCAGATCGACAATCCTCGCGGTCGTTATCTCTCCGATGATCGTTCCGGTGGTCATCAGCGGGGTTGGGATGTACTTCTTCTTTGCCAAGCTCGGCCTGGTGGCGTCCTTCCTCGGCCTCGTTCTGGCTCACGCGGTTCTGGCGGTTCCCTTCGTCGTGATCACGGTCACGGCGACCCTCAAGAACTTCGACACGAACCTCGTACGCGCAGCGGCGAGTCTGGGGGCGCCCCCCTTCCACGCGTTCCGGACCGTCACGCTTCCGCTGATCGCGCCTGGCGTCATATCGGGAGCGCTCTTCGCCTTTGTGTTCTCCTTCGACGAGGTGGTCGTGGCGCTGTTCATCAGCGGTCCAGGCCAGCGGACGCTGCCCCGCCAGATGTTCGACGGCCTCAGAGATAACATCGACCCGTCTATCCTCGCGATGTCGACCCTGCTCGTCATCGTTTCGGCTGCCCTTATGGGTTTCGGGGCATTCGTTCAACACCGCGCGGCCGCCAACAAGTCCCCGGTCGACTAATGGGAGTATTTCAGGAATGATCATCGTTACAGGTTCTACACACGGTATCGGCCGGGCTTGCGTGGAAGTACTGGCCGCAGCCGGTAAACAGGTCCTCGCCACAGGTAGGGATCACACCGCGGGAGAGGCACTGGCCGCCGCTAATCCGGGTGTTATCTTCATTCCGAGCGACGTAAGCCGGGAAAGCGACTGCGAGCTCGTCGTGCATAAGGCGTTGGAGCTGGGGGGCGGAAAGCTTTCCGGCCTCGTCAACAACGCGGGCATGTCCAGGCGCATTTCGTTCGCGGAGGCCAGCCAGTCGGACTGGGACGAGGTGCTCGCAGTAAACGCCCGCAGCGCTTTCCTTTTTACGAGGCATGCTCTAGAGGGGCTGCGGAAGGGGCGCGGGTCTGTCGTCAACATTGCCAGCATCGCGGGCAAGACCGGAGAGGAGGGGCTCGCTGTCTACTGCGCCTCCAAGGCGGCCGTGATCGGCATGACCGAGGCGCTGGCACTCGAATTCGGGGAGGAAGTCCGGTTCAACGCCGTCTGCCCCGGTCAGATCGCCACACGCATGATGGATAAGATCATGGCGGACCCGCTGCGCAAAAAACAGCTTGAACTTCGAATACCCGCCAACCGCTTCGGCACTCCCAAAGAGGTCGCAGATGTCGTCGCATGGCTGCTCTCCGAGCAGTCGACGTATGTGAACGGAACAGTGATCACAGTCGATGGCGGCGAGACGGCGGGCTTGCGCACGCCGCGTGTTGCCGAAGTTGCAAACTAAAGTCCAGGTTGACGGGGGCTAAGCTAGCTCGCGTTCTTCAAAATACCGCAGGAAGCTTTTGGACGCTCGCGCAATATCGTTTTCGATCGCCGCCCGAGCCCTCTTCTTGTCTTTTAACCGGAGAGCGTCCAGGAGGTGCTCATGCTCTTCCGCGCCAACGTAATCGTGCGGGATTTCGCGATAATACACGTTCAAGATGGGGCCCATCGACACCCACATTGTCTCAATTTGGGCGATGAGCATCGGCATTTTAGAAAGGCGATAGACGCCGAAATGGAAAGACCTGTTCGCCGATCTTGCAGCCTCAAAGTCATCAGATTTCTCGCTCGCGACAAAAGCGTCGTGGGAGTTTTTTAGCTGCTGGATATCTGCCGCTGACACATTCTCTGTTGCCAGTTCAGCAGCGAGTCCCTCAAGAGCAGTGCGTATGACTTTTATTTGGACATAGCGGTCCCGACTAAGTTCAGGGACGATGACAAATCGACCCGAACGAAGTTCAAATGCCTGCTCACTAACCAGACGCAGGCACGCCTCGCGCACCGGGGTGACACTGGTGCCGAGCTTCTCCGCGAGCTCTTGCATCAAAAGCCGTTCGCCAGGAGCAAAACTCCCTACGATCAGACCCTCACGAAGCTTCGCGTAGATCCTTGCCGAAAGGCTCCCCATCTCCCCTGGCTGCATGTCCATCACACTCATCGTCTTAGCCCCTTATCCTACGCTCTCGGCCCTGGTCCGGACGCTTCGATTAATCACTTATATCTTATACCGGCGCGATGCACTCCAGATGACGATTTTTATCCAAAAGCGATAACGACGGTTGCCAAATCCATCTGATAACTTATAAGTTATAAAAAACAAGATTGCTTAGGAGGCTGTCGTGCTTAATTCCCTCAAGTCACGCGACATGGCGTACCACTTTCACTCGCAGACCAATCCCCGTCGCCATGAGATCGATGGCCCTCTGATGATATCCAAGGGAGAGGGATGTTACGTGCTTGATGAACTGGGAAACCGGTACCTCGAGGGAATGGGAGGGCTGTGGTGCGCATCGCTCGGCTTCGAGAACGACCGTCTGGCGGAGGTGGCGGCAGCGCAGATGAAGACGCTCGCCACCTACCACACCTTCAACCACCGCTCTAATGACCCGTGCGCGGACGTGGTCGAGCAGATCGCTGAACTGTCCCCGATCCCGGGCAGCAGGGTGTTCCTGGTCAATTCCGGCTCGGAGGCCAACGACACGATGGTCAAGCTCGCCTGGTTCTACAACATTGCGCGGGGGAAGCCGTCCAAACGGAAGATCATCAGCCGCAAGGGGGCTTTCCACGGAAGCACCGTGATGGGGGCGGCTCTGGGTGGCCTGCCGCATATGCACGAGAGCTTCAACCTTCCTGGCCTCAACGTCGTCTACGCGGAGAAGCCCCATTTCTACAAGAACGCTCTGCCCGGCGAAACGGAGGAGGCTTATTGCGACCGGCTGATCGGCGATCTCGAGACGCTGATCGCTACCGAAGGTGCCGACACCATCGCCGCGATGATCGCCGAGCCGATCATGGGCGCGGGCGGTGTCGTCTCTCCTCCGGGGGATTACTTCCA
Source organism: Agrobacterium tumefaciens (assembly GCA_025559845.1). Classification (NCBI taxonomy): domain Bacteria; kingdom Pseudomonadati; phylum Pseudomonadota; class Alphaproteobacteria; order Hyphomicrobiales; family Rhizobiaceae; genus Agrobacterium; species Agrobacterium tumefaciens. Next base: position 103,124 of record CP048471.1, read on the forward strand.
CCGTGTCCGCGAGGTTATGACCCGAAACGACATCCTGCTGCTCTCCGACGAAGTCGTCTGCGGCTTCGGCCGTAGCGGAAATTGGTTCGGTTGCGAGACGTTCGGTTTCGTTCCGGACATGATGTCCATCGCTAAGGGGCTCTCGTCCGGTTACATGCCGATCGCCGCTGCGGTGATCGGTGATCATGTCTACCAGACTATAGCCGATGAAGCGGACCGCATCGGCGTCTTTGGTCACGGCTTCACGTATTCGGGACACCCCGTGACCGCGGCCGTGGCTGCCGAAGTCCTTCGCACCTACCGCGAGATGAATATCCCCACCCGCGCACGCGAACTCGGCGGCCACCTGTTCGGCAGGCTCGAAGCGACCATCGCGGATCACCCCATGGTCGGCGAAATCCGAGGCGCGGGTTTCCTCGCGGGAATCGAACTGGTCGCGGACAAGTCCACCAGAACTCCCTTCGATCCCGCTCTCAAAGTGGGAGCGCTCGTTGAACGGCGCTGCCGCGCACACGGTGTCATGATCCGCAACATGGGCGACGTTATCTCCATCTGCCCGCCATTCGTCATGACTGAATCCCAGGTCGGGGAACTGGTCGATGGTATCGCCGCGGCTCTCGACGACGCCTCGTCCGAACTGGGGATGTGAGCGATGGCCATGGACGAATTCGTAGACCTCGATCTGACTGCCCAGGCCGCACTGGTCAAATCCGGGGATGTGACTGCATCGGAACTCCTTGAGGCGGCCATACGGCGCGCGGAGCGAGTGAACCTGCAGGTGAACGCCATCATCAGGCCGCTCCACGAAGAGGCGCGGGCCGAGGCGGGAAGTGCCTCTCCGGACACTGCCTTCGCCGGAGCACCCTTTCTTGTGAAAGACCTCTACTGCCACATGGCGGGTATACCTACGTCGGGCGCGTCGGAGATCACCAAAGACTTCATCCCGCATCATGACAGCGAACTGATGCGCAGATATCGCAAGGCGGGCCTCAGCACGTTCGGGAAAACGAACCTCTGCGAGTTCGGAACACTGGGGACCACGGAGCCAAAGTTGTTTGGCGCGACGAAGAACCCGTGGGACACGGCTCGATCGAGCGGAGGTTCGAGTGGCGGAGCAGGGGCAGCCGTGGCCGCGGGGATCGTCCCGGCCGCTCACGGTGGCGACGGAGCGGGGTCGATCCGTATCCCCGCTTCGTGCTGCGGCCTGTTCGGGCTCAAGCCCTCAAGGGGAAGAATAAGCCTGGGTCCGGATCTCGGTGACAGCACTGGCGGCATCGTGAACGAGCACGTCCTTTCGAGAACCGTACGCGACAGCGCCGCCTTGCTCGACGCGACACGAGGGGCGATGGCGGGGGACCCATACACCGCTCCCCAACCGGTGATCGATTACGTGCAGGCACTCCGTTCCGCCCCCCGCAGGCTGAGGATCGCCTTCACGACGGAATCGCTGCTCGGCACCCATGTCGATCCTGACTGTGTCGCCGCAACGGTCTCGGCGGCCAAGCTCTGCGAGAGCCTTGGACACGAGGTGGTCGAGGCCCGCCCCAGCCTGGATGCCGAGACCTATCGGACCTACTACAAGCGCTTCTGGGCGATGACCGCTACACGGGCGATCACCTCACTGGCCCGTAGCAGGAACGTTCCCGCTGAGACACTTGCCGCGCAAGTTGAAATCTTCAATCAGTACCTCTTTGGGGTCGGCTCCAGGATCACCGCGGCGGACTACCTCGTGGACCTGAACTGGTTCCACGGTGTGGGCCGGACCATCGCGAACTTCCTCGGCGATTTCGATGTCTGGCTGACGCCCACCCTTGGTTCACCGCCGCCCGCTCTGGGGCACTTCGACGCGGATGTCCACGGCGGCGAAGAGGTCATGGAGCGCTTCCTCCAGTTCCTCGCGTTCACCACCTTCGCGAACATGGCAGGTCTACCCTCCATGAGCGTCCCGCTCGCCTGGACGGCCGGAGGACTGCCCGTGGGAACTCAGTTCACCGGGCGCTTCAATGATGAGGAAACGCTTTTCCGGCTCGCCGCGCAGCTCGAGGAAGCCCAGCCCTGGTCAGGCAAGCGACCTCCGGTCTTCGCAACGGCATAAGCGCATCAGCAAAAAAGGGGAACCGCTATGTCATCATCAAGTTACGTCGAATTCATAAACGTAGACAAGAGCTACGATGGTCACAATCTGGTTGTGGACAACCTCAACCTTTCGATCGCCCAGGGTGAGTTCCTGACGATGCTCGGGCCATCCGGTTCGGGTAAGACGACAAGTCTCATGATGCTCGCGGGGTTCGAGGCTCCAAGCGGCGGACACATCCGCATCGCCGGCCGCTCGCTTGAGTCCGTGCCATCGCATCGCAGGAACATCGGCATGGTGTTCCAGAATTACGCGCTATTTCCGCACATGACCGTGTCGGAGAACCTGGAGTACCCGTTGCGCGTACGCAAGATGCCTAAGGCCGAGCGGACGGAGCGGGTGCGGCGGGTTCTCGACGTGGTACAGATGGCGGCGCTTGGCGAGCGGAAGCCCGCGCAGCTTTCCGGCGGACAGCAGCAGCGCATCGCCCTCGCGCGTGCCATTGTGTTCGAGCCCGATGTGGTCCTGATGGACGAGCCTCTCGGGGCTCTGGACAAGAACCTCCGCGAGCATCTGCAGCTCGAAATCAAGCATCTACACGAACGCCTTGGCATAACCGTGGTTTATGTAACGCACGACCAGTCGGAGGCATTGACGATGTCGGACCGGGTCGCCGTGTTCAACGCAGGGAAGATCGAACAGCTGGCTCCGCCGACCGAGCTGTACGAACGCCCCGCGACCTCTTTCGTCTCGGGTTTCATCGGCGAAAACAACCGTATCGTCGGCGAGATATCCGGGCGTGCCGGAGAAGACTATGCAGTCGAGACCGACTCGGGTCACCGCATGTACGTCCGCAGCAGCCTTTCGTTCAAGGAGCGGCAAAGGGTCCTCGTATCCGTACGGCCGGAGCGGGTGAAGCTCGATCCGGCTGAAGCATGTCCCAACACGTTTGGCGGGACGGTCGAGGAGGTCATCTACCTCGGAGACCACAAGCGGGTTCATGTCAGACTCAACGAGACATCGACGGTCGTCGCCAAGGTGCCGAACGTCGGGACCAATATCGACATCAGGCCGGCCCAGTCACTTTCCCTTGGCTGGGACAGCGATGACGCCGTGCTGATCCCGGCCTAATCTCAGGACAATCAACCATGACCATTTTTCGAGACCTCGGGCTTCGGGAGCCCGAACTGCTGCGTGACCGCGCCTTCGTGGCGGGAACATGGGTCGAATCCCCCTCCGATGGGCGCATCACAGTGAGCGATCCATTCGACGGTAGCGAGATCGCTGACCTGCCGAGCCTCGGGCAGGCCCTCGAGGCGGGTATGGTGGGCGTCAACACGGGCCTAATCGGTAGCGAGGCAGCCCCTTTCGGCGGCGTCAAGCAATCGGGGCTCGGGCGGGAAGGCTCCAGGTACGGCATCTCCGAGTACCTCGAGATCAAGTACGTGTGCTTGGCAGGGATCGGACCGGCGGCTTGAGATGAAAGCGGTGTATTCGGAAGCTCATCGGGCCCATGTCGCGGGCGACGTGGTCGAGAACGGCGTCCTGCGCGCCAGCCGCGACGTTTCCGAACGCCTGGACGCGCTCCTCCGAGCTGCGGAGCGAGCAGGTTGCCATATCGTGGAGGCGTCCGATCATGGGCTTGATCCAATCTCCGCCGTCCATTCGGACGCTTATCTGGAGTTCCTTTCTACCGCCTTTAGCGAGTGGAAAAACAGCGGTTTACCTGGACGGGTGTTTCCCTCGATATTCCCGGCGGGAAGCGCGACCTACCGAGCTGACTGGTCCGTTGTCGCAAAGGCCGGATTTCATCTGCGGGACCAGATCACTCCGGTGGGCGAGGGTACGTGGCATGCCGCTTATTGGGCAGCTCAGACCGCCGTCACTGCAGCGCATCTGCTGATGGAGGGCGAGCGCCGGGTCTACGCGCTTTGCCGTCCATCGGGTCATCACGCCGGACGAGATTATGGAGGAGGCGCAACATACTTGAACAACGCCGCGATTGCCGCGCGGCGACTTGCCTCGGGGGGAAAGCGCATTGCAATCGTCGATCTGGATGTCCACCATGGCAACGGAACGCAGGACATATTCTGGCACGAGGCGGGTGTCTTTTTCGCGTCTATTCACCGAAGCCCTGCTAATTATTTCCCTCACTTCACGGGTTTTCGTGGAGAAGTAGGTGGTATCTCTTCCGAGGGGTCGAACCTGAATTATTCCTTGGAAGCGGAGGCGGGCGACACGGAGTATCTTGAAGGTGTCAAACACATCCTGGCTGCAGCACTCCAACACGACCCTGCGGCTGTGGTCGTTTCGCTCGGTTTTGACGCGCTGGCGAGCGATCCGGCGAGGGGGCTGTCCGTAACCACAGCTGCTTTCGAAGAGATAGGTAGGCGGCTCGCAGCTGTCTCTCTTCCTGTCCTGTTGGTGCAGGAGGGCGGCTACGACCTGACAAGTCTGCAGCACGTCGCTGCTCGCTTTCTGGACGGGCTTTGTTCACCTCATTAGCGACCGTTCCATTCTGGTGAGAGATTGCGGCTGCGATTATCGATGCGCATCGAGCGACACAGGCGTCCTCTTTTCAACATGTCGCACGCAGTATCGGCGCGACAAATCGATGAAATCGAACAGCACAATCGAAACTATCCAGATTCCGGAGAATGCAACGAGCGCCTATCGTCGTATCAATGAAACGATCAGCCCCCGATCGAGACAGCGAAGGAACGCGTGATGCAAATACCGGCAACAGAATTCGGGCTTGATACCTTTGGTGACGTTACGCACGACAGCATGGGTCGACCGGAACCTCATGCGACTGTGATTAGAAATCTGGTTGAAGAGGCGAAGCTCGCGGATGAACTCGGCATAGACTTCTTCGGGATTGGCGAACACCACAGAGAGGACTTCGCAGTGTCTTCGCCCGAAACCGTTCTGGCAGCAATTGCGGGCGTGACGTCCCGGATCAGGCTCGGTTCCGCTGTTACGGTCCTGAGTTCGGATGACCCTATCAGGGTATTTCAACGTTTCTCGACGCTTGATGCTGTTTCGAACGGGCGGGCCGAGGTAATCTTGGGGCGGGGCTCCTTCACCGAGTCATTTCCGCTGTTCGGGTTTTCCCTGAACGACTACGAGACACTGTTCGAAGAGAAGCTGGACCTCTTTTCAAAGCTGCTTGAACAGAAGCCGGTCACCTGGTCGGCGCGGCCTGCCCTGTCGGATCAGAATATATTTCCTCCTGTTCAGTTGGGGAAGCTGAAGACCTGGATCGGCGTTGGTGGCAGTCCGAACTCGGTCATTCGGGCTGCGCAGTATGGACTGCCCCTGATGCTGGCAATAATAGGCGGCAGCCCATACCGCTTCATGCCTTATGTCGACCTATATCGCGAGGCAATACGCAAGCTCTCCAGGGAACAGCAGCCGATAGGCGTCCACTCTCCAGGATTTATAGCTGAAACAGACGAGAAGGCTCGCGAAGAATACTGGCCGCATTACAGGGTGATGCGCGACAGGATTGGGAAGGAGCGAGGTTGGGGACCTGTCACCACGGATGAATTCGTCTCTGAAATCGAGAACGGTTCACTGTACGTCGGATCCCCCCAAACAGTTGCGGCCAAGATTGCTCCTGTTATCTCCACTCTCGGCATTCAACGTTTCCAGCTCAAATACAGCGCAGGAACTCTGCCGCACGAAAACCTCATGGCGAGCATCAGGCTCTTCGGCGAGGCAGTTGTTCCTGCGGTTAAAGCCGCGCTTGGTAATCAGGAAGAGAATGAGATTTACGCAACCGGCCGCCTTTAGAGAAATAGGCAATCCTCCCGGAGGCTTGATCTACCGACGCTGCTTGCCCAGTGGCTAGTGTTCCCTCGTGTTCAACGCGCACTGGCGCAGAAGCGAGAGGAATGTGAAATGAGCAAGGTATGGTTCATCACCGGGGCGGCTCGAGGCATTGGCAAGGAAGTGGCACTTGCGGCCTTGGCTGCCGGAGACAAGGTTGTTGTCACTGGTCGCAACGTTGCGCAGCTCAGCAAGACCTACGCGGATTGCGGTGACAACGTTCTGGCTCTTCCGCTCGATGTTTCCGATGAGGAGCAGGCTATCACGGCGGTCAAAGCCGCGGTCGCCTATTTCGGTCGAATCGACGTCCTTCTGAATAATGCCGGCTTCGGCCAGCTGGGACTATTCGAGGAAATTGGCTCGGTCGCCGTCGTCAGCCAGTTCAACACGAATGTGTTCGGATTGTTCAACGTAACCCGCGCGGTACTGCCCGTCATGCGCAAGCAGCGCAGCGGACATGTCCTCAATGTGTCGTCGATCGGCGGCTCCGTCGGATTCTCGGGCTCGACCATCTATTGCGCCACAAAGTATGCCGTTGAAGGGTTCTCGGAATCCCTTGCTCTCGAAGTTGCCGCCTTCGGGATCAAGGTATCAATCATTGCACCTGGTTTTGTGCGAACCGACTTTCTCGACAGCTCGTCTGTCCGATACGGCGACAGGACGATCGAAGATTACGCCGCCGTCTCGGCGCAGATCCGGTCAACTTATGACAGCTACAGCCATAAACAGGCTGGCGACCCGAAGAAACTTGCAAATGTGATCCTCACGCTCGCCGGGCAGGCCGAGCCGCCCGTTCGGCTGCTGACCGGATCCGACGCCGTTGCCATGGCCCGTGAGAAGATTGGCAAGGTCGATCGGGAAATCGCCCGTTGGCAAGACCTGTCTCAATCGACCGATATCGTCGAATGAGAGTCTGTTCAGGAGGCCGGCAAATCCGGCCTTCTGGACGGAGACAATAGCAATGACAAACGCTCAAATGATCTCTGCTCTTATCGAGAAAAATACCGGCGCGGATGGAGTCTTCTCCACGGTTCTGCCCGGAGTGTTCCTGCTGCGCGCATCGCATCCAGGCGAGCCGGTTCAAACGTTCTACGAACCCAGCTTCAGCTATGTCGCGAACGGACGTAAGCGGATTTCGTTCGGCTCGTTTCAGGTTACGTGCGAGCCCAGCACTGCTCTCGCTGTCTCGGTCGGTCTCCCGGCATGCGGTGAGGTAATTCTCGCATCGCCGCAGCGTCCCTTTCTAGGCTTGCGCGTCGAACTCCGACAAACAACGCTAGAGGAGATGCGCGGCTTTCTTACTCTTCGTCCGGCTTCGCGCCTGAAGCCGGGCACCGGGCTGATGCAGCCATCGGGATTTTTGGAAGATGCATTGCTTCGGACAGTGCAGCTTCTCGACAAACCAAACGATGCCAAAGTCATCTGGCCACTTCTGGAGCGTGAAATCACGTATCACCTGCTCTCGCAAGGTGACAACCCGTTTGGAAACCAGTTGCCCGCAACTCTTCACCGGTTCAACGCTGTGGTACGTGCAGCGAATTATTTTCGCAGCCAGTTTAGAAAGGCGGTTGGCCCGGTCGATGCCGCTCGACGGACGGGCGAAAAGACCGAAACACTTGCGCGGGATTTCAAGCGCGTCACGGGGATGAGTGTCGGGGACTACATTCGTTCCCTCCGTCTCCAGGAAGGACGGCGGCTTCTGATGCTGGGCATCGACGATATCACCAGGCTGTCGCAGGCGGTGGGTTACCGGACTGTTACGAAATTCATAAATGACTACACCGAGGCGTTCAAAGGGACACCGCACGAAGACGCTCGGCGCCGGCGTCGCTCCCTGACAATCATTCATGAAGAATAACCACGGTTAGTGCCCTTGATATAATCGATCCAGGCTCTGAACGCAGGCGATACGTGACGACGGTTTGGGTAAAACAGGCTGAACCCCGGAAGCGGTTTCACCCAGTCCACCAGCACTCTTTCGAGCCTTCCCGCAGCGATATCTTCTGCTACCTGTGCCTCGAAGAGAAACGCGAGACCAAGGCCATCCAGAGCGGCAGCGCGGATAGCCTCGCCGTTGTCGAGGATAAGTTGACCCGGTGGCCTTACGTCCAGCCGCACCTCCTTTTTCTCCAGCGGCCAGTGGAAAAGCCGCCCGGACCCAGCGAACCGATAGTTGATGCACTGGTGGTCCTGCAGATCTGCGGGATCGAGCGGCCTGCCTTTGGAGCGGTCAAGATAGTCCAGACTTGCGACGACGACTGTCGGTGATGATTTCGTCAGGCTAACAGCGACCATGTCCTTCTCCACCAACGATCCGAACCGTATGCCACCATCGAAACTTAATGAGACCAGATCCGCGAGGCTGTCATCAACGGAGACTTCAAGGCGAACGTGCGGGTATGTGGAAAGGAACCCTGGAAGATTCGGCCGGATCAGTGCGTCGTAAGCGACTTGCACCGTGGTCAACCGCACCGTTCCGGCGACGCTGCTGCGCATATCCTGCAAGCCCTGCAGCTCAACCTCGATGTTCTGCAGAGCGGGCCTCAGGGTCTCGAGCAGTCTGAGGCCTGCTTCCGTCGCGGCGACATTGCGGGTTGTCCTTGCAAGTAAGGCCACTCCCACCCGGTTTTCCAACTGGGTCATCGCGTAGCTCAAGGCGGCTTGCGAGATCCCAAGTTCGGAGGCGGCTTTCGTGAAGCTCTGCAGCCTCGCAACGACCTCAAAGACCGCGAGGTCTCTCAGAATGATCCTGTCCATTCATAAATATCCTTTATAAGCGTTTTCACATTTACCCAGCTAACGGAAGGAATTCTCTTCCTCTATTTTCGAAGCTCCAAGTGCAACCCACAAAAGGAATGGAGCACCAGATGATCGAAAAACTCGTTTTAGCGGCGGCAATCCTGTCAGGAATCGCGGGGACAGCGCTGGCTGGCGCGCGCAATGTCGTTTTGGTCCACGGAGCAACAATGGACGGGTCGACCTGGCACGAGGTCTACGATCTTCTGGTAAAAGAAGGCCTGAAGGTCAGCATCGTTCAACTGCCACACACCAGCATGGCTGACGACGTTGATGCGACCCGCCTTGTCCTCAAGCAACAAACCGGACCCACTATCCTTGTGGGCCACAGCTATGGTGGAGCAGTGATCACCGAAGCAGGCGTGGCGGACAATGTTGCTGCGCTGGTTTACGTGGCGGCGTTTCAGCCGGAAAAGGGCGAAACCATCAACGATCTGGTGTCTCGCTATCCTATGCAATTTCACGTCAAAATGCTGGATGACAAAACTTTTGTGCCCGATCCCGCTCATTACCACGACGACATAGCCGCAGATTTGCCGAAGAAAGAAACTGACTTTCTTTCTGCATCTTCCAAGCCAATGACGTTCGAACCATATGGCGTAGCGATCCAGCACACGCCGTGGAAGGAGAAGCCGACCTACGGCATCGTAACGACCGCAGACAAAACGCTCTCGCCTGACCTCTTGCGCTGGATGTACGCCCGGTCGAAGGCCAAGACAACTGAACTGAATGGCAGCCATATGGTCTACATGTCGCAGCCGAAGCAAGTGGCAGAAGTTATCCTGAAAGCTGCAAAAGAAACAGATTGAACGGCAAAGGCGGCTGATGGCCGCCTTTGCCTTATGATTTACCTCCGAGAATCACGCCGGCGTGCCAGAGAACATCATCGGAAAAATCGCCGTCCGCCGTGAACCCGTTATCGTCGGTATCCGTCCGGTTGCCAGCGACTTTGCAGGAGCCCAATGCGCGCTCTTTCGCTTCCGCGCGCTTCATCAACCCTGACGGCCGCTCTAAACTCGTGGCGTATCCGCTCGTCGTTTGTGACCTGCATGCCGACACAGTGGTGAATCGAGTCAGACATTTTGCGCCCCGTTGCGGATTTGATATCACCAATACCGGCGGAGTGTGCCGGTGCGGCTGCCATGATCCACAATTCGGTGACGGTGATAAATACGGCGGTCCACAAGCGACGTTCGCCCTTGTCTCCTGCTTTCGTCACATTGTTGATCCTCCCTGATCGCCTTCGTTTTGCCGGACCAAAGAATGCCGTGCATCAGACCTGAGGCGGTATAGTGGTTCTCCGGAGCCATTACCCGATCCTGCGAGAATGATTTCTTGCAGGGGACGTACAACACCGCCCGTCATTGCCAGGTCGTCGCGGGCATTGTCTTCATTTTCTCGATGTCCTTCTTCGGAGGAAGGCCAAACATACGGGCATATTCACGCGAGAACTGGGATGGACTGTCGTATCCGACGTTAAAGCCGGCTGAAGCCGCATCGAGCGCCTGCGTGATCATCAAGCGGCGTGCTTCCTGCAGACGGATCTGCTTCTGATACTGAAGCGGGCTCATGGCGGTTACGGTCTTGAAGTGCTGATGGAATGACGAGACGCTCATATGCACCTGCGCGGCGATCTCCTCGATCTTGAGCGCTTTGTCATATTGGCTTTTGATGATGGTGATGGCCCGGTTGATCTGCGCGAGTTTGCTTTCTGCCATGGCGATTTGACGCAAGCGGTCACCCTGTTCGCCAAGCAGCAGCCGGTAGAGGATCTCGCGCTCGGCGAGTGGCGCCAGGACAGCTCGATCGCTTTCACGACCGCTTTCCAAAAGCTCAGCCAGCCTTATGACTGCATCGAGCAGCTGCGTTGGCACATCGCTAACTGCAATGCCGCGTTGCGCCTCTTCATTGCGCAGGCCACCAGGTACAGCAGCACTAATGATATCGGCGATGGCCGCCGGCTCGAGATCGAGCCTCAGGCAAAGATAGGGTTTCTCTGGCGACGCCACGAGGATCTGTCCTGCGATTGGGAGATCTACGCTGACGATAAGAAACTTCATTGGTTCATAGACGAAAGCCTGATCGGCGAGCGTCGTTTGCTTTCGACCCTGTGCGACGAAACACACTGCGGGCTTGTGCAAGATTGGGACCGCCTCCGTCGGCGTAACTGATCGGAGGATATGAACCCGCGGGACATCTGTCTGCGTCACGCCGTCATTACGGCAATTTTCAGCGAGGATGCGCGCCAGACGCTCGATCATCTATGTCTCTCAAAATGTTCGGGAATGTGGAAACGAAGATAGCCGCGAAATTCGCGGCCATCAATATCCTTAACCCAGCTCCCAAGAGAAGCCACGCTCTCGCTGCCTTCTTCGCGCGCGAAGGTACGAAGGGGTGATTGACTGCGAGACTTCCTTGTCTCGGTTGGGGTTGTTGGTCAGAATTCCAAGACGAGACAGACCCAAGTCGGCGTGATGCTCGACCGAGAGGAGATCGAGCTCCTTCTTCATTTGCTTCTGGCGGCAAGACCGGACCATATTGGTAAAGAATTCCATCTGTCACTCCTCTCGTTTCGTTCGATGATTGTTGATCTCACAGATTTCGGAAGAGGTGGTAATACGATGGCCTTCGGAAATTGCATGATCCTACAAAGCTGAGTGTCGCTGTGTTCCCGCCCGATCAGTCCTTGAGTAGAGTGAGCGCCACAAGGGGCTGACCGAAATGCTGCACCGCGCCGGACGCCTTGAAGCTTCCGAGGTCAGAGGGCGCAAAGCCCAAGCGTGCGATCAGGTCGGAAACCTTTTTGCTAGCTTCAGGGAAATTGCCCGAAAGAAAGACGACACGCTTTCCGCTCGGCTTTACCGGGTCCGATGCGAGCACAGCTGCAGGCAATGTATTGAACGCCTTGACGAGCTCGGCGCCAGGGAACAGGTCGGCGACGATTTCCGACGACAGTCGGCCACCGAGGTCGCGGGGCTTGAAAGCGGGAAAATCGATGGCGTTCGTGGCGTCGACGATCGTGCGGCCTTCCCACGCCACATTTTTCTTGGCGACTTCGGGAACGGCATCATAGGGGACTGCAAGGATCAGCACATCAGACGAAAGAGCCTGGTCAAGGTCAACAGCCTTGACCGTGCTGCCGAACTTGTCAGTGATGGACTGAAGCGAGGCCGGCCCGCGTGTATTTGCGATAACCGCGTCGACGCCAGCCGCGTGGAAGCGCTCGGCAAGTGCAGAGCCAATAGCGCCAGAACCGATAATTGCATAGGTAGTAGTCATGATAGTTCTCCTTTGTTGAGTGATTGTCAGTTGAAGTTGTCGGGGAGGGGAATGAATTCATCGTCGCCCGGGACGCCGGGAAACTGTCGTTCGCGCCACAGATCAGCGGCATGACGAATGCGATCCTGGTCCGTTGCGACGAAGTTCCAGCGGATGAACCGCTTATCGGGAAGCGGCTCTCCCCCGAACGCGAGGAACCGGGCGGGCTCGCTCGCCTTGACCACGATTTCTGCGCCAGGTTTGAAAACGATAAGACGGTCAGGGCCGTGCGTGCCGTCCTGGCCCACGATTTCGATGGCGCCACTCACGACGAAGATGGCTCGTTCGATATGCTCGCCGTCGATTCTGTAGCGAGCCCCAGCCTCAAGCTGGATTTCTGCAGAGAAAAGGTCAGAAAACGTGGTGGCAGGGGAGCGACGGCCATGCAGACTGCCCGCGAGCAGCTTCATATTGATACCTTCGCCGTTCACTGCCGGGAGTTCGGCTGCGCCGATGTGCTGGAAAAGAGGCGCTGTCTCTTCGGACTGTTTCGGAAGGGCAATCCAGCTTTGCAATCCTGAAAGCCTCCCGCCGTCTTTTCGGATGTGTTCCGGGGTACGCTCTGAATGGACAATACCAGCGCCAGCGACCATCAGATTGACCTCGCCGGGGCTGATCGATTGCACGTAATTTTCGCTATCACGGTGCAAAAGTTCGCCCTCTAGCAGGTAGGTAAGTGTCGAGAGACCGATATGCGGGTGAGGACGTGTGTCGATACCTTCACCCGCGCCGAAACGCACCGGGCCGAAGCTGTCGAGGAAGATGAACGGCCCAACCATTTGCCGCATGGCGGCAGGCAAGGCGCGTCGGACGGAGAAGCCTCCGAGGTCCCGGGTCGATGGCAGGATGATTTGCTCGATGTCAGCGTTCGACAAGTAAGACATTGTCTTCTCCTGCTGTTGAAGTTTATTGAGAGAAGCTATGCCCACTGGACGTTTCGGAAAACTCATATAATTTCGGCGAAAACGATCGAGGAATTCGAAATGTCAGATCCCGGCCAGCCGACGCTTGATCAACTGAAAGTGTTTATCACCGTTGTGGAAACCGGAAGCTTCGCCGCAGCATCCCGTAAGCTTAACCGAGCCACTTCCGTAATAAGTTACACGATCGCCAACCTGGAGGCCCAGCTCGGCGTCACGCTGTTTGATCGCCTCTCGACGAAGAAGCCCCAGCTAACCGTGGAGGGAAGGACCGTACTGGCCGAGGCTAAAAGTGTCGCTCATGGTATTGATAACTTACGCGCCAAGGTTAAGAGCATGCTGCGCGGGGTGGAACCCGAAGTTCACCTTGCCCTTGACGTCATGCTGCCGGCGGCGCGGGTCATGGATGCGCTTAAAGCATTTCGCAAGGAGTTCCCCAGTGTATCGCTCCGTCTTTACGTTGAAGCCCTTGGTGCCGTCACCCAAATCGTCCTTAACCGGACAGCCTCGGTCGGAATCAGCGGCCCGCTGGATGTAGAGATCGCCGGTCTGGAAAGGATCGGGGTTGGATTCGTAGAGCTTATTCCCGTCGCGTCCCCAGACCATCCCCTGGCCGGCGGATCGCATCCGCCCGGCGCTGCACGAGGCCATATTCAGTTGGTCCTGACGGACAGATCGCCTCTTACACAAGGACACGAGTTTGCCGTCGTGGGAAACCATACATGGCGGCTAGCAGACCTGGGTGCCAAGCACATGCTTCTCAAGGAAGGTATTGGTTGGGGCAACATGCCCGAACCCATGGTGCGTGACGATATCGAAGCGGGTCGGCTCGTCCGGCTGGATCTCCCTGATTGCAAGGGGGGGCCATACCGCCTCCAGGCGGTCTACCGAACCGACACGCCCCCAGGACCGGCCGCCCGGTTTCTAATCGATCATTTCCAGAGCCAGGACATCGATAATCCTATGGCAGCGGGATGAACCTTTGGAGGATGAGTCGCTAGCACCCGTCCAGCCGAAAGCAATCCGGACACGCCGAAATTGCGGCTAGGTTCAGACAATCGAGTGAGACCAAGGCGACCGCCACGGCGACTCCTCGATGCCCAGAGCAGCGTCGTTACAAAGGTCTCCTCGGTAGGTGATGAGGCTCCTACACGAGCGGCCCCTGAATTGAATCGGCTTGAGCTTTCGTGACGCGCAAAACTGAAGAGTTTCATAACCTAGATTTTTGTAGGAGCACGGTTTAGCTTGTAATATCAGTAGCTTAATTATGTGGCAGCAAGGTTGAAATGTCCGCCAGTTTGCAAAATAGAAATGTCACACTCCCCGGGTCTGATTGGCACCTGGGAGATTGCAGATGGGATTGATAGCGATGAGCGAGCGCGATCTGCAGCGGATCGAGGTTTTGTCGAAGGTGACCGCCGGTCGTATGACCGTGGTGTCGGCGGCGCATGTGCTTGACCTGAGTGAGCGTCAGCTGCGTCGGCTCTTGCAACGGATGCGGACTGGCGGCGCGGCGTCGATCCGGCATAAGGCGATCGGCCGGCCATCGAACAATCGGATCAGCGACGGCGTTCGGGATTATGCGATGACGCTGGTTCGCGAACGTTATGCGGATTTCGGGCCGACTTTGGCCACCGAGAAGCTGACTGATCGCGACGGCTTGCGTGTGTCGCGCGAGACGGTCCGCATCCGTTGCAAGAGCCGACGCAGCTGACGCTCACTCAGGTCAAGCACATGCGCCGCCGACACCACGGTCATACGACCGGCGGTCACCTTCGACAAAACCTCGATCCGCTGCAGATCGCGCTCGCTCATCGCTATCAATCCCATCTGCAATCTCCCAGGTGCCAATCAGACCCGGGGAGTGTGACATTCCAACTTTGCAGAAACAGGACACTTTAACTTTGCGTGTGAGTTCATGCTGAACCGCGACTTGCGGGGCATCCGAAGCTAACCGGCATGCCGCATCTGCGCGAGAACTTTCTTGCGGAAAACTTCTGCAGGCGTTCGATAGCCAAGGCATTTGCGCGGCGTTGCGTTGAGCCGACTGCAAATTTCTATCAAGTCCGCGTCGGTGACCGTGAGTGGGTCGACGTCTCTTGAAAGCCATTTCCTCACCCGGCGGTTGGTGTTCTCGACAGTGCCTTTTTGCCACGGCGATTGGGGATCACAGAACCAGGTTTGCGTACCGATGCTTGCCTGAAGATAGGGCCAATCAGTGAACTCTGTTCCGCGGTCGAACGTGATCGATCGGCGGGCAAGGTGGGGCAGGGCTTGCAGGACACGAACAAGGCCATCCATGACGGGCCGGGATTGCCGGTCGTTGTTGCGTAGGAAGATCGCAAAGCGGCTGACCCTTTCTACGAGCGATGTGACGTTTGCCTTCCCAAACTTCTTTCGGAACTGGATCAGATCGCATTCCCAATGACCAAATTGTTTGCGCTCGGCAACAGCATCCGGCCGCCGCAAGATGTTGAGTTCTGACTAAACCGTTGTCCGTGCTTGCGTCTTGCATGTCGTGGTCGCCGTCGAGCACGATGCTCTGGCAGATGCCGCCACAGCTTGATCGCATGCCCGTCGGACGAGTATGCAAACTTATAGATCGTTTCGTGACTGACCGAGACCGGATGGCGCTCCAGGCGCATACGGCCAGCGATCTGCTGCGGCGACCAGCCATGCATGATGCGTTCGATCACCGACTGTCGAACGTACGAGAACCGCGCCAGCTTGCGTAGTTTCGCACGTCGTTCACACGACATGGCGTGCGCAGTCACGCAGTAATAGCCGGTTAGATCGGGCACAACCTTATCGACAAAAGTGTTGCGTTTGATCTCACGAAAGATCGTTGAGCGATGCCGGCCGAGCTGCTCTGCGATGGCACTAACAGTCAGCCCGGCCGTTCGCCAGCGGGCTATCTTACGACGTTCATCAAGATCAATGTGGGAGTAGGTGCGTTCCATTGCATCTTCCTTGTGACTGATAACCCATTGGTATCATTCGCAAGTCGCACTTCAAGCTTGAACCCACCCGGCTACACACAAAGATCGCATAAGATTTATTATGGAACTTTCTCGTTAGTTTGGATGCATTGAGCTATCTACCGCGTCATTCTCTGGATTAGAAGCCAAGGAGCAACGTTATTCGATCACGTCTCCCCACAACATCACTCCTCATTTTCGCTCAACGCCTTTACGAGATTAAAAATTTGCCGTCGAACATGAATATCTCGGATCCTCATAAAGTTTTGGCTGAGTTGCGTTCCTTCTATCGAAGCGATAAATTTATGACCACCTGAGGATACATCGACGTTTTCGATTGATGCCCACTCGCTTCCGGGTGCATCCTCAAAGAAAAATGCGATCGGGACGTTTAAAACGGTGGCTAACGATTGGAGGCGACTGGCTCCAACTCTATTGATCCCGCGTTCGTACTTTTGAACTTGCTGAAATGTGACACCTAGACTTTCGCCGAGACGCTCCTGGCTTATTCCAAGTATCTTCCGGCGAAGTTTTATGCGACTACCCACATGAACATCAGTTGCATTAGGTTGCTTTGCTCGCAAGTTCACTCTTCCCTTCGTTGGGGCATTGAACGATTAACGTCATCCCAAGAAACCCCTGTTTGCGACGCAAAAAATGCTTCGTTGAGAGCTGTTCTCTCGGGGAAATCCATAGTGTCTTTCCCAAGACCACTACGATCGACGGGAAAGTTTGAATGACCCCTGATACACGTGCTCCATCACTAGAGCTACTGTCTTCTCTATGGGTTCATTCGATGCGATGTTCACATTGCCGTCTATGACCGCGAGGGTTTCGTCAACCAACGCGTCCCGATCAGCTCCACTGATAAAGTAACGAAGGGCGTAACGCGCAACAATTCTCTCTATCGGATTTCCAGATCCTGATCCAAGTAGTGTCATGACATGCACTCCAGCAATGCAGGCGGGAGCACGTACAAACTCTCAGGCATCAGCGCCCACATATTCGCTGCTGACGATCACGGCAGTATAGAGGACGTTCTGGCGGTGTCGAGCAGTACGCTCTCCTGGCTTGGAGAGCGCATCACGTTCCGGATACGATCTGCGGAACACGCCTCAATCCTGCAACCGCGACGGCAAACCTTCAATCGCTTTAGTCCGCGGGCGAGCGCCACTTCGTTGCAGCGCTGGCTATGGTTACTCTCCTAAAACCTCACCGCGCTGCAAGATTTGAGCTCGATCGTTCACGAAATCTTCGAAGCGAAGAAGCAACTCGTTGAACCTCGTCGTTTGCTCCCAGTGAACGGCATGGCCAGCTTCCTTAATGCGAATTGGCTCGCCTTCCCAGGCGTTCGCGAAATCCAGACTGTCTATGTAGTCGAGGTTTATCACCGCATCATTCTCACCATTTACGATCGCGATAGGGATTGGTGATGTCTCTACGGTCTGACGCTGATTGCTACCCTCACCTCTCAAGGCCGCTTCGATCATAAATTGGCGCGCAATACCGTCAGTCCGCCGCACGGCATTAAGAAAGAACTCTTCACCAGCACCGTTACTACCCAGCGCGAGTTCGGCAACCATCCCCACCTGATCATCGCTCAACACCGGACTGCCAGTATAGGCCATTTCAGGGCTAGGTTTGAACCCCGCCTGCAAGCCCTCCGAAGAGTTCGCTATTGGCGGCGTCCCATAAATCATGGCTCCATCTATCGAAGCTTTCTTCGCCAACATTTCGAGGACGACATGTCCGCCCAAGGAGTGCCCGAGCGCCACGAAGCGGTCCACGTTCATACCCTCCAATGCCTCAAGCAGTGCATCCGCATAACCAGGGATGCTGTATGTGCGCTGGGGATTAATGGCGTCGTCCGAATAACCGTGTCCGGGGAGATCGAACGCGATCACACGTCGCACTCCAGATAGAGCCTTAATCTGAGGCCTGAACGCCTCTTTGCAGAGCGAGTTGGCGTGTACCATCACCAAAGGAACGCCGGCCCCTTTAGTATCGATGAAAGCAATTGACCCGTGTGAAGTGCTAATCCCCGACGTAAACATATCATCGCCCCTCGGTTGATTTTTATTAAATTCACAACCAACAGACGGACGTCATCGTCAAGTCACAGTTGCTAGAACATAAGGTCTTTCTCGCCACGAAAATCCGCCACGGAATAAGCGTTGACTCAAAATAGTATCAGTTTAGCTTCGATTTTAGCCCTGATGTGATTTCGATCTTCCGGGGTAAACCCGGCTGCTTGGGAGGGCAGCCGGGTTCCTTATCCCGAAAATCGCGATCAACCTTTAAATGATGGCGGCCGCGGAACCGAGCGTCGGCTGGCCCGCGCGACTCCGTGCATCCCCTCGACACAAGCGAGGGTGCTGACCTAGCCGTCATAACTAACCGATCTCTCGGATAGCTACTGCACCACCCCTTTTCGTCGTACAGGTGTCACAAACGATACCGATTGCGTTCGGCAGCGATCTGCTCCTCAGTGTACGGGTCAGCGGTTTCGTCGAATCGTGTCCAACCCTCTTTGGTGTAGGCTTGACGTCGAGCGCCCAGATCGACGGCTCGAGAGCCGTTGAGAATTGCCTGGGACGCGACAACTTTGTCGTCGTCGACCTTAGCGGCGACGACCGCGCCACCACGACGGACGCCTTCGGCATAGAGATGTGCGTCCTCTTCGGAAACACCCGACTCGATCAGCCCACCGACAATACCTCCGGCCGCGCCGCCGACGACAGCGCCTGCAAGGGCCCCTGCAGCCGTAGCTGCGAGCCAGCCTGCGGCTACAACCGGACCAACGCCCGGAATTGCCATAATCCCGAGGCCTGTGAGCAAGCCGCCAGCGCCACCAGCAACCGCGCCGATGCCAGCACCCGTGCCCGCACCCTCGGCGGCGAGCGGAGGCTTGAGCTCATAAGCCCGCGCTACTCTGCTCTTTGTAGTGTCGGCAGGTGGCAAACCAGACTCGTTTCAGCGGTAAGAATGCATGCCACCTACTCGTAGGGCTGGAAGCTACCGTCATCGCAAATAATCTGGACGTCCGAAGTTGCACCCACCCCCCTTCGACACATGCCAAATCAAATTAGAAAAGGCGCGGCTTCGTAGAGCCACGCCTCTCAATGACGTCAGACCAGCGGTTAAAAATAGCCTGACTGACAACGAAACTCTTGTTTGCGACATGTGTTCCGCCGCAAGAGCTATAATAAAGTGACCGCGCCACAAAGACGTTAATCACGATGTTCTGGCATTTCCTTGAGCTGATCCTTTGTCCAGGACGTGAGAGCATGGACTTCTCCGTCCTCGTCTCGCATGAAATCCAGATCAGTTATCGAGACTGCAACAGGCTTCGCTCCAATCCCGAGGAAACCTCCGACATCGATTATGACTGTGCTGTTCGCTCCGATGCCGTGAACGTGGTCTACTTTTCCGACCTTGTGGTCGTCCGCTCCGTAGACGGTCGTCCCTTCGATCAGCGACGCTTTAAGTTCATCGGTTGTCAGGCGAACGTGATTTGTGTGGTCCATGATATTCCTCCTTTGAATAAATGGAGAACTCACGGAGCGCGTTGGTGTTCCGAAGGTGAGCGTCGGACGGGTCGCCTTAAGGTTCAGATTGGCATTTGAGTGGGTTACGCCCTACCAAAAGACAGCCGATTCACTCCTCCAAAATATTACGGAAGCAAACGACGAACCGAAGCAAACAAATCGGTTCCCGTCACTGAATAGTCTTTCGCCATTGAGCCGGTGGCATACCCACCCGGGTGGTGAATGTCCGCGTAAAATGAGCTTGGTCAGCGAAACCACAGAGAAAGGAAATCTCAGAGATTGAGAACCTGGTTCCTAGCAGCATTTCCTTTGCCTTTTCGATCCGACGAAGCAGCACCCATCGATATGGAGGGTGTCCCATCGTTAAACCAAAGGCTTTGATAAAGTAGCCCCTGGACAAGCCGCACTCGGCCGCAACAGCTTCAATCGAAATGTCTGACGAGAGATTCTCTTCCAGCAGTTCGATCGCGCGCCTTTTTTGCCAAGGTGCCAGATAGCCCTGTATCGGTTTGCTTTGTCTCAATCCACCGTATGTCTTGCAAAGGTGAAAAGTCAGTACGGCGGCGACATGATCCTGAAACAGACGACATGTGGGGGTCGTACTGCTCAAAGATGGCAAGCACGCTTGAGCGAGGCCTTTAACAACCTCATCCTCGATATCTTGTCCCGGTTTCGCGGCGAATGTGTCGATCGCGCGGCCACCTAGTTCCTCTTCGTAGAGCGTCAACGCAGAGCGAGGTATATGAAAGCCGAGGCCATCAAATGTTGATTTCATCTCGGCAGTCCAGGTTCTCCGGTAGTCATAGATGGTGAAATTCCCAGCACGCGATGTCTTGAAATTGACGTGCCTGTTATCGACCCACAAGTTCCCCTGGTAATCCTGCAAATTGAACGCGACGAAGAATGCGTCTTCGTGGAAGTGAGGATCGATCATTCCATGGCCGGGCTGCCGGCATGAAATCCTTGCCATTGTCACTTCCGACTTTCCGAAAATCGGTGCGACCACGATCTCGGACTGTCGGGAACGAAAGAAAGCCATGTCTTGATTGCTGGCGATACTGCACGGCATGGATTCGTCTCAAAAAATTATGTCTGAAAACTATTCTGCAGTTCCGTTACCATCGCCCGCCCCTCCCTGTAAACGGTGCAACCAATGTGACCGCTATGGTCATCTACGGCAAAGACGTCGCCGACTCTCACGGTTTAAGCTGGAACTTTGCGGAATGCCCGGAAGACTGCAGTTTAAATGTTCAGTGCGGGTGTATAGAGGTTCACAATCACGGCGCGGATCGCCCCATTCGCTCACCGTGTTTGCATCGAACACATTAGAAATGCAGCCTACAGAAATGATGAGATTACCGACATCGAGCTTTAGCGTCCTCTTGCTTATTATTTTTGCAGTTTGCCGAGGCAGCGCCTACAGCCTGACGACGGTCGCCCTTGCCTATCTATCCAGCGCAACCATTACATTTTTGCGTCTGGCAATCGCCGCAGCGGCTCTGCTGGTTTGGGCATGCTGGACTTTCGGCGACTTTCGATGGCTGAAAAGTGATTGGAAGCCAATTTTCATTTTCGGAATTTTCGGTAACTCGCTTCCCAACGGTCTGATAACGGTCGGGCAGGAAACGGTACCAAGTGGTCTTGCGGCTGTCATGATGGCGCTTATTCCAATATTTTCTGCGATCATGGCTCATATCTGTCTCGCGACGGATAAGTTAACGCTGAAGTCGTTTGCTGGCGTGTTGATAGGGTTCTTCGGTGTGTTCACGATTGTCAGGGCGCGCAGCGACCTGGAATTGGATGGGCCCATGCTTCCAGGTCTTGGCCTGATGACGATAGCCGCCCTGTCAATTGCGCTTAGTATCGTATCAATGCGCTTTTACCGTCCAGCAAACCAGAAGGCGACTGCTTCATTTAGCCTGCTCGTAGCAGCGGCGACCCTTGCTCCGTTCGTCAGCCTTTCCGATTTCTCCCAAACGGTGCCAACCCATATAATTCTCATCTGCTTAGTTCTTGGATTGGTTTGCCATGGTCTCGCCTGGATCGTGATGATAGCGCTGTCACAGCGAGCGACAGCGGCTTTTGCGTCATCCACAAACTACTTGATCCCTGTCGTCGGTCTGATGGTCGGCGCTATTTTTCTCAGTGAGCCCATCTTCTGGACAGATGGCCTAGCGTTCGGGCTCATCATTGGAGGCACGGCCCTTTTGCGCGATCGGAAACCAGGGGGTTAGCTTCGGCCGCACGCACGCGGCTCTGTGAATCCACGAAACTGCTCTAGCCATCTTCGATAACCGAACGCTCCTACACCTACGGCACCAACACCTATTGACGAAGATCGGAACATGTTGGATGGATCGCGCGGTTGTGGATGTCACGCGCAGCCAAGTCGGGCTTACGACGGGTTCGGCCGTTTTTTGATTCAAAGTACGCCAAGCTTCAGAAGCGTATTTCATTTTGGTTAGTCTTCTTATCTGCATTGCAGCGACGCCTTCACTATGACGTCGCTGCGAGGAGCAATCACCGAGGCTGTTACGTCACAGCGCGGGCCAGTCGTTCCACGGTTCCTCGATTTCTTCCGGATCATCCGCTGGGTGGGGGTCATATTCGTAGGCCGAGCGGATGTTTACAAGCTCAGGCTGCATTCTTGCAATAACATCTGGGAACTGGAGACCCCGGGACGACATACTGGTCGATCAGCTCATCCAGCTTGAACCTTGCTTCATCAGATAGCTTATCCGTCATATCCCGCCTCAATGCTTGGGACGATGGTCACTTTTGTCGCCCTCGCCCGGCTTCGCGTCGTGTTTGGCTTTCCGGCGCCTGTCTGCAGAAAGCGAACGGCCCACGTCCACGCTTTCCTTAAACTGACCTTTGTCGTTTCGACGGACGTAGCGTTTGTCGGTGCTTGTATCGATAAGTTCGCGATTTGACATAACAGCCTCCTCCTTCTGATTGAGCAGAAAGAACGCTCATGATTCCAAAAGGATGCCAAATCTATCGACGTCAACCTGTCCGCTGGACCTTCGGCACTACCGCAGCTCATCCGGTGGAACCAGAATCATCTTGTCAGCCAATCGAACTAACCCATTGAAAATTGATTCGTTTCGAGTCGGAACGAATCACTTCGATTGGGCTTTGAGTCGCATCAAAGTGATTCGGAGTAAGCGTCATGGCGAGTGGTCATAGAGCACAATGGAAAGGTTTCCTGAAGTTTGGGGAAGTCAGCTGCGGAGTGGCGCTTTACACGGCGGCCAGCACCTCTGAACGGATAACCTTCAACACGATCAACAAGGCGACCGGAAACCGCGTCAGTCGCATCTTCATCGACAGCGAAACCGAAGAAGCGGTTCCAAAGGAAAGCCAGACCAAAGGCTTCGAGATCGATAACGGTCGTTACATCATCATCGATCCAGATGAGATCGCGGCGGCGATCCCAGAAAGCAACAAAACGCTCGAGATCGAGGCGTTTATCCCATGCAAGGATGTCGATGACGTCTACTTCGACAAGCCGTACTACCTCACACCTGACAAGATGGGCGAGGATGCCTTTCTGGCGCTTCGCGACGGGATGAAGAAGTCTGATGTCGCGGGGATCGCCCGTACGGTCCTTTTTCGTCGGATGCGGACAGTCCTGATCCGCCCACACGGCAAAGGGCTTATCGCGACGACCCTTAACTTCGACTACGAGGTTCGCTCCTCTAAAACCGCGTTCGAGGAAATGCCGAACATCAAAGTTGAAGGTGAGATGCTGGAGCTTGCCAGGCACATCATCTCGACGAAGAAGGGCGATTTCGATCCTGCCACCTTTGAAGACAGGTATGAGGCAGCGCTGAGCGAGCTTGTGAAGGCAAAGCTCGAAGGCAAGCCGTTGCCCAAGGCGAAGAAGATCGAGGTTTCCAAGCCGAACGATCTGCTTGCAGCACTCCGCGAGAGCGCTGGCATGATGAAATCAGCCGCAGCCAAGCCGAAAAGAACGGCGGCTAACGCAAACAAGGGCGTGGGTCGAGAAAAGGCATCGAGAGCGTCTCCCTCGAAGGCAGGCGCAGCCAAGGCCGCAGGTCAACGCAAGGCGAGCTAGGGAGAACAGCCATGGCACCGCAATACTATTGGAAAGGCTACCTCAAGCTGTCGCTGGTCACCTGCCCTGTCGCAATGAAACCCGCGACGAGTGAGAGCGAGAAGGTCCGCTTTCATACCTTGAACAAGGACACCGGAAATCGTGTGGTGAGCCAGTACATTGACTCGGTGACAGGCAAGCCAGTCAAAGACCAGAACGAAGCCAAGGGATATGCGAGAGGTGAGAACGATTACGTCATCCTCACTGACGACGAGTTGGACGCTGTCGCTCTCGACACCGTCAAAACCATCGACATAGAGAAGTTTGCTCCAGCAGACTCCATCGAATGGATTTATCTCGAGAAGCCACACTATCTCATCCCAAGTGACACTGTGGGAGAGGAGGCATTCGCAGTTATTCGCGACGCGATGAAAGCTGACAACGTCGTGGGGATTTCGAAGCTTGTAATTGGCCGGCGAGAACGTGCCGTCGTTCTTGAACCCCGCGACAACGGGATTGTGCTGTGGTCGGTCAGGTACGGTGACGAGGTACGGCCGGAAGAGAGCTACTTCAATGACATCGCAGATGATGCCGATCCAGAACTCGTACCCCTTGTACAGCAACTCATCAAAAAGAAGACGGCCAAGTGGTCCCCGGACATGGTGAGTGACCCAATCCAGGAAAGTCTCCTCAAGCTAATCGAAGATAAGAAGAAGGCGATGCCCAAGAGGGCGGCGAAGGGGAAGAGCTCTGTGGCGGCACCCGCGTCGAATGTGGTCAACATCATGGATGCTTTGAGGAAGTCAGTCGAGGCTGACCTCAAGAAGAGAAAGGCTGGGTGACATGCATCTCACCGATACACGCGTTCAGCAAGAAACTGA
Source organism: Agrobacterium tumefaciens (assembly GCA_025559845.1). Taxonomy (NCBI): domain Bacteria; kingdom Pseudomonadati; phylum Pseudomonadota; class Alphaproteobacteria; order Hyphomicrobiales; family Rhizobiaceae; genus Agrobacterium; species Agrobacterium tumefaciens. The sequence continues at coordinate 127,530 of CP048471.1, forward strand.
TGGCTGGAAAGTGGAATTCGTCGGAGACGACGGCGACAGCGTGTCGGTCCACGTTGCCGAGGCACAAGCAAGAAACGAAACCGAAGCAATGCAGCATGCGAGAGCCATCATGGTCGAACTGACAGCGTTCGGGACGCGTGGTGGAGGCCGGAGCCTCAACAGGTACGATGCGGAAAGCAACGGCAACTTCGATGAGGACGAACCGTTCCCGAGCACAAAGCACTGAATGTGACGTGTTCAGGAGGTCAGCCAGCCAGTTCAATTCGCTTCCGTTGCTGAAGCTGCAACCCTAATAGCTCAGTCCGCCAGGGGTCCGATCCATCCGAAGGCGATTGCCGAGACCCCGCCTACCACGACAGCATTCAAGAGAATAAGTGAGATAACAAATAACCTTTCCATGGTTGTTTCCTTTCAAGAACGGAACTTGACCCGAACGACATGTTAAAGAAGGCAACTGCCCTGACGCGCTCGCTGCGAGTTGAGTAGTCTCCAAAAACGTAGGGCAAGCCATCAAACCTGTCGGAAAGGCCCGCCAAAGCGGGCCAGCGCCTAACCTGTCGCATGGGTATGGGAAATATTGCCGTCCCTTGGATCGGAGCTAGCTTTCACCAGAGGCATGCCTGCCTCAAGACAAGCCGCAATGAAGGCTTCTCTCGCGACCTCAGATGGTAGAGTCCAGGCCAGCGCTGCTCGGCATTCCTCGACAGCTCTTGTGTAACGATCGCCGCGACGAAGCGGCCACTCGTTCTCTAAGACATCCAAGGCGTCATAGACGCTCAGAAACGTCCTCTCGAGTCCGCATTGAAGTCGTGCACGTACTGGTGCTCGAAACGAAACATCTTGGCTGTTCATCTCTAACCTCCAATCTAAACAACCAGATTCAGAAGCACAAACAAGATTGGTTGTCATAATACGGCGATCAAGATGCCGAGCAAATTTTTTCAGATTTGGTCCGTTACCGTACAGAAGATCTTTGACAACGCTCAGCGTCCGCAGGTGCTCAGCCGCCGAAACTATCTCGCGTGAACGGCTCCACTAGACCCCAGTGCGGTTCGTTGTGCTTGCGTGACGACAGCGTTTAGACGCCGGCAAAGATACCAACGATTAATACCCCTTCCAGCACGGCTCCGAGTGAAAAAAGCGACTTTGAAAGTATGGCACTCGCCCCTGTTCGCTGTTCGAACAAATGATGACATCCAACAGCACTTACTAGGCCCGCGGCGATCAGGCTCATGAGGCCAATCATGCCGACCAAGGCAAACATTTCAGATCCAAAAATCATAGGTCGATCCTCCAACTCAACGCGCCGTTTGTATGGGTTTGCCGAACTCAGACGTTTACCACCGAACCTGCTCGCGTTAAAATCGTTCAAATCGCTGACGATCCTACTCAGTCAACCGCATCACCGACCTGAGGGGTATTTTTGCGATCAACGAGCCATCGTAGCGCACCACCTCAAACTCAGTACCATCTAGCACCTCATCTCGAATGATTTTCTCGGCAAGCATCTCTCTCGCCGCCTTCAGCGCTTCAACGAGTGCCTACTCGTCGCCTGAAAGTATCGCGCCTTCATTGTCCTCTGAAAGGCCCTCAGAGTCACGCACGTGAAAGAAGTACCGAGGCATAAGTTGGTATCCTGAATTGACAGTCCACGGAAACTCACCATGTCATGCATAGTTCCTTAGTTATGCGTACATCCTGAACGATGACGTCATTGAGCTCGCGAAGATTGGCCTTTCGCTGTTTTCTCCGCCGCGATCTCGAACAATACACTGATGTTATTCCGCTCGTGACCGAAGCTCTCGGCCTGGGTCAAGATTGGAGAGCCCAAACTCCACCAACGCCAAACGCCGCATTGTCGCGATCAATTGAGTATCAATCTCGATCTCTTAATTTGAACTGCCCCCACTTTCGACGGGACAGTCGGCATAAGCAGAACGGCTCAAGCACAGGCTTGGGTACAGGCTTATGTCTAACGCGTATCGACACGCTGAATTGCTGACAGGTGATGTTCGCCGCAGGCGATGGACAACCGAGCAAAAGCTGACGATCATTGAGCAGAGCTTCGAACCAGGCGCGAAGGTATCGTCCACTGCTCGCCGCCATGGCGTCGCGCCCAATCTGCTTAATCGGTGGCCCAGGCTTTTGAGCGAGGGAGGTGCTGCAGCCGTGGATTCCGCCCGGTTTTTTAGGGGCAACTCCATTGCCACCTAAAATTATGTTATGTTATAACTTATCGAACACCAGTAATTCGGTCAGGACAGGTAGGAACGATTTGACGAATTTTAGAAAATGCTTGAAAGTACTCCGGTGCGTTAGGCTCCGTTGCTCGAGCCAATCCCCAAAGAAACCACGGGCCAAGTCGTCAGTTCTATCATCACATCAGACGGTATAGCCCGATGTGTGCAAAAAGAACTGTTGTAATGGCGTTCACTACCTATTCTACAGCGTTGGACCTAGCTGGTCCAATGGACGTGTTTGCGGCGGCAAACGCATTGCTCGCACCGCAGGATGGATACCGTCTTTTGTATGTGTCGCCGCAACACGGGCCAGTTCGACTTTGTAACGGGTCGCGTATTTTACCCGACCTGAGCTGTGCCGAAGCAAACGGTGATTACGATGTTGTCCTTGTTGCAGGTGGACCTATATACACGCAAGACCCTGCCCTTTGCACCTGGTTAGCGGATGCTTGTCGCCGAGCACGCCTTTTTGGCTCGATCTGCACCGGCGCGTTCGCGCTCGGTGATGCAGGATTGTTAGATGGACATACGGTCACCACACATTGGGAATTTGCACAAAAACTCGCGGCGTGGTTTCCCACGACCATAGTCGACGCAGACCGCATCTTTATAAGAAGTGGTCCGCTCATCACATCGGCCGGTGTGACAGCCGGAATTGACCTCGCGTTGGCACTGGTTGCGGAGGACCACGGTGCGAAACTCTCGTTGCGGATTGCACAGCAACTTGTGGTCCTGGACCAGCGCCAGGGTGGCCAGTCGCAATACAGCCCCTATCTAAGTGCAGCACAAGATGCAAACATGCCCATATCGCGCGTTCAGGCCTATGTGAATGAAAATGTCGGCGAAAACTACAATCTGGAAAGACTAGCCGCTATAGCCGGAATGAGTGTTCGAAGCTTCTCGCGCCATTTTACGCTGATCACCAAAATTACGCCTCGCGAATTCATAGAACGAGCACGGGTTGATTGCGCTCTTCGTTTGCTCGAAGGGACGGGATCGCCTCTAAAAACGATTGCGCACAATTGTGGTTTTGGAAGCGCGGACAACATGTGCCGAGTGTTCAAACGGCGCCTTCGCGTCTCTCCGAGAGATTACCGAGAGCGATTTAACCGCGAACTTTAAGGCGCAGTCGTTCCGACGCCTCGTCTAGAGGGGTGAAGGCGCACTTGAGCGTCTTCTGTTGGTAGGGCCACTTTTCAAAATTAATCCGACGCAGGCCACGTTTAGATAATATATGATTTTATCGACGATAAATCTAAAGGCTCTTGGTGGCGCACCCGTCCGGAGATGTTGGGTTCCCTTCAGAAATTTAGAGAAAGCCTATGTTAGGTTTCTGCATTTCACTGCGACTGAGACACGAGTCATTGTCGTTTTAAAGCATTATCGGTCCGCTTTCAGACGGCGCCGGCGATCGTGTTTACTCCCCAGGCCCGTCTCCTTAGCCAGCCTAGATCTCTGCTTCGCATAGGCAGGCGCAACCATCGGGTAGTCGGCAGGTAGCTCCCATTTATTCCTGTATTGCTCAGGGGTCATTTGATATTTCGTCATAAGATGGCGTTTAAGTGATTTAAACTTTTGGCCGTTTTCCAAACAAATCAAATAGTCGTCGTTGATTGACGCTGCTACTGGCACCTTCGGGATCGGTTTTACAGGCGTAGCTACTTTTACGCACGACATCACTCCAATCAATGCGCCGTGGACGTCATGGATTAATTTCGGCAGTGTTTCTATTGAGACGAGCTGCGTACTCACGAAAGCAGTCACAATATTCGCGGTTAGTTCCACGAGTCGATCATCGGCGATTTCAGCTCTATCATCCATCCAAATGCCTCTATGTGCGAAATTTCGTTCATCCCGATCGAAAAAGGATAACTGCCGTCCGCAAACCGATGCGATTCCGCACCCACGACAACGTCAGCAAAGAAAAAATCGAGCGAAATGCGATTATTCTTATCCATGGTGTATCGGCCTAGTGCCAAATCCAGAGAAACTCACTCCGCATCCAGCTCTCTGAATGGCCATGATAAATCCTATCATTTGCGACCTTTTTGCCAGAACTGAAGGCTCCCTGATTTCGATAACCAGTCGGGCTGCAATTGAAGGATTTCTACGTAGTGTATCTTTGAGTGATGCCCACCAGACATCGTCAACGGCAGATAATACCGAGACTTCACAACCGAGCTTGATTTCCGTGCGTTCTCTCAAACGTTTAATCGCCGACTGGACGACGTATCTATCAAACGCACGTGTGAGCCGGAGCCTTTCCAGAACCCTCAAGAAAACTCCTGCCCCGATCACTCGGTTGCCGTTTTTGACCGCCCGTGCATGACTTTTGTAGTATGGATATTCCGTGCCATTTCCACTCGTTTCCAGTGGATACTCAACCAGTTCTAACTCCTGTTTGGCGAGCGCGTCATAAACCGCGACAGCGATCGCCATATCCTTACGATATTCGTTGATAGCGAGCCATGATGGCGATCCATATCCAATATCGTGATGTCCTGTCCCCTCGTCGCTATCAACGCTCATGGCGACACTTATCTTGGTTCGACCTAGATCGATCGGCCGCTCGCAACAAAGCAGTAGAGCCGGATGAACTCTTGAGAAATCGATTTCGCTGTCCCAGCCCCACCCTTGGATACGCAATCCGCAAGGTTCGATTGTAAGAGCACCGAGAGAGTCGGGCAGTATAGATTCGGTTCGACGGCACACGGCGTGAAGCACTCTCGCCGCAACTCCGTCGCCGTAACACTTCGCAATTTGGGGTAGGTTCTCTAGAGTCAGTCGAATGGAATTTCGCTCAGTTTTTATTGGGATGCTTAACTGATCAACGTTTACCCTCATCCTAAAAGGCCTCGCGAATGCCAGCCAATCAGTACACCAAATAAAAGGGATAAGAGGGCAACGGCTAAAACCGTCACATACCCTGCAACTAGAAAGCCAACCAACAAGCCAGAAATAGCGAATATCATCCCCAAGAAAAACACGGGTGTTACCTGGACAGTAGGCACATTCTCTCTAGCCGGCATGTTCGCAACCTCCGATGTTCTGCAAATGGGCTGGGAAATACGATCGGAATCGCTTGGCGGACCATGCGCAGCACCTGCTTGAAATGCGACCGTCGTTTGAGCGCTATCGGGCGAACGCATTGATCAGAAAAATCGATCCGCAGTTACTCTCTGCGGCCAAACTTGACTGAGGCCACCTGCATGGTCGCCGAGTGTTTTTTCACAATAGGGACGTTCCGCCGCATGCATTCTCTGACCTGCTGGCAAAGGCCGAGAAATGCCATAACCCTGAAGATGCGTTGCACCAGACAACGCAGCCAACTGAGCCTGCTCTACGGTCTCAATACCCTCCATTACAATGATCGGAGAGTAGCAAGAGGCAAAATTTATAAAGTGCGCAAGTGACTCATCATAGAAGGTCGAGGGCCCGATAGGATCCAAAAAAGACCGATCAATTTTGACAATATCGAAGTCGAGCAAACGCACCAAAGCTGGTGACGCATAGCCCGTCCCGAAGTCATCGAGAGCAATTTTACAGCCCACCTCACGGACTTCAGCCAGCATCGCTGATGTCGATGCCATATCTGAAAGTGGACGTGTTTCAGTGAGTTCGAGGATCAAACGCGATGCAAGATCGGGACGAGAGCGGATCTGACCCGATATTCCATGCCAAGCAGCACGATCAGATAGGTTATCGGCTGATATGTTGCACCCGAAAACCGCATCGCGGTCACGATCCAACTCGCTGAGCACAAGCCGCAGCATGTTCTGATCAAGCAGTGAGATGTGACCGGAGGCCTCCAGCTGTGGAATGAAGCTACCAGCACCATAAAGGATACCATCCACACCCTGTATAGTAGCTAGACACTCTTGATAAAATACACCATCGGAAGCGGCGACTGGCCGAACCGCTTGCGTATTGAACCCCGCCCGACCATCAGCAATAGCCGATTTGATGGCATCAACGTGCCCTTCGCCTAATGAGCCCTGGTGATCAAACATATTCGCCTCCAACTGCCCGGAAAAGAGTGTGCTCAAAACGTGCTTGGCCGAAGCCAAGCCCAGAAAATCGCCCACAGTCACTCCGCTTATATTTATGAACGAAGGCCTCGCCAGCACCTTGAGGCACAGACAGGCCGAACAACCAACGGCATCCACGGCGGCTGCGTGAATCGGGACAGAAAGACTTGCCTATGAAGAAAGTCTAGCCGTCATGAAGAGCAGTGTAGAAGATATATTTCGCAGATAGAACGGCGTGGGACCGGCATATTCTGCCAATCGTCAGGCCATTGTCGCCAGACGTTGTACATTTATTGTTTTCGTGGGACGCACGACGAACCGCCTCAGTACAAAAGATATATGCGTATCCTGGTGGCACGGTGAATAAAGCACCAGTGAGATTAGCCGATCTTCATAGACATTCCTTGTTTCTGATTTACGCAATTCTCCGTGGGCGGGGAAGTGTTGTGCCGGTTACCCCATTGGATCATCGAGCAGCGATAGATGTACTGGTCGATCTTTACCCTCCGAAACATAGTGTGAAACGACGTGGGGGGGGTGGCTGGTAAAATATCCGTCGCCTGAAGCGGGCCCTCGCCCATAGAACAAATGGCCCCCCGAAGTCGGAGCTGGAGGCGCTCAAACTTCGGGGGGCCAGAAAGTGATGAAGCAAATTGCTGCTGTGTGAGCTTGCCTTAGAATTTCACACTAAACTTCGCATTCACGCCGTTGTTGGTTGTGCCCGAGCCGAATTGTCCATTGTAGGAGACGCCCAGCTTCGCGGATTTAGTAAGGTGAATGTCAAAGCCTGCCTCGATCAAGGCGACGTCCCTGGCAATCGGAGCCCCTGAGACCGTGAATGCATCGGATCGGACAAAGCTTGCTGTCGACGTGGCGGTGACGTCGCCATAGCTATGCCTCCAGCCGATATCGCCGCGCGCCGTCACCAACGTCTCACCGATGTCGAGTTCCGTCGCCGCGCGCAAACCAATCGTGGTGAACCAGGTGTTCATCGTTGCTGAGGTTACCGACAAAGGTGCTGCGGTAAGACCGACCTCACCAAACTCGTCGCTGTTGAAATGCACAAAACCGGCATTAGCATAGGGTTCGAAAATGGAGCGATCCATGTTCAACTCATACCCCACCTCTGCGAAGAGCTGCAGTGTTGAGGCGTCATACTCACTGGACAGGCGATCGGATAAGCCAGGAAAAGCGACGTTACGGTTCATCGAAAGATCGTGCCATGTGTGCGCCAATCCGGAACGGAAATTGAGCGCGGAACTTTCAGACAGCGTCCACTGTGACGCCGCGTAAGTTCCGAGTGTGTAGTTCTTGCTGTCACCCGACGAAGAGCGTTCGTTCACATCAAAGCTCGAGTGGCCATAACCCGCCATGATACCGACGCGCCATGTATCTACTTCTACGTCGATCCCACTGGCAAAACCACTAATTGAGGACGTAACCTCACCGTAAAGCCTGTTGCCATCATGGCTGCCCCATACACCGTAAGCGTCGCTCCAGGCAAAATATGGCTTTGTGTCCTGCACATCACTGGTGGCGCGCACTCCAAATGTCTGTTGCATGCGGCCATTCATTGTGTTCCGAACGAAATGCGACTGATCAACCAGAATCCCGGCCGCTGTCGCGTAGGCTTCACCTGACAGGCGATCAAAACTGGCCCGCGCTTCGTCTGCATTCAACATTAGGAGATCATTATAGAGTGCAAGGGACGAGCCGGACTGGGCCAAAGTATCCAGACCTCTCGCTGTCGCAAGTTGGTTCGGTGTCTGCGCTACGGTTGGGAAGAGATAACCATGGTCGTTTGCCAGGGCTATTTTAAGATCGACACTTTTGGGCGCGTATACCAACCCGACATTCAAAAAAGCCGAACTCGATTGGGTGTCGGAAAATACACCGTCGACACCGCCATCTGCGTTCAGGATGCGATAGCTCCGTTCGGTCTGGTAACTGGTATCAGCATCGACAGAAACAATGCGGATATTGCTGCCGGCGAGATTGGCTTTCCCTGTCACGTTGACCAGATCGGAGCGACCGTCACCCGCAATTTCCGTTTCAAAATACGAACCGGGAGCCAGCCGCAAATCGCCGTCGATAGTCAGGGTACCGATTGAGTTGCCCGCAGCGAGCGTGCCGCCAGAGGAAATACCGGTTACCGATCCGACACCTGAACCAACAGTCCCGGAGCCACCCAGCTTCGCACCTTCCAGCACGGTCACGCTTCCACCGAGCACCGCACCTTGACCGGCCTTACCCACAAGCAGGCGACCGTTCTCGACAGTCGTGATGCCCGCAAAATCTGAACTGTCGGCTGTTAAGAGAAGTGCACCCGGACCGGCCTGAACAATCTCGCCGGTTCCGCTGATTGTGTTCGCTGATATGACATCGCCGGATCGCTTGAAAACCAGTTTGGCATTGTTGGCGATGTCGCCCTCGATACTACCGGATGTGCCTCCATCGCCGAGTTGAAGTGTACCGGCTTCAATCGTTGTGCCTCCAGAATACGTGTTCGTGCCGGTCAGCGTAAGGGTGCCAACACCAACCTTGCGGAGGCCTCCTGGGGTCAATTCCTCAGTCTCAATAATCCGGCCTACTCCTTCCAAAAGTTGGCGATAAGCCTGCGAATATCCGTCGTGAATCACACCTGTAATCTGATCGTTACTTCGAAGTGCACCGGTAACCAAACTTGCGTTTCCGATATAGACGTCACCAGCGCCGGAAAGTGATCCTACTTCAATAGGGGTCCTTCTGTCAGTGGCGGCCTGAATTGTGCCCGTTTGATCGTTGATGATAGTAGCCGATCCACCCTGTCGTTCTCCACCGAAGAGAACGAACCCCTTCGTTCCGTTGGTTAAAGTTGCGCGGTTGAGACTACCGGTACCACCTAGAACGATTAGGCTTGCCTCGTTGTGCAGATGGGCAGTTCCCCCGTCACTAACACCGACAAGACTAATCACGCTTCCGCTATCAATTTTAAGAGCCGAAGCGCCTAATGTAGAATTGTCTTGAATTGTGAGAGAACCACCTCGGCTTTCGACTGTTGCAGATCCGAGAGAAGCTCTCTCCGACAAGGCGATGCGCCCCCCTTCCGACAACTTGATATTTGCGCGACCTGCGATCGAGTCGTGTGCGAATTGCACTGTGAGACGCTCGACAGTAATTTCACTGCTGCCTGCTGATGAGTGGTCACGAAACAGAATTTGGGGAAGGACATTATCGAGCACGCCACCTGTAACGGCTCCCATGTGCAATTCTATAACGCTTGGCTGTTCCATGCCTATCGAACTTGTGCGCAGTCGAAGATTGGTGGCCGACGAATCGTTCATGAAGCCGATACGGCCACCGTTTGCCACGGTAATCTGATCCTCCAGCTTTAGCGATGACGTTTTGTCATAAAATGCAAAAATGCCCTTATCCATGACGGCAATCTCTTTGGCACTAACCGCTGGAGCGGAGGTGCCTGAGAAAATGAAAACGCCTCCTTGTTCGATTGTGATTTTTTTGGCAGTCGTTCCCGAAATAGTAGATTGCACTTGATGGCCTTTAATCAGCACATCCGTGCCTGAATCAGGCACTTTTCCAGCCTTCCAGTTACCAACGTCAGTCCAGGAGTTGCCAGGACCGACAAACACGGCCTCTTGCGAAAAAGCGGTGACGCTCATTCCCGTGAGGATAGTGGTACTGAGCAAGAGCGTAGAAATCGACTTACATGCTGACATTCTCTTCACAGGCATTTCCCTTCTATTCACAGGGAACACATTGGTCCAATGTGCCCCGTGTTCCGATCGTCTTAACGTCGGGATCCTCGAGTTTGATATTTGATGTGCAGCCGTAGAATGGGCGTATGCGACCCGCAACGCGCTCGATACTGCGCTTCTCGCCAAACGTACGTGCCTTTCGGCCACCAGCGCCGTTTAGGAGCTTCTAAGGAGCTATATCTCGAGCAGCCTTGAGTTTTGAGCACACCAGGCGGAACGCAGCTTAGCCATTGTCGAGTTTGACGGATCAATCGACAATGCCGGTTGACCACACGATCCCACGCTCGAATGTCGAGTTAAGTCCTGAAATACTTCCCACGCTCTGTGATCTGCCCATCTATCTTTCTGGTTTGGACGGCCGACAGGCAAACGTCTGTAGTTGCGATTGGGCGTCTTGGGGGCCTACTCATCGCAGTACAACCTGGTGTGGCGAGTACGATAGTTCATCATCGGTTTGGTCACGGTACGGAGCCGAGCGTATTATCAGCAACGCCTGGGGCCCAGAAAAAACCTGAGCCGCCGCCAACCTTAAGAACAGCCATTAGAGATGTTTGAGGCGCGCCGCTGATCGTTATTCTAGGGTAGCCAATAGCGACTGATTGAAAGGTCGGCATTCGCCGAAGATCACGGAAAGAGCCCGCTAACAATTCTTCCAGGAAACGGCAAGAAACGAGAATCAATGCTCCGGATTGACAATTTGGCTCGCGAGATGAAATGGACTGGACAGGGTTACTCCGATCGCATCGAATACGAATGCTCCCGCTCGACCAAACTCTGTGCCTTGCCTTCCGACGCTCTTTTCTAACTGCGGTAGCAACGCCGCGAGTGCCGTATATCGGTCATGATTAAGCGGACCCGACGCTTCGACATCTGAAACGTCGATAAATTGTACGCCATAGCGCAAAGCAACCCGCTGAACAGCAGGGTTTTCAACATTCAGCGCCCCAATCCGTTTAACATCAGCGCCTAGTAGAGACGAAACTTTGAGTGCACGATCATCTCTTGAGACCATAACGGTTAGAGGCGGTTTAAGCCGCCCGACGACCTCGACCTGTTTCCGAAACACGTCGGCGTCAATATCTGGAGCTGCCAGAACGACCTGAAGTTTGGCAATGACGTCGTCTCGTCCCTGGAAGCGCAATTGGCGCAAGGCTTCCATGACGAGCCATCCTCCCATGCTGTGCCCGAACACAATGATCTTCCGCTCCGGAGATTGCAGGGCGAGGTTCGATATGACATTCGCGAGTGCATCTCGTGAATACGTCGCGGACTGTTTGTCCGCGATATAACCCGTGACCTTTGCCTGCGAAGGCCACGAAAACACCACCGGTACGCCATCGATATCCGCATCGGCAGCCATCTGTGCTGCCCGGAATAAGGCTTCCTGGTAGCTGTGATTGTACCCATGCACGAAAAGGCCTATCTGCTTCCCTGACTTGGCGATCCGGCCAAGATGAGTATTGAACTCGAGTTCGCGGAGCATATTCGCGCGTGTCACGACGAAATCTGTCTTGGGATTTGGCGCTCCCCTCGCCCACTCGATTTCTCCCTTTTCATGCTGAGGCGGAATAGAAATATCAAATCGGGCGTAGTTAGCTCGTGCTGCGCGCTTCGTTCCGAAGCCTTTACCCTGATCGTTTTCCTGGCGTGTGCTTGCCACGTAGGCGGTTACCGTCTTCGCACCGTGTACTTTTGTACCCCTTGCTTGCAATACGTCCGAGCCCGGCCTGCGTGCGCACGATGAGAGCGTGATGAGAACGAGAAAGAGTGAAACTAGCAAGCGCATTATGGACATATACGCCAATAAGACGATCTCCTTCTTGATCCTAACTAACGCTCGCAATTGAGCAACGTGTGCAGAATCTAAGTGACATAGAGGGGATAGTACCCACGCGCGGACGCACCTAACCTCAATAGAATAATGGGAGAAGGTTCTGTTTTGAGGGTCTCATAATCCAACAATTCCGCGGTTATACTACGTGCAACAATAGTGCTCCGAGAAATGATCCGATCAAAGCAGCGAAAACTTTTGCCAATACTATCATTACATCTATCCGCCGATAGGTAATTAAGAACGACACCAGTTCCGATACGACCGCGCCAACGATCATAGACATCGCAACAACACGCCTATTGTTTGGGTACGCTAGGAGAAAGAGGGCAGATACAACGGCGAAGAAAACAGCACTCACTGCCGCCTTATTAGCAAGTCGTTCACCGCAGTTTGGCCACCAGATTGCGGTGACGAAAGCAACAATTAGTGAGATCCACGCCAAAACATCGAGTATTTCTACTCCTGACATTCCCGAACATTGCAAGCCACCCATCCAATTGATAATTCACTTCGTCACCCGGCGATTGAAGCGTACTTCTCCATTCGCCCTCGAAGGCTCTTGCTTGCCTCTGGGTATAGGTGGACGTGACCCAACACCAAATTGCATGCATTCGGCTGGAAACTAAGGGAAACATTGTCACAGCGCAAAGAAGTAAGAGGGTCATTTCTTGCCAAATTTACCGCCATTTCAGCCACGGCTTGTTCCATAACTTATGCTTGGATTTTATCCCACTTCTCGGGTGGTTTTACCGCAGCGGTGATGCGAAGGGGCAATTCGGCATGGGTATTTCAAATTCTTGTCACCATCTCCTCGGGGGTGAACGCCCGCGCTGAACTGATCGATCCGCGATCAGTAGCGTTCCCCAAGGCCTTGGGCAAAACAAATACTTGGAAGCATCGTTCCTGCCAAGATATTACTGCGAAGGACTTTTTTGGACCAACGCTGACTAGGTATCCAGAAACTACGGTCTCAGCGCGAGGGAATAGTAGTTTCCAAAGACGGTGACTGTGGAGCTACCCGAATATGTTCGCATCGTCATTCGATTATTACTGGAGCTGCGAAGAGGGCCATGCCAAACAAGGTCCACATTGCCAAAGTTTGGCCGGGAGTTCGGTTCGGCAACCCGTGTGACCACCTGCGCACGGTGTCAACAGAAATTGTATTGGCGGACTAACGAGATCGCGGTCTAATCGAAGGGCCGTGTTGATCCGCCATTCCACATCAGGAAATTATCTCATTTTTGTGCCCGGGATGACAAGTTTCGGACTGCCACTCTCCGATCATATTTTCTGCTGCCTATCGAACTCGACCCTAGAGAGCGACCCGTTTAAGCCTGCCTTAAGGTGAATGCTAGCTATCGAGGATACCTAGTGAACATTCGAGGGATCAATCTTGACTTCGCAGAGCCAGCCTTCAATTCTAGTAACGCGCCGCGCATTCTTTGCCGGCATCGGAACCGTAGCACTCGCAGGTTGTACTACCAGAACGGAGTTGCCACAAGCAGTGCCCGTAGCGGCGCCCCGACTAGCTACTCCTCCGATGTATTACGCCATGCCCTATGAGCAGTTCCCCATTCCAGAAGTCGACGTTTCCAAGGTCGCCCCGAAATGGTGGCGCGTGGACGTGGATTATCCAACGGACGAGAAGCCGGGCACAGTTATCGTCGATACGCCCAATCGTTACTTGTACCATACGCAGTCAGATGGTCGGGCGACCCGCTACGGTGTTGGCGTCGGGCGCGACGGCTTTCTTTGGTCGGGTCGTGGACATGTGGCCTACAAACGGGATTGGCCGCGCTGGAACCCTCCAAACGAGATGGTGGCGCGGCAGCCGGAATTGGAGCCTTTCAGTATTGCAAACGGCGGAATGGATCCCGGTCTCAACAATCCCCTTGGATCTCGCGCGCTCTACATCCATCAAGGTAATCGGGATACGATCTACCGTATTCACGGCAATCCCGAATTCGCAAGTATCGGACGCGCAGTCTCATCGGGTTGCATACGCATGATCAATCAAGATGTCATCCATTTAGCGGATAATGTCCGGGATGGCAGTGCAATTGTGGTGATCCCCGATCGCGACGGAGCGCAGGCTGTATTGAGCTAGCGGGCAGAGAGCCGCTTTTTAGTGTCCAAAACCAGTTTTAAGGCAGGCTTAAGAGGCGTGTTAGAAAACCATCGTGCTTCTCTGTTGCAGCCTTGGAGTTTTTAAATGCCTCTGCCTCTGCCTCTGCCCCGCTGCGTTTGGCGCTGGGCCCTTTCTGGAATGACAGGACGCAAGGGCTGACGAATTCGGCCCGACCATGGACAGAGGCCTGCTGCGCCTGGCTCTTAGATTTCACGGTAGGAGTGACGCGCCGATGTTCACCAATGCTATGCACGAAGTCACCTCAGCGGGCTTAAGGCTACCTTAAGGGGAAGCAGCTCTGTCGCCATTTACTTTACAAAGGAGCTTTGGATGATCAAACGTACCAATGCACGTCAATGGCCTTGTAGCGTGCCAGGCTGGAGTAACGAGGTCGACAAAACGTCGGTCTTTTCGCGCCGCGAATTCCTTGTGGGGTCGGGTACGTTGGCTGGTACTACCTTAATTCTACCGAGCCAAAGCGCTGTCGCGGCAACGACAGTGGTTCGAGACGTAACATCCTATCAGATGACCCGCTCGCTTCTTACAGCAACATATCCATTCGGGCTTATCGATATACGGGCCGATTGGTGTCCACCATGCATCACAATGGAGCGTGACATATTCCCACATAAAGATGTGAAAGCCGCTCTAAAAAACGTGGCCCTTATAAAAATTGATGTCACTGAGATGAATTCTTCGGCCCGGCACCTATTGTCGCTACTGCGTGCTGATGGACCACCAGCCCTCTTCGTGATCGATATGCATACCGGTCGTGAACAGCCATCGACGCGTCTAGTCGGCTCAATTGAACGCGATCAACTGCTCCTGATCCTTCAACCCTTCAGGTCGACCTGACAAAAACGTCATTCCGCTTATGCGCTTGACGTTTTGACATCTTAAGACTGCCTTAAGTCGAACGAGGCCTGTGCGGCCAATGGTGAGCGTAGAAAAATACAGTTCCTGGCGGTCGAACATGTTCCTCGCATTTCTCTGGCGATCGGTCGCTATCCTGCTTCTCCTGATGATGCCAACGGCGGCATCCAATAAGCCTTTACCGGTTGAAGAGGCATTCCGGCTTTCTCTCAACAAGAACGGCGATGGGCGGATCGTGCTCAATTGGGATATCGAGCAGGGTTACTATCTGTGTCGAGATCACCTCCAGGTTAGGGATGTTGATATGGGAACTGATCTATTCCTCCAAAAATCACCCACGCGCTCGTTGACCAACTTCAGTATGGCCACCTCCACTCAGGACGCCCAGGGTGGCGTGATATTCTCGTCAATAGACGATCTCAATGAGCTAAGCTTCGCAGTCGCTACCTCCAAGGACAAGCCGACGTCGGTCTACTTCACAGCCGATTGGTGCGTAACGTGCCGCACCATCGAAGAAAACGTACTTTCCGAACGTGATGTCATCACTGTAGCTGGACGCTTCGAGCCCCTCAAAATCGATTTGACCGAACTCTCAGATGCAAAAAAGAGACTGATGACTGAGCTTTCAGTCGTCGGTCTTCCGACCATGATTCTGTTTGAGAGTAACGGTCTGGAGAAGACTGTTACACGGCTCGTCGGTGATATGGCGAAATCGTTGCTCTCTACCTCGCTTTCGGAGGTCAAGTAAAATGAACGCGGTCTCAATCGGTCCACTTGTGTTCTCAAATGATCGTTTTGCGGCGCTTGTTGCGGGGGTGGTGTTCTTTGTAGCTTGCAATGTCGTGGTTAGAAGAGTGGATGCGCGTTTTGGACCATGGGGATGGAAAGCTTTCTTGATCTTTGGCATTTGCGCGCGCCTCGGACACGTGCTCGTCAATGCCGATGCTTTCGCTTCGGAGCCCCTTAGAGTATTTTCGATATCGCAAGGCGGATTCCACCTAAGCGTTGGTGCAGTCGGCGTCCTTGCCTACACGGCTTTTTACTTTCGCCGTGATCTGTCCAACGCGGCTTGGACACTGATCCCGGGCGCTCTGTCCGCATTCGCCGCAATGCTAGTAGTTGCGCTTGCTGAGGGAACACCACCTATTGGGCTGCCTGCCGCGAACTTCTCCAACTTACAAGGGGAACGGGTCAACCCGTCCACGTTCCAGGGTAAGCCCATCGTCATTAATCTCTGGGCGAGCTGGTGCGCGCCCTGTCGCCGCGAGATGCCGATGATGGCAGAGGTTGCCGATGGAAACGAGAAAGCCACTTTCCTGTTTGTGAACCAAGGCGAAGGAAGGACGGAAATTGATCGATATCTCAATCACGAGAACATCCTGCTGGAACACGTTCTGCTCGACCCATTGGGGCAGTTTAGCCGCAACTATAAGGTTCCCGGTCTACCAGCTACGCTATTCGTCGGTGGCGATGGCACGTTGCAATCCGTGCATATGGGTGAGATATCAAGGGAGGCATTGATCTTGGATATAAAAAATCTCCAGGATGCTGGTGGTCCTGAAGATTGACGATCAGTAATATTGGCGACAAGCAAATAAGTCAAAGCGCCGGGCACCTGTGTCTGTGGTCGCTCAAGGCTCGGGGAGCGGCAGCCGCGTTTCTTATCCCGATCATCGCGATCAACCTATATGATGGCGGCCGCGGAACTTGCCTTCGCGGGTACTATGAAGCATTGCAATCAATCACCAGCGAGGAAAGCCTTGACATCACGAGCTGGATCGAGTGGTTCCTTGATCGTCTAGGCAATGCCGTCGGCGAGGCACTGCTAACCCTCGACAACGTGATGCTCAAAAATAATTTCGGGCAGGCGCATGCTGCGAGTGAACTTCATTCGCGACAAGCCAAAGTAATCAACCGGCTGCTAGAGGGCAACTTCCAAGGCAAGCTCACGTCAACAAAATGGGCAAAATTGACGAACGCATCCCAGGAAACAGCATCTCACGACATTGCAGACCTGATAGAGAAAGGCGTTCTGCAAAAAGGCGAAGCTGGTGGACGCAGCACGGCCTACGAGTTGGTTTTAAACTATTCTGCAAAGCACCCTCCTCAACGCGGATAACATCCAGTCGTCAGTGATTGCTGCAAGACCACCTCTTCTGCGTAACCCACTGCGCTCATTTTTCAGGCGGGCAGTGTCCCTTAAGGGCGGGGCAGATTGCAAGCCTCGGTGAGCTGCGCTGGAGTCATCGCGACCATGGCTGGGACCCACGCGACCACTGGCAGGAAAATCGAGCAAACGACGGGCAGCAGAGACTATCCGTTCATCTATCAGAACGGCTGCAGGATTATCGGCCTCAATGTATGTAAAGATGGCGTCTCGATCCGATAACGCCGACCAAAGATTCACGATTCTCGCGCACCGGCTTTAAGTCGGGCGGCGGCTCGACGTTTCGCAAAATGCGCCTCGACCCCGTCGTCTGATAAATCCGGGCGAGTATCGTTCAACGCTTCGAGAACCTTGGTACGAAACCAAGCGTCATGCGCTTCACTGCCAGAAAGCAATTCAAGAGGCAGTGCACCCTCGTTAGCAGTCCGAGTGAGCATGATACGAACCGCATCTGACACCGTGAGGCCCATGTTTTCAAGCACCGCAGACGCGCGATCTCGAATTTCTGCCTCAATACGAGTTTGAACAAGTGCGTTTGCGGCCATGGCAATCTCCAATATCTCGCAACACTGCAATTCATTTGCATAACATTTTCTAGATAAAGTTCATCCCGCCATATCCACGACTGCTCTTTTAAGCTCTTGATGAGATACGAACCTGTGACCCGCGATAAGTCTGGTGGCAATGGACTGCTCGTGGGGTGTAGATTATAGCACCAATTGGTGCTATAATCGCATCAAAGTTTGGGAGCTACCTATGCGATCTACTATCAGTCTTGACGATGAGCTCATGGAACGTGCCAAGTCCCTTACAGGCACAAAGGAAACGGCGGCTCTGGTGCGTCAAGCACTCGAGACTTTGGTACGAGTCGAATCCGGCAAGCGGTTGATTGCTCTTGGCGGTACTATGCCTGAGGCCGAAGTAGCGCCCCGCCGCCGGAGCGAAGTGAGCAAGTGATCCTTGTCGACAGCTCAATCTGGATTGATCATTTTCGACACGGCGACTCGGAGTTGACCAAAATCATCGGAGATGATCAGTTGCTTTGCCACCCGTTCGTTGTCGGCGAGCTGGCTCTGGGCAGTCTGCGAGATCGGGATGCGGTACTAGCGTTTCTTGCAGCTCAGCGTGAGGCAGTTGTCGCGACACATGCCGAGGTGATGACCGTCATTGACCGCTATTCGGTATTCAGCATGGGAATAGGCTATACTGATGCCCATCTGTTGACTTCAACCCTCCTCGATCGACGATCAAGCTTGTGGACAAGGGATAAACGCCTCGCTGCTGCGGCTCAGAAGGTTGGCGCGGTGCTTTATCCTTCCGCGAATATTCCTCACTAGACATCCGGGAGGAGCTCTGGCGCGCTGATAGCTAAGCTCTTGATAGGATATGAACCTTAGCCGCCGATAAAAATTCTAAATTTTAGACGCAGGGCCCAAACTTGCTGTGACGAGGATCTGGATCGCTCCAGCTAATGAGTCCGCGTCCTAGTTCGTTATGGTGGCGCTCCCGAGTTCGGCGTCTTTCCGTAGTGCGTCCTCAATCTCCGCAGAGGAAACTTGCAGGAACTGCCGTTTGACCGTTTGAGCGGAAATCGCAGGTATCTCAAGGTGGGTCGCCACGCGCCTGTAGGCCGAAAAACTTAGACCTTCAATGAGTTCTTCGTCTACGACGAGACGATACGTACCTGCGTCTAGAGGTGCAACCAGGCTACTTAGTACAAACGGGTGCGCGAAAGTGATCTCGCTGTTCGTCGTTCTCTCTATCATGTCCCTAGTATCCTCTGTTCTATTGCATAGCCTCTCGCTGAGAGGCGAAATGAGTGATGGGGCACTGCCAACCGTTCTTCTTGATCAGAACAGCTTTGGACTGTGATGGGGATGACCAAGGGGGCGTCGTACCGCGCCGCCTTCATTTTCCCAAGACTGCTCGTCCGCTTCAATTGATCGGGTAGGCACTTTCCGGGATATTCGAAGCACATACCTCATGTTGCGGGGCAGTCCACGAATGGCATACGGGACGAGCGCCGACTGATAAGAGGGTCGATGCAAACTCGCCCTCCCAAGACGGCGTTTAAGTTGGGCTGCGAGCGCATCTGCGGATTTCTCGCCCGCAAGAAACATTCTCATTACGAGAAATGCGGCAGTGTTAAATTGTCTCTGATCATCATTCAGCAATGCGGCGTTATAGCCGACACTCTTCAAGACTGACTGGATTATCTCCATTTCCTCGGGGGAGATGCCAGAAAAGTTGGAATCGGAAGACATCTCGTCCTCCTCTTATTGGGGCTAGGGTGACCTGCCCTCAACCAGTAGCGCCCTTAACATGACCACTGACAACCCAACTTTGCGCCTGAATGACCCCTAACGCAAGCGAATAAGGCTTCAGTAAGTGATCCCTCAAACGTTTGGGGCTCCTGAACGCCCGTCCGACCCACCAACCTCGAACATTTGGATTTGACATGGGAACTCTGAAATTCCAGCCTTCGTGTCAAAGTCTTTTTAAACTCTCCTTGAGCTGCTTCGAAAGAGGGCCGCTTAGGAAATTGCCACGCACAGTGTTTCGAGTTTACTGCTCATTGGACTCTTTCAGGAAAGAAGTATAGGTTGGGGCTATCGTCAGCAACCGATTACGTAGGCGCTGGCGGCTAAGGGTTATCACGTGCTCTTGCCTGCCGAAACAGGAGAGCAACAATGGTTCCCTCCGTTTATCAAGGCATCAATCTGAAATTCGGGGTTGAAAAGGTGCTCTATGATCGAGCATCGCTTTACTCGCCGACACCCGCCAAAAAGCGAATGATTGTTGAAAAGACAATTCTGGTTGCGTCCCGCGATCTAAATTTCTTCACGCATAAGGATGTCGAAGAAGAGCTTTTCCGGGTTATGCATCGCGTTGTCCAAGAGCAACTCGCGTCAATGTTTTTTCCCCGCAGATCACGCGCGACTTTAGGCGTGGCAGGTTGTTGAAACCCTAAACTCCTAGCAAAGATCGAAGCTATTATCGGGTGAGCCTCCCGGCCGCTGTAGGATTATCTGCCTCGATGTATGTGAAGATGGCGTCGCGATCCGACGACCCCCTGGATTTGAAAGAAAAGGCCGGCAGATGCCAGCCTCTCTTCGTTGTTAGTTCTGGCGTCTGTAGCGCATACGCTCCTGTTCGATTTCAGCTGGTTCATAAGGATCCAGCGTGTCATCAAAGCGTGACCAGCCCTCTTTGGCATAGGCCTCACGGCGCTGATCGGGATCAACCCAGTTGGACTGGCGAAGGATGTCCTGCGCGTCCGCATAAAGGCTGTCTTCCACTTTCGCGGTTACCAGCGTGCCGCCGCGGCGAACGCCTTCCGCATAGACGTGAGCATAGTCTTCCGGGACGCCGGACTCCGTCAGCGCGCCGATAAGCCCGCCGGCGGCACCGCCTGCCACGGCACCGGCTACTGCGCCCGCCGCTGTTGCGGCAAGCCAGCCTGCGGCAACCACCGGTCCGACGCCGGGAATTGCCATGATGCCGAGGCCGGTGAGCAGACCGCCCACGCCACCAACGGCGGCGCCGATGCCGGCACCTGTGCCGGCGCCTTCAGTGGCATTTGTAGACTTGCCGTGGCGTTCATCTGCATTGTTGGACACGATGCTAATATCCGAGGATGGCACACCGCGTTCTTCGAGCGCGCTAACGGCCGCGCTGGCATCGGAGTAGTCGTCGAAAAGTCCTGTAACGATCTTCATAGGATTCTCCTGAAAATTGAATTATTTAGCGACAATGTTGCCCTGATAGTCGAGCGCGAGGCTTACCGGCTTGCCATCTTTCGAGGCCTTGGCCTGCCAGACACCCTTGTCATCCTTCATAAGGCCAGTGATATCGGTATATCCGGCTTCCGTGAGGCGTGTTTTCGCCTGTTCCTCGGTAAAACTGTTGGCGCCTTCGACAGGCGCTGTAGGATTCTTGGTCTGGGGCGTGGCCACGGCGGGCGTTTTCCCGTCGGTTGCCGGGGCGGGGGTGGTCTGTGCGAAGGCGGCAAGCGTCGAGGCGCCGACAAGCGCTGCGGCTAAGAGAAGTTTTTTCATGATTTTTTCCTCGTTGTAGCCTTTCGAGCAGGCTCCCACAACAAACACTATGCTCGCGGCATGGTTCCGCCGCCTTGCAAATAGAATTGGATGGCGTTTGCGTTTCCATGACGGTGAATGGCTTGCCGACCTGGTGCGTCGGGGCATTGCGGCGGGATGAAAATTATTTTGTCGCCGCAGGAACGTCGCTTCGGTTCGATGGTTCTCCAAGTCCAGCACTCAAAATTTGATCGGATTCCCAGATGCCTGCGGAAAAGACATTGCATGACGTGTTGCCTGACGGACTCGAGGGCATCGGCTGTTCCGCAAACCAGACACTGAAGGCCCAGCCGAAAATGGCGTGAGCCGCCCACTCTGTTCGGGCCGCCTTTCAAGGCGGCTTTTTCATTTCTGGGCCGCGATAGGCCCCTTCCAATTCAGGAGGCACACCATGACAAAGACGACCAACAGCAAAACACCGCAAGACAAGACCGAGACCGTCACTATTCACGACCAGAAGCTGGAGCGCGGCGCCGGCGGCGAGCTGCATCAGGCGGCCGAAACAGACGCGTCTGTGCTGACAACCGCCCAGGGCGGGCCGGTTGCCGACGACCAGAATTCTCTGCGGATCGGGGCGCGCGGGCCGCTGGTCGTGGATGATTTCCATTTCCGTGAGAAGATCTTCCACTTCGACCACGAGCGCATTCCCGAGCGCGTGGTGCATGCACGCGGTTACGGCGCGCATGGCTTCTTCGAGACCTTCGAATCCTTTTCTGCCTATACCAGGGCGGATTTCCTGCAGCGAGCGGGCGAAAAGACACCAGCCTTCGTCCGCTTCTCAACGGTTGCCGGCAACAAGGGTTCTGCCGACCTTGCGCGCGATGTGCGTGGCTTCGCCGTCAAGCTCTACACCCAGGAAGGCAACTGGGATCTCGTCGGCAACAATATTCCGGTGTTCTTCATTCAGGACGCCATCAAGTTCCCTGACCTGATCCATGCCGCCAAGCAGGAACCGGATCGGGCGTTTCCGCAGGCGCAGACCGCCCATGACACGTTCTGGGACTTCATCAGCCTGACGCCGGAAAGCATGCACATGATCATGTGGGCGATGTCGGACCGGACTATACCGCGGTCCTTCCGTTTCATGGAAGGTTTCGGCGTCCACACCTTCCGCCTGGTCAATGCCAAGGACGAATCGACCTTCGTCAAGTTCCACTGGAAGCCGAAGCTGGGGCTTCAGTCGGTCGCCTGGAACGAGGCGGTCAAGATCAACGGTGCCGATCCCGATTTCCACCGCCGCGACCTCTGGCAGGCCATTCAAGCCGGCAACTTCCCGGAATGGGAATTGCAGGTACAGCTGTTCGACCAGGACTTTGCCGACAGCTTCGACTTCGACGTCCTCGACCCGACAAAGATCATCCCCGAGGAAATACTGAAGCCGCAGCCGATCGGACGGCTGGTGCTTGACCGCATGCCCGACAACTTCTTCGCCGAGACCGAGCAGGTCGCCTTCATGACCCAGAACGTGCCGCCGGGCATCGACTTCAGCAATGATCCGCTGTTGCAGGGCCGGAACTTCTCCTATCTCGACACCCAGCTGAAACGGCTTGGCGGGCCAAACTTCACCCACCTGCCCATCAATGCGCCGAAGTGTCCCTTCGCGCATTTCCAGCAGGATGGCCACATGGCCATGCGCAATCCTGTCGGCAGGGCGAACTACCAGCCGAACTCGTTTGGTGAAGGTCCGCGGGAATCACCAAGCCGCGGCTATCGGCATTTTCCGGCGGAAGAACAGGGAAGCAAGGCGCGGCTTCGCCCCGAGAGCTTTGCCGATCATTACAGCCAGGCACGACAGTTCTATATCAGCCAGACACCACCCGAACAGCGTCACATCGTTGCCGCCCTGACATTCGAACTAAGCAAGGTGGAGACACCTGTTATCCGCGAACGCATGGTGTCGCATCTGATGAACATTGACGAGACGCTGGCAACCACCGTTGCGCAGAAGCTGGGATTCAAGTCGATGCCGAAGCCGGCGGATGCAGCCATGCCGACCCGTCAGGATCTGGAGCCCTCACAAGCGCTCAGCATCGTGGAGCGCGGCCCTAAGCGCTTCGAAGGCCGCAAGCTCGGTATCCTCGTCACCGATGGGGTCGATGCCAAGCTGCTGAATGGCCTGATATCGGCGATTGCCAAGGAGAAAGCCGTCTGCGAGCTGATCGCGCCGAAGGTCGGCGGCGTCACGGCCTCGGATGGAAGCTGGTTTGAGGCCCATCACATGATCGATGGCGGGCCGTCCGTTCTTTTCGATGCGGTCGCACTGCTGACCTCCGCCGAAGCGATAGACGATCTGGTCACTGAGGCAACGGCACGGGACTTCGTGGCCGATGCTTTCCAGCACTGCAAGTTCATCGGCTATGATCAGTCAGCGCTGTCCTTGCTGGAAAAAGCCGGCATTGCCGACGCTCTTGATGAGGGCACCGTTGCCCTCCCCGGGGAGGAAGGCCTCGCCGGCTTCGTATCGAACCTCGGCAAGCTGCGTGTCTGGGGTCGGGAACCTTCAGTAAAGCTCGGAAAGGCTCCGCCGCCAGTGAAATGAAATCACCAGCGGGCACGGCAGCGATGCCGCGCTTGGTGACGTCGGCACCTTCGGGAAACGAATAATATCTGGCGACAGTTAATCGAGGTCGGAGGCTGTCAGGATATTCATGTTTCGACGCGATTTGGCGTAGACCTTCTGTGCCGCGGCATAGATGGCCGTGCGCATCGCGTCGAAAGAGGAAAGGCACTGGGCTTCCGACATGCTCATGGCTTGTCCCCGGCCCTCGGCGAGCGCTTCGGCCTCGACAAAAAACCGGATTTCAAACATGCCGTCATAGCCGAAAAAGCGAACCGCTTTACGCACGTCGTCAAAACTGCGGGCCGTGTTGGGGAAAGCGAGCGTCATGACTTGCTCCCCGTGCGCTCTTTCCTGCGCAAGGCGTTGCGCCGGTTGAGGGACAGCATGCCATCGGTCGCTTCCGCTATGCTGAGATGGGTCAGCCTGCGGCGGCCGATGCGCACCGGCACGCCGGTGAAGACATGGTATATCGTCCAGCTTTTATCCCTCTCGATCCGTCTTCCATATTGGGTCTCGAGCGTATCGGAGACGGGAGCGCCGCCTTCGTTCTCCCAGGTCTCTATCCTTAGCGCCTGGCGCCGGTGTTCGTTACACGTTTCCATGGTGTTGCCTTTCGTATGGAACTGGCACGCGGATTTCGTTCGCGTGGAGCCCGTTTATTCTGCACCGCTATCGCCGCCGGACGAACGTTACGCGGAGGCATAAAGAAATGGCTGATGGTCTATGATCGCCGCTACCGGCACGCGCCTCTCGCGATGAGTCAAACTTCGCGGCATGGTCAAAAATGACACCGCAGCGCTTGCGCAAACATTTGCAATCGGACGAAGGGAAGAAGACGGCGCCTTTCTGACACCGCAGCGCCATGCGGCCAGCATGACGAAGCCTAACCATGCGCCCGGATTGCGCGGAAAACAAGGCGATGGAAGGCCACACGCCTTCTAGGAGGGAGACAACTTTGTGGCGAGATGAAATTTCGTCAAAAACCAATAGTTGACACTCCAGCAGAGCCAGGATATAAGGGGCAATCGAATTTGCTTGCTTAGCTCTGCTTGTCACGCGTATGGCACCGCGTTCTGAACGAACCTTTCCTTTCAAAATCGCTATTATCCTCCGCAGCGCATAAGTGCTGTGGTTTCTTTATCGCTATGAAAGGGTTCATCATGACCACTGGCACAGTTAAATGGTTCAATTCCACCAAGGGCTTCGGCTTCATTCAGCCTGACAATGGCGGCACCGATGCGTTCGTCCACATCTCCGCGGTTGAGCGCGCAGGCATGCGCGAACTCGTCGAAGGTCAGAAGATCGGCTTCGAGCTGGAGCGCGACAACAAGTCAGGCAAAATGTCGGCCTGCAATCTGCAAGCTGCCTAACGGGTCTGCGCTTCCCTTTGACCACGGATGTACTGGCACTGCCGGAAGCACACCAACCCAATCAAGGCCAGGCAAATTGCCTGGCCTTTTGTTTTTCGCTCGCTGGCCGAGCCCTATCACCGGAACACCCATGACAGAAAAATACAGTATTTCCCGCCAGAAGGCCGAACTCGCCTTCAGCCATATCCAAACACAGTTCTTCGCAAAGGAAAAAGCGCTTGAAGAGCTCGATTCCATTGCGCAATCCCGCGATGCAAAGACCCTGCGCCTTCGGGAAGCCCGTCTTGCGAAGGAATTATCGGATCGTACCGCCGCAACATCCGCTCTCCTTGCCAAACGCGCCCGCGCGCGCTGATCGATATCCGCGCCGTGATCGTCCTCCGCACAAGACCTGCCTTGACAACCTGACCACCGGCCGGAACGTCGCGAGCGTAAAAGCGTTGCAGACTAAAGGACATGACGATGGCTCTTTCAGGGACAGTGCTGCATGAAGATACGCGCCGGGTTCAATATTGCCTATGAATGCGAAAATGAGACGGCGATGCTGCTGGTTCTCAACATCCATCCCGACCGGCGCGCGGATTTGCTCACCGAACAGGTCCTGACCTTCGACCGGCCGATCGAGGCCTGGGGATATCTGGACATCTTCGGCAATGCCTGCAGCCGCATATCCGCACCGCTCGGACTGACGACGATCTCCACGCGCTTCGACATATATGACGGCGGCCTGCCGGATCCCGTTCCTGAAAACGCCTTCCAGCACGATATCAAGGATTTACCGGACGATGTTCTGGTGTTCCTGCTGGGCAGCCGCTACTGCGACACCGACCGGTTGGCGGACTTTGCGTGGAAAAACTTCTCCGCTACACCACTCGGCTGGCCCCGTGTTCAGGCGATCGTCGATTTCGTCCATTCCCATATTGTCTTCAACTACGAGAAAGCCGATCCGCTGAGGACGGCTTATGGCGGGTTCAACGACAGGACCGGCGTTTGCCGCGACTTCGCGCATCTTGCTATCACCCTCTGCCGCTGCATGAACATCCCGGCCCGCTATTGCACCGGTTATCTCGGTGATATCGGCGTGCCGACAGACCCCAACCCGATGGATTTCAGCGCTTGGCTTGAAGTCTATCTCAGCGGCCGCTGGTATACGGTCGACGCCCGTCACAACACGCCCCGCATCGGACGCATATTGATGGCGACAGGACGCGATGCCACAGACGTCGCGCTGTCCACCGCATTTGGACCGGCTGTGCTGAAGCGGTTCGAGGTGGTTACAGAAGAATTGGCTGGATAACGACCGGTAAAGCGCGAAGGTTCGCGCCTGCCTTTTTTGCCATGGCGCCTCTGCGGGCGATAAACGAAACATCCTGTCGCCCTAGAGCGAAAGAGCAGCTAAGATTCATTGACGGGCGTGTCGGCGAAGTCGAAGTCGTCGATGTCTTTTGCCAAAGGCAATTTGGCGATGCTGAGCTGGTAGCGGATGGACCGGGTCTGTTTCTCGAAGATCTCCGACTGCAGGAGTCCAGCGTGGCCCAAGCAGGTAACGAGTGCACGAGACTACCCGTCTTAGTTGATGCATGCAAAATCAGAAGCGGTGAGAGAGTTGGTGGCGAAGCTGTAAAATCGTATCCGATCATTCTTGGTAGCGGATAGCAATTCCGGTCTCTTGATGAGATTCGAACCCAAGCACCCCGACGGAATAATCCAGATCCAGTTTATTTCCTTTGTTTGACTGGATATCTACTTTCTTATCAATCGTTCTTTTCCCGTAAGAGGACTCGGGACTTTTCTATTTCATCAGCCGGTAGAATGCCGAACGTGCGATGGACGGACGGTTGATATTGCCTCTGGACGGCATCAACGCCCGCTGTGATCGCGCTTCTCCAAGATGGGCCTCTGCCCCATGCTTCGCGAAGAGCATCGGCCAGATCACGGCCAGCTCCGGTTTCCTGCAATGCCTCAAACAGCATTCCGGCCTGACGCAAGTCCTTTTCTTTCTTTGCCCTTCCACCGGCGTCATCTTGACGCCGACCGGCCACGATCAGTTTGTGAACGGCGAACCGTGATGGATCGGGCACCACGACCGAGACACCGGCACCATGCAGCAAGATCGTTCGCACCGGATCGCGGATGAGGAAGTCCATATATCGCAGAGGTTCGGCAGAGGCTCCGCCGAGAGCCGGCATTTGCGCCGGTTGATCCGCGTAATCTTCCGATCCCCGGTTTGTCGTCAGGAACTCTACTCGGTAACCGGTCGAGTTGCGGAAAGCATTGGAGCGAGGGGAGCCAGAAACATGAGGTACGGCCCGGAATGACGGATCGATGGACTGAAGTAGAGCGACAATCGGTGGAATTGAATCTTCGACCTCGCTCGAGATCGCGTAATCTTGAGCCAGATCCGCGTCACCTGTCAGGATCGCAGCCATAGGCAGGCGGATACCGAGATGGGCCGCATAACATTGGAACGCGACTGTGCCGACGAGGACACCACGGAGCCGGAATAACCCAGCCGATGCCAACGCTTCAACAACTGTGCCTGTGAAGCGATCCGGAGCAATTAGACCCGCTTCGCGCGTCAGTGCCGCCACTATCTTTCGCCGGTTCTGGTAATCGTCCTTTTCGCCCCTGAAGGCTTCAACCCGGGTTGTGATCTCGTGATCATCAGCAGGGCCGACATAGCGGCGCTTTTGACCACCTTTGCCATCCGGCTGGTCGAAATACCAGTATGAGCGGTTGTCGACCTTGACCGAGACAAAGCGACCAGTTGGGGGGAAATCGGCCGACCACTGCGCATCAAAAGTCCGTTGCTGTAACTCCGCGACCATCGTTCGGAACATGAGGTCGATTTGCTTCATCTGAGGCACCCTATAACATTTCCTCAAATCTAGTATAGTAAACCTATTTTCGCAAGCCGGACAACGGGAATACGACACAGACAGTTGAGATTTTCAACGGGCCAAAATCGTCAATCTTTCCAGGCGAACGTAATCTGCAACAATTGAAAAATTCAGCGTCACCTAAAAGGAACCATCAACCTCGTTATTCCAAAATAGTTTTTTGCTCTTGAAGAGAAGCGAACCAGACCTTATTCAGAGCATAGCGTCGAGCACGAGGGAGCCGACGCTCTTACCGATCGCGCACCTTAAGTCCATCTTCGGTTTCCGACTTATTCAGGCACCCTGTTCGGAAGCCCTTTGTCGTTTGGGTTCGGAGCCGGCGTCTCTCTTGTATCTCGCGGCGGATGTTGGCGAGCGTCCGGCTCGGCGGACGCCACCTGGTCCTCGGAAGAGCGGACAGGCTGCTCTTTAGGGTCGGTCGTCTTGGAGGGGGCCGAAATTTTCCTGGGCATGGTCAGTTCCTCTAGCTTCACCGACAAAAACTGGCGGGTCACACGGAAGGTTCCGAGTCCCGAAAGCGCTGCTTGGTTCGGAATCGATCTTACCGAGCTGATGAGGCGGGCCTCGTAGCAGGCGGGATCAATGGCCAGCGCCTTCGAATAAGCTGCCCGCCCCTCTTCGAGCAGCCCGCGACGCTGGAAAGCAAGATCTCGCGTGAGGTGAGCCTCGCCGTCGAAAAGTCGGCCACAGTAGCGGCGAAATAATCAGTCCGCGGGCGGAGTAAAAAAACCGGCCACGTATTTCCTTTCCGCAATGAGCGCAGGAGGGACAGGGAGCTATACCGTGGAACTTTATTTGTGGGTTCGCCTGGCTGTTTCCGAAGGGATGACGTGGCCACTATCCGACCTTAGAACGTCGGCTTCAGGATATGAAATGCGGTGAGCTGCGCTGGAGTGATGGCGACCATGGCTGGGAGGTCCTTATCCCATCGGTCGCGTTCAAAAACTCTGGCTCCTCCTTCTTCGGACAGAAACCGTTTCGGCTGGTACTGCCCGACCTTCTCGATCTCTACAAATACCTTGATGCCTATATCGACCGTCATCGTGGTGTCCTCCTTGGAGGAGCCAAAGATCCCGGAACCCTGTCCGTAAAGACGGTGAAGACCACCAGCATCGACGCAGCTTACAACTCGACCACATTCTACGAGGCTTGGAGAACCGTCATCCAACGCTATGGCATTTATAACCCTTATACCGGGCGAGGTGCCATCAAGGGCCTGCTGCCGCATGGACCGCATAACCTGCGGGACATTCTCGCGACGCATATTCTGAAGCAGACCGGATCCTACGAGCAGGCCAGCTACGCAATTCAGGATACCCCCGATGTCGTTCAGCAGCACTACGGTCGCTTTCTGCCGCAAGACAAGCCGCACTGGCTGCCAAGATTCTCAATCAGGTTTGGGAAGCTGCGTAAGATTGAATGAGATGCTCGGATCAGATCCCCATACCATGTTGCATCTGGACCGAGCCTCCTCCTCTCGCTCTTGACAGAAAGCGAACAGTTGGTCTCCTCGCGAGCGCGGTCATCAGCTTACCTACAGATATTCTGGCCATTCCCGCGCGCCATGAAGTACGCGAAGGATCCTAACTGTCGCCTCTGTCGTGGTGTACGCGGCAATGTAGGGCGTACCATTGATGACAAGTTCGAGTGTCCCTGCAATTCGACCCACGCGACCACTGGCAGGAAAATCGAGCAAACGACGGGTAGCAGAGACTATCCGTTCATCTATCAGAACGGCCGCTGCAGGATTATCGGCCTCGATGTATGTGAAGATGGTGTCTCGATCCGACAACGCAAACGCCGACCAAGCAAGATTCACGATTCTCGCGCACCGGCTTTAAGTCGGGCGGCCGCTCGACGCTTGGCAAAATGCGCCTCGACCTCGTCGTCTGATAAATCCGGGCGAGTATCGTTCAACGCTTCGAGAACCTTGGTACGAAACCAAGCGTCATGCGCTTCACTGCCAGAAAGCAATTCAAGAGGTAGTGCACCCTCGTTAGCAGTCCGAGTGAGCATAATACGAACCGCATCTGACACCGTGAGGCCCATGCTTTCAAGCACCTCAGAAGCGCGATCTCGAATTTTGGCATCAATACGTGTTTGAACAAGTGCGTTTGCGGCCATGGCAATCTCCAATATCTCGCTACACTGTAATTCATTTGCACGACATTTTCCAGATAAAGTTCATGCCGCCGTATCCACCACTGCTCTTTTAAGCTCTTGATGGGGGCCGAACCTTCGACCCGTAAAGAACAAACCAATCTAAAATTCAAAGATTCCAAAATAACAGAAGCTTAGTGGGCTGGTCACCTAGCGGCTGGCAATAACCTGGGATCATGATCTGAGAACCGCTGCCCATTCCCAGAGAATGCGAAACATTCAGCGATCGCGTTCATCAACCGCTGTTCTAAGGCATTATGGCGAGGCAACCGAAGACCGCCTCGCCAAGACCTTTTACTTGCTGTGCCCGATGGCCAGCGCAAACAGCCTTGCCTGTCGTTGGGCAAAAGCACGTGGGTTAGCTGGTCTATCCCCGTCGAGAATGCGCGCTTCATCGAGCAACAGCCACACCGCATCCTCGCGAAAGGCCAGATCGTCAAGCGATGCGATGGCTTTAACAAGCTCGTTCTGCGCGTTGATCTCTAGGATTGGCCTCAATGCGGTCTGTAAACGCCCCGCTCCTTGAAGGAGCTTTTCGAGCTGGCGATCGGGGCCATGTTCCGACGCGACGAGGCAGACCGCGCTTTCGGTCAACCGATCGGAAATACGTACGTCAGCGACCTCCTCACCAAGAGCGCTTCGCGCGAAATCGATGAACGCCTCGACTTCAGGAGAAGCTTGCCGGTCACGCTCATCGGTGCCGCCATCGCCGGTCACTGCGTTCAGATCGGCAAGGCCCTGGGTAACGGATTTGAACGGCTTGCCCTCGAAATCTGGGGAGTTAGTTGGCCAGAAATTATCTACGCCATCGGTCAGCAGAAGTACCTCTATCCCTTTGGCTCGAAAACCTTCGAGTTGCGGCGACGACCTCAGTTGGTCGAGATTAGAGCCGCTAATGTAATATATCGCCGACTGCCCTTCCTTCATTGCGGCAAGATAGTCGGCCAGGCTTCGAGTTGCCCCATCGGATACGGTACTCCGGAAGCGCGCCAGCTTCAGCAATTGCGCGCGCCGCTCGAAGTCCTCGTAGATACCTTCCTTGAGGATGGCGCCGAACAGATCCCAGACCTTGGAAAACGTCTCGCCTTCGCCTTCAGCCATCTTCTCCAGGGTGGAAAGGATCCGGCTCGTTACGCCCTTTTTGATAGCGGTTAGCACGGGACTTTCCTGGATCATCTCTCGGGAGATGTTAAGCGGGAGATCCGAGGTGTCGACGATGCCCCGGACGAACCGCAGGTAACGCGGCAGCAAGTCGGCTTCGTCAGTTATGAAGACGCGCTTCACGTAAAGCTTCATGCGACCCTGTCTGTCTGGGTCCAACAGATCGAATGGTTGAGAGCCCGGGATGAAGGCCAGCGTCGTATATTCGTGGCGGCCCTCAGCACGGAAATGCACGTTAGCTAGCGGCTCGTCGTACTGGCCCGAGACACTACGATAGAAATCATCGTAGTCTTGCTTGGATATCTCGTTCTTTGGCTTGATCCAGAGCGCTGCACCATCGGAGATCTGTGACGGTTCAGCGCCCTCTTTTTCAACGAGGCGGATAGAAACGGGTACGTGGCCGGATTGATCGCGAATAATCTTCTCGACTGTCCATTTGCTGGCATATTTCTTCGCATCGTCCATGAGATGGAGCACCACACGCGTGCCCCTTGCTGGCGCCGCGCCAAGATCGACCGGGACGATTTCATAACTTCCCTTGCCGTCGGACGACCATTGCCAAGCTTCGTCCTCACCAGCACGGCGGGAAATCACATCGACCCTTTCGGCGACCATGAACGAGGAGTAAAAGCCAACGCCGAACTGGCCGATCAATTCGGCCTTCTCTCCAGCCTTGGCAGCCTCAAGCCGCTCCATGAAAGCCTTTGTCCCGGAGCGCGCGATCGTGCCAAGCGCGTCGATCATCTCTTCGCGGTTCATGCCGATGCCGTTGTCCTCTATGACGAGCGCGGGCACCTCCTCATTGAGCGTCACGAGAATCGCGAGCTGGCCTCCATCCGACGAGAGCTGCGGCTTGGAAATCGACTCATACCGCAGCTTTTCGCACGCATCCGCCGCGTTCGAGATCAATTCCCGGAGGAACACATCTTTGTCCGAGTAAACCGAATGCACCATCATGTGCAAGAGCCGGCTGACATCGGCTTCAAACACGTGTTGCTCGGGCTGCCGCCCTTTAACTCTTGTCACTTATACCTCCATCGCAGATAAATCGGCGATGAAATGGTTTCTCTGGGATTAGAATTCAAGCGCTGTCTGCCGCTTGGCAAGCGTTGGAATAAAGTCTTTGGACGAAGACTGGATTCTTTGCATCAAATGCGGATCGGCCAATTTCCAAAACTCTTCGAGCCTCGCCAAGTGCCTCTGCGAAACGATCCGGGTTCTCGTTCTGTGGAAGACGAGTTTGCAGACTGAGTAACCTATCCCCCGCTATTGAGCGGATACGAAAGAGCGACTTGTTTCGCTTACGAATGAGGATCAACCGATTCAGAGATATCGCCCAACCTGTCGAAAACAGGGACAGGCGATCAAGTGTGCCGCAACATTCTGTTTCGGCTAATCGGCGGGCCGGCCGCAGCAAAACTCAAATTGGCTGGTTCGATGTACAGCTTGAACAAGTTCAGGCATTGGAGGCGTAGCGCTCAAGATTACCGTTCAGCACCTCCAGCATCTGGTCGCGGCGCGGATCCCGAACCGCCTTAACCCACGCAACGGCGAGTGGTAGGCGGTCAGACTTTCCTTTTTCTGTGACGCGCAAGGTGATATATTTGACGCCGTCCAGCACGAGTTTTGACGTCCACCGGGGCACCAGCGCCGAACCGATACCTGCG
The DNA here is from genome assembly GCA_025559845.1 of Agrobacterium tumefaciens. NCBI lineage: Bacteria > Pseudomonadati > Pseudomonadota > Alphaproteobacteria > Hyphomicrobiales > Rhizobiaceae > Agrobacterium > Agrobacterium tumefaciens. The sequence goes on from CP048471.1 coordinate 160,470, forward strand.
GCCACAAGATTGATGATCGTTTGCTTTTCATCGGCAACTTGGGCGATCCGGGGGCGAAGGCCCGCCTCTGCGAACAGGCCGAATGTCAGATCGTGGCTGTGTGGCCGTGCACGCCTTTCCGGAACGATAAGCGGTTCGTCGGCAAGATCGCTTATAGAAATCTCCTCCTGTTGCGCAATCATGCTATCAGCTGGCACGGCAACGACGACAGTTTCCGAAAACAACCTTTTTATAGAGAGGTTGCGACTGAGCTTTTCGCGCGGCCTGATCAAAATCAGGTCGAGTCGGCCAGCAAGAAGTTTCGGTATCAACCGGATTGACTTATCCTCGACCAGTTGCGTCATCGTCTCAGGTGATCGAAGACGGAAATCGTGCAAAAGTTGAGGAACAAGACCTGCGGCCGCGGTGTCGATCGCACCAATACGCAGGACGTGAGCGGGAGATTGGCGTGAGGTTCGAAAGCGATCCGCCACAGCCTCTAGCCGGCTGATAATAGGCAGAACCTCTTTCAACAGGATTACCCCGTCTTCCGTCAGCTCGACGCTTCTTGTCGTGCGGGAAAGAAGTCGCGTCCCCAGCGATTCCTCGAGCAGGCGCACGTGCCTTCCGAGGGAAGCAGGCAAAATACCCGTCTTTTGAGCAGCCTTGCCGAAATGCAGTTCCTCAGCAACCGCGACAAAACATCTTAATTGTTCGAGTTCCATGGACGCCTCATAATATCATTTAATTATATAATTACTTGAACGTAGGATTTTCTCAAGCGGCGGCATACGGTTTGTGGATGGCGCAGGAGGATGCGTCTCATCGAACATCGGGAGGAGCTTGCTATGTCCAGCGAGTTGGAAACGCGCGTCCTGCGCAAAATTACGTGGCGCATCGTGCCATTCATCATGGTTCTCTATCTGATTGCCTTCATCGACCGAGTGAACATCGGCTTCGCTGCCTTGACAATGAACCAGGATCTTGGGTTCTCATCGACTGTCTTCGGGATGGGCGCCGGTATCTTCTTTCTGGGATACTTTCTTTTCGAAGTTCCCTCGAACCTTATTCTCGACAAGGTGGGCGCTCGCATCTGGATTGCCCGCGTCATGATTACTTGGGGTATCATCTCGGGTGCCATGGCTCTCGTTCAGGGCACGACAAGCTTCTACACGCTGCGCTTCCTACTCGGTGTGGCGGAAGCCGGATTTTTCCCCGGTATCATTCTTTATCTTAGCTACTGGTTCCCTGCCCGTCGAAGAGCCGCAGTAACGGCGATGTTCATGGCTGCTGCACCTCTTGCGACAGCTATCGGCTCCCCAATTTCCGGCGCGCTGCTCGAAATGCATGGAATTTGGGGACTGGCTGGCTGGCAGTGGATGTTTATCATCGAAGCTGTTCCCGCCGTCATTTTTGGTGTCGTGGTCCTCTTTTATCTGACGGACCGCCCAGAAAAGGCCAAGTGGCTCACCGATGAGGAGCGTAACTGGCTCGTCCAGACCATGGAGCAGGAACGTGCGGGCAAGCCGAAGGCAAGCCATAGCATTTGGGCCGGTCTTGCTGATTTCCGCGTGCTGGCACTGGCGCTCGTATACTTCGGCACCTCCGCAGGCCTCTACACCCTCGGCATCTGGTCCCCACAGATCATCAAAAGCTTCGGGCTCTCGTCGCTGCACACGGGCTTGATCAACTCCATACCGGCGGTGTTTGCAGTTGTGGCTATGATCCTCTGGGCACGCCATTCTGACAAGAGGAATGAACGTACCTGGCACGTTGTCGGCGCCTGCCTGCTGGCATCAGCTGGCCTTGCCTTCGCCAGCGGCGCAACCACAGTCTTCGCCGTCCTCGTTGCGCTTACACTGGTCAATATCGGTATCAGCGCATCAAAGCCTCCTCTTTGGAGCATGCCAACCCTGTTCCTGTCAGGCCCGGCTGCTGCTGCAGGCATTGCCACCATCAATTCGATCGGCAATCTCGGAGGCTTCGTTGGCCCCTCTATGATCGGATGGATCAAGGACACGACCGGAAGTTTTGCTGGCGGTCTCTACTTCGTGTCGGCGCTCCTCGTCGTTTCCGCTGGCGTCACATTGATCCTTGCTCGTGGCGCTACGAAACAAGCACCCTCCCCAGCGTCCACCCAGAACAAAATTCAGATTGGAGAATAACATGCGTGAATACAAGATTGCCGCCATCCCCGCCGATGGTATTGGTCCGGAAGTGATTGCGGCAGGACTTCAGGTTCTGGAAGCGCTCGAGAAGCGCAGCGGCAACTTCAAGATCCACTCCGAGACCTTCGACTGGGGTTCGGACTACTACAAGAAGCACGGCGTCATGATGCCGGCCGATGGCCTCGAGCAGCTCAAGACGTTCGATGCGATCTATTTCGGTGCCGTCGGCGCCCCCGACGTTCCAGACCACATCACCCTCTGGGGGCTGCGCTTGCCCATCTGCCAGGGCTTCGACCAGTATGCCAACGTGCGCCCCACCAAGATCCTGCCGGGCATCACCCCGCCCCTGCGAAATTGCGGCCCTGGCGACCTGGATTGGGTGATCGTGCGTGAAAACTCGGAAGGCGAATATTCCGGTCATGGCGGACGTGCCCACAAGGGTCTGCCGGAAGAAGTCGGAACGGAAGTCGCCATCTTTACCCGCGTCGGCGTTACCCGCATCATGCGATATGCCTTCAAGCTGGCCCAGTCCCGCCCACGCAAGCTGCTCACTGTCGTCACCAAGTCCAACGCACAGCGCCATGGCATGGTGATGTGGGATGAGATTGCCGCCGAAGTCTCCAAGGAATATCCAGATGTCACCTGGGACAAGATGCTGGTGGACGCCATGACCGTGCGCATGACGCTGAAGCCCGAAACGCTCGACACCATTGTCGCTACCAACCTGCATGCCGACATCCTGTCCGACCTCGCCGGTGCGCTGGCCGGTTCGCTTGGTGTCGCACCGACGGGCAATATCGATCCGGAGCGTCGTTTCCCGTCGATGTTCGAACCGATCCACGGTTCGGCCTTCGACATCACCGGCAAGGGGATCGCCAACCCAATCGCGACATTCTGGACCGCAGCGCAGATGCTCGAACATCTCGGCGAGCAGGAAGCCGCAGCGCGCCTGATGGCAGCTGTGGAACGGGTGACTGAGGCGGGCATTCTCACTCCTGATGTCGGAGGTACCGCTAACACGAAACAGGTAACGGACGCAGTCTGCGAAGCGATCGCAGGCTCGAATATTCTGGTCGCTGCCGAATGACCTGGGATGATGTGTCCGCCCGCAAGGTGCTGCGTCGAATTTTCGACGCAGCCGTAGAGAGTGCCGATCCGGCCAAAGTGGTCGCGACACATCTCCCTGAACCTCCTAAAGGCCGCTGTATCGTCGTCGGCGCAGGCAAGGCATCGGCAGCAATGGCAGCTGCGCTCGACACAGCCTGGGGTGATGTAGAGCTCACGGGACTTGTCGTCACCCGTTATGCCCACGCGGTTCCCGCCGGCCGGATAGAAATCATCGAGGCAGCTCATCCTGTCCCCGATGAGATGAGTGTCGAAGCCGCAAGGCGCATTCTCGGATCTGTCGAAAACCTCAGTGCAGATGATCTGGTCATCGCCCTCATTTCGGGCGGTGGCTCCTCTCTTCTGGTTTCGCCCGCTGGCAACATGACGCTTGCCGATAAACGAGCTGTCAATCAGGCATTGCTTGCAAGCGGCGCAACCATTTCGGAAATGAACACGGTTCGCAAACAGCTTTCCAATATCAAAGGCGGAAGGCTGGCGCAGGCAGCATATCCCGCAAAAGTGATCACGCTGGTCATATCTGACGTACCGGGTGATGACCCTTCGGAGATCGCATCGGGACCAACCGTTACCAACGACACCACGATCGAGGACGCCAGGGAAATCGTTGCTCGTTACGGGCTGAAACTTCCTGTTGCGGCACAGGACGTGCTTGCACAGGGCTGTTCGCTCGATGCATCCCGTCCCATGAATGCCGAAGTGCGGCTGATCGCATCACCATCTATCGCGCTGGAGGCTGCGGCAGACGTTGCGAAAGCCAACGGTTTGCAGACGCTCGTTCTCGGCGACGCGCTAGAGGGCGAAGCGCGTGAAGTCGGTACCCTCTTTGCAGGCATCGCAAAATCAGCCAAAGTGAAAGGGCTTCCCATCTCCGGTCCTGCGGTCATTCTCTCTGGCGGAGAGACGTCTGTTTCATTGCCCAAGGGATCGACCGGTCGCGGCGGTAGAAATACCGAGTTCCTTTTGAGTATGGCTATTGGCTTGGACGGATCAAAAAATATCTGGGCCATCGCAGGTGACACAGACGGCATCGACGGTGTGGAGGACGCTGCTGGCGCCATCGTTACGCCGGAAACATTGTCGCGTATGCAGGCGGCTGGTATTGCACCACGCGCCGCCCTTTCCGCACACGATAGCTACACCGCCTTCAAGGCCGCAGGCGATCTGGTCGTAACCGGCCCGACGCTTACAAACGTCAACGATATACGTGCAATTTTGATCGGTTAAATCCATGTTCATTCGCAGCAATCGTCGGGCCAAGATCGTCGCTACGGTCGGGCCATCCTCAAACTCGGCCGAAAAACTGCGCGAAATGTTTCTCGCGGGCGTCGATACTTTTCGGCTCAATTTCAGCCATGGCACCCACGAGGATCACGCCGCCTCCTTCCGCCGTATCAGGGCGTTGGAGAAGGAGCTGGGAACCTCCATCGGTATCCTTCAGGACTTGCAGGGCCCCAAAATTCGCATCGGCGTTCTGAGCGAAGGGAAACTTGCTCTCCCAAAGGGAGCGGCTGTCCGTTTTCTTTGCGGTACCGAGCCCGGAAAAGGTTTACTCGACATTCCGCTCCCACATCGCGAAATCTTCGCGGCCGTCAAGCCCGGGGATGATCTTCTTATCGATGACGGTCGGGTTCGCGTGCGCACCACAGGTGTGAGCGATGAATATATTGATGCTGATGTTATCGTTGCCGGGCCGATCTCGAACCGCAAAGGCGTCAACATACCCGGAGCGGTTCTGGATATCTCGCCGCTCACGCCAAAAGATCGCCGTGACCTGGAGTTCGGTCTAGAGCTTGGCGTAGACTGGGTAGCACTATCCTTCGTGCAAAAGGCCCGAGACATGATCGAAGCTCGCTCCCTCGTAAGTGAGCGCGCAGGATTGATTGCCAAGATCGAAAAGCCGTCCGCGCTTGACGAAATCGATGACATCATCCGGCTTTCCGACGGGATCATGGTTGCGCGTGGCGACCTCGGCGTGGAAATTCCGCCTGAGGAGGTGCCCGGACGCCAGAAAGAGCTTATCCGTGCCTGCCGCATGGCGGCAAAGCCGGTTATCGTCGCAACGCAGATGCTGGATTCAATGGTGTATTCGCCGACGCCAACCCGCGCCGAAGCTTCGGATGTTGCGGGCGCGATCTACGACGGCGCAGATGCAGTGATGCTTTCCGCCGAATCGGCGACAGGCTCCTACCCTGTCGAAACCGTCGAGATCATGAGCCGGATCATCGAAAAAACTGAGAAGCACAGGCTTTACCGGCCCATCGTCGAGGCGACCGAGCCTGAGCTGACGCAGACACCTCCGCATGCGGTTGCGCAGGCAGCGGCCGGAGTGGCGATTTCACTTCGGTCTCCCTTGATTGTTGCCTTTACCCTGAGCGGAGCAACGGCATCGCGGATCTCCCGGGCGCGTCCACCATTGCCCATACTTGCGCTAACTCCTTCCGAACAAGCCACTCGCCAACTCGCACTTTTTTGGGGAGTTGTCGCGGTTAGAGCCACAACAGTTGCAAATTACAAACAGTCCATCGACAACGCAAAACGCGCAGCAAGGGAAACAGGTCTTACAAAGTCGGGGGACCAGATCGTTATTGTTAGCGGCTTCCCGTTTGCAACACGAGGCAGTACCAACAATTTACGCGTAGTGGAGGTCGGGACGGCTTCGTAACAGCTCTGTCTGCGAGCCCGCGACGTTCAATCGGTTATGAGTTCATAGCAAAGCTCTTGAAGGGATAGGAATGTCTGACACATTAGTTCAGCTACTTGCTGACTTAGCGCAGATCGGACGATTTCCGGTCATAGAATGCTTTCGGCGCCTTTAGTAAAGGCCACTCGACTCCGCCTGCCTAATGCAATCGCGCCCATCGCTTTTTGCTTGGTAAAGTGCGCGATCAGCACGATCCATCAAGGCAGCTAAGTCCTCCCCTTTGTGCGCTACCGCAACCCCAAAGCTTGCCGTTGGAGTGAATTCGTTTGAAAGGATACCGGGCGATATTTCTTTGAAGGCGAGCCGGACGACCTCAGCAAGAGCCGAAGCTGTAGCGGCCTGGCCCGGTGCGAGCAAGATCGCGAACTCCTCACCGCCCAAGCGGCCGACGATCGCATCGTTGGGAGCGTTACCCTTGAGAATTTCGGAGAAAGCTCGAATGACGCGGTCTCCACCGCTGTGTCCAAAGCGGTCATTGATTGACTTGAAGTAATCGAGGTCGCTCACGATCACAGACACCCGTGCATCCGCGGACTGCCGCGCGATAGCGTTGAGTGCACGCGGCTCGAAGCCGCGACGATTAAGTAATCCCGACAAGGCATCGATCTGGGCATCCGACTTGATGCTGTCCAACACGTCACTTGCAATCACCGCGAATATACCTACGGCTGTCATTGCGCAAATAAGTGCGTCCGATATAGAGACAACGAGCCAATAAGCTCCTTCGAACCCTCCCTCTACGTTACCCGAAGCAAGCAAGAAAAGAGGGCGGAGAAGAAAGCCTCCGCACGAAATTATAATCAGACCGAAAAGTACCTGCTCGACCGGAGTGCGATCTCGAGCCTTTGCTACATCAAACAGCATCACAAGACCAACCGCCGCGAGCCCACCGTTCAGGAAAATGACTCGCATAAGCAGGCTTTGCTCCACAAACTGATGATAATAGAGAGCGCTCAATGCAAGTGCGGCGATACTCAAGACAGCGAGATATCTTGGTCGTTGTGCGCGCCTGATGGACAGTCCAATAGACAGTAATACCATGGAGGACATCAAGAATACGTTGGCCAGCAACCGTAGTAGTGGATCCCCGAGCGAAAAGGCAAAATAGAATATGACGAAACACAGTGCTCTCACCGAATATGAAAGAGCGAAGATAGCAATATAGGTAAGATGCCTGTGGTGGTGCCAGAGCACGAACATCGATATGCAAAACAGTGCAGACATGCCCGTATTCAACAGGCCTATGACGTCTTGATAACTCATATCTGACCGCCCATGGTGCCCGCCCTACGCACCTATATCGCACTCTTCAAAGTTGCGATAACACGGCTCTTGTAAATATCGGGTAAACCTGGCGCACCATGGGCAAGGCTTGGTTGATCTCGGCTAACAACCCGCTTCGCGGCTTCTATAGCGAGGCATCCGCGGTGACGCCTTTTCTTCCCTGACGTCTATAGAAGGTGATCTCACATGGCTCCGATCGTCCTTTAAAACTTCACCGTGAACCCAATCGTGCCATTGAAGCTGGTATTGCCGGAGAGATCAGCCAGACTGGTGTTGATGCCCGCCTGCCCGTGCACGGCATATCTTTCGTTATCCCAGGCATAGGTGCCGCCAAGGCCAAGCCCGCCCCAGAGACGTTCCTGCGAGTTACGGAATGACACGCCGGCGACGTCCGTTCTCGCATCAGGCGACAGGTCATAATAAAGATTGGCAATGCCATATGCCTGCAGGCGGCTCCGCACACCGGCCTCATCCGTCCAGCTGTTTTCATAATCCGATGACAGGCCTAGACGTAGCGTCAAATCATTGTCCCTGCCCAGAGATACGGCTGAACCAAAGGCATCGGTAAAGTCGCGGTAGCTCAGGCCGGAAAAGCTGAGCTGCGCCTGCGGGGTCAGGCTCCAGCCGGGACCGACGGCAATCTGCTGGCCTGCCTCGACACCCAGCGCATAACCAAAACCATTAATCCCCGAGGCAAGCCGGGTGGCTGCGGTGGTGGAGTTGAGGTCATTGTCAAACCAGGTGAGGTTAAGATGACCATCGACATAAAAGCCGCCATTGCCATACCAGGTCAACGTGCTGCCAAGGCCGTAACCATTGCTGCTGATGGTGCCATTGCCGTATGCCGAGGTGATGTCACCATTGATGGTGCCGTAACGCACGGACAAGCCGCCAACCAGATTGCCACCCGTTGATGACATGAGTTCAATGTCGGTCCCGGCCTGTAGCTGCCAGGTATCAACGGTGTAGTCTGCACCTGTAGTGGAGGAATGCGGTGACAGGCGATCATGTTGGCCGACTATGCGGCCCCAAACGCCGTAACCACCACCATCAGAACCCTGCCCGGTATTGGCGCTTTTGTCGCCGCTGACGCTCCAGACACGGCTTCCGACACGCTGTTGCAGTGTATCCAGCGAATTGAAGCGCTGCAGCACGGAGGAATAGGCCTCGTAAACCGGTGCACCGGCTTGATAAAGCGGCGTGCCTGACGACAACAGGGTCGAGCGCAGATACCAGTCACCGTCTGCTGGGGTGCTGACACCGCCCTGATACAGCCGGTAGGCATAAGCACCGGCGACCACGGCCTGATCACCTTCAAAAACATAACTGCCGAGTAAAGAGAACGTGCCGGCGGAGCTGCCGCCGACGTCGATGATCTTGATGCCTTCTACTGTCTGATCACCGGTGCCACCAACATTGATGACACGCACATTGGTGGTGCCAGATGTGTTCCCCGTGATAATCAACTGGTCGGTAGAAGACGTATCGTCGCCCAGCACGGTTTCAATTTCCAACGCGCCGCTGTTTCCGATATAGTCCCCCGCAACCGTCAATGTGCCGATGGAGTTGCCCGGTGCAATGGTACCGCCGGCAAAGTTGGTTGTGGTGCCCACCTGCCCGATACCCTGAAGACGGCCGCCATGCACCTCCATGGTGCCGCCGAGCGTGTTGTTGACCGACAATATGCCATCATAAACGCCTGATACGCCATGCAATGCTGAATTGTTGGCGGTGAGAATTGTCTGGCCGGAGCCGACCTGCTGCACGCCGCCGGAACCACTTATCGTGCCACCGAATGTCACCGAATCAGAGCGGTTAAAGGCTAAAATACCATCATTGGCAACGTCCCCCAAAATGCTCCCTGTCGTGCCATTGTTGCCCAGCCGCAGCGTACCGTCCGCAATTATCGTACCGCCGGTGTAACTGTTCGTACCGGTCAGGGTCAAAGTGCCCGAACCCTGTTTGGTCAAGGCACCAGTACCGGTGAGTTCAGGAGCAACGCCGATGTTGTAACCGTTGGTGTCAAAGAAAGCGCCATTGGCGTCCAACAGCACCTGCTGGCTGCCAAAACCGGTGAAAAAAGCACTGTTGTTTCTGGTTGCCCTGATGATACCGCCATCCAAGGTGACATTGGCGGTGCCCATGCCGCCGCGAACAAAATTGGTCTCCAGCACGCCGCGCGCGCCAACTGTGCCGTTTATATCCAGGGCGCCGACTGCGGTCGACGAGGAAATGCCAAGCCAGACACCATCCCGCACATAAACGCTTGCGCCATCTTCAATGGTGATGTCGCCCAGGCCGTAGTTGCCTAGATTGAGATTATAGTCGCCGATGGACCAGCTGGATCCGGCACCAGTAACGGTTACGCTTCCGAAACCCGCAGCACCGGCACCAACATATCCCTGCTGGCTGGATACCGTCGCACCATCTTCAATTCTCAAGGTGCCACTGGCATAACTGCCAACAGTGAGCTGGTCGGAAATGCTCCAGCTAGAGGAGGTGCCGGAAACAGTAGCGGAACTTGTGTCGGTGTCTCCGATAGTGGCAAGTCCGCTGGACACTTGTCCGCGATCTTCAATTCTCAGGATGCCGTTGCTGACGGTGATGCGGCCTGCATTTTCCCAGGATGAGCCGTCGCCGGACACCAAGACTTTGCCCTCGTTGGTGCCACCGATATAGGTATCGGCATTAACGATGAGTTTGCCGCCGAAAAGAACTTGCAAGTCGCCATCGCCGCTGTCGCCAACCCCGAAATAATCATTGCTGGTCCAGGTTGATGCGTTGCCAAAACCATCTGTGCCCGAGACAAGGGCGACGCCATCCACCACGCCGCTGGAATTGGTGACACTGGCCCCGCCGGTGACATTGAGCGTCCCGTCGACTACCCGTGTTTCGGCAGCGCTCAGAGTTGAAGCCCCACCTGCCACTGTCAATGTGCTGGTAGCTTCCACGGAGACAGAGTTAGCGGTAGCGGCGCCTGAAAGGCTCACGGTGCCCGGCGCGATAACAACATCGGCCGAAAAATCCGGAACGGCGTTGGAACTCCAGTTGCCGGCATCAAACCAATCGTTATTGCCCGCACCGCCCGTCCAGTCAGCCGCCGTCACCGAAACCGGTACCGCCGCGAAGGCCAGAACGAGCGGTGCGGTGGACAAAAGCAGGCGTTGATAGGACGGCAGAAGTTGGCGAAAGGCTTGACGCTTTGGCATGGCGACCCCGAGAAGAGAGGGTGTGATGATTGTCAAAGCATTAAAAAAGATGATTAATATCTACCTAATATTCCCGTCAAAGCAGCAAAAATCTTGAGGACACGCAGTTGGCAGCAGCCTCCTCACCGCCCGTCCATTTCCTGACATGCAGTCCATGATCAAGCCACTGCGCCAGTGATACAAAGGCTCCGACCTAGGTATTAGCGGCGCGCAGGGCCTGACGAGTTCGTTTTTGACTCGTCCTATACACCGGAATTGATATCCTTTAAGGTCTTTAACAGAATCGAACCGGCGACACTGCTTTTAACGGAGGCTCGGTTTCTAACGATATGCCGAGCATCCGCCATAATGGACATGCGGCGAAACAGCGATCATAGTGCCGAAAATGAGCAGCGCTCCATACCGACGCTCCACAGCATTGACGGCGAACCAGCGGACGGGGCCGAAATGCTTGTGACGGCCAAGCCTTTGCTGGAACGAAGGAGGAGTTCGTAAACCATACCTGCCGAAGTCGACACGGGTTCAAACCGCGTGCTGGCTTACATGAACTGTTATCCCTCTCTAGAGGATAAGGCTAATGAAAATGCGATTTCTCAGTGAGGCTGTTCTCGCCTTGATGCTTTCCACCGCAATCGCCTCCGCGCAGCAGGCGTCCGACACGGTGGCGCCCGAGAAAGCGACGGATATTGCGACTGCCAAACGTATCGAGTCAAAGAGCTTCATGGTGGCGGCGGCCAATCCGCTGGCGGCCGAAGCGGGGCGCAACGTGATCGCAGCGGGTGGCAACGCCATCGATGCAATGGTGGCGGTGCAGGCCATGCTCGGCCTCGTTGAACCGCAGAGTTCCGGCCTCGGAGGTGGGGCATTCCTGGTCTACTACGACACAAAAAGCGGCAAGCTGACAACGTTTGATGGCCGCGAGACGGCGCCGATGGAAGCCACGCCAAAGCTCTTCCTGGATGACAACGGCCAACCGCTTAAATTCATGGACGCAGTGGTCGGCGGCCGTTCCGTTGGCACACCGGGAACAGTGCGGCTTCTGGAGGAAGCCCACAAACGCTATGGAAAGGCGGACTGGGCAAGCCTCCTGAAGCCGGCGGAAACGCTGGCTACCGAGGGTTTTAAGGTGTCACCGCGCCTTGCCTCTCTGATCGCGTCCGAGGGCGACCGGTTGAAGAAATATAAAGAGGCCCGGTCATATTTCTTCGACACCTCCGGGGCCGCCCTGCAGACCGGTGCCCTGTTGAAGAACCCTGTCTATGCCGAAACGCTTGCGGTGCTCGCCAACGGCGGCGCCGATGCTTTTTATAAAGGGAGAATTGCCGAGGCGGTCGTCAACACCGTGCGTGAGGCAGCCGACAATCCCGGTGTGCTGTCGCTGACCGATCTGTCCAACTATCGCGTGATCGAGCGCGAACCGGTTTGCTTCAACTATCGTGCTCTTGATGTGTGCGGCATGGGGCCGCCCTCTTCGGGCGCCATCACCGTCGGCCAGATACTCGGCATGGCGGAGAACTTCGATTTAAAGAGCCTGGGGCCGAAAAATGGCGAAAGCTGGCGCATTATCGGTGATGCACAGCGCCTCGCCTTCGCCGACCGCGAGCGTTACGTCGCTGACACCGATTTCATGCCGCTGCCGATCAAGGGCCTGCTGGACAAGACCTATCTGGGCGAGAGGGCAAAGCTGCTCGACGGCGATAAGGCTTTGGCCAACAATGCCGTCAAGGCCGGCGAGCCGGAATGGGACCACGCGCTAGTTTTCGGCCGCGATACCGCGCTCGAGTTGCCTTCCACAAGCCATTTTGTCATCGTCGACAAGGACGGCAACGTGGTCTCAATGACGACAACGATCGAAAACGGGTTCGGCTCGCGTCTGATGACGAACGGCTTCCTGCTCAATAACGAGCTGACGGACTTTTCCTTCAAGACCCATGACGGTGGTCTGCCGGTCGCCAATCGTGTCGAGCCAGGCAAACGACCGCGCTCCTCTATGGCTCCGACGATCGTGATGAAGGATGGAAGACCACTGCTCGCCATTGGTTCACCAGGCGGCAGCCAGATCATCGGCTATGTGGCACAGGCGCTGATCGCCTACATTGACTGGGGCATGCCCGTTGAGGCGATCGTCGCCCAGCCACATCTCATCAACCGGTTCGGCACATACGATGTCGAGGCCGGCACCAGCGCAGAAGATCTGGTGGGATCGCTCAAGGCTTTGGGTTACGAGGCAAAACCGGGTGAAATGAATTCCGGTTTGCATGCCATTGAGATAACCGCCCAGGGTTTGGCCGGCAGCGCCGATCCAAGACGCGAGGGAATGGTTGTAGGGGAGTGAACGCTCAGCCTGCGGAAAGACGGCGGCCTCAAGAGACTGAGCATAGCATCGTGTGGAGGCTAGGTGACTACCCCGCATGGGGTGTACTGTTTTTAGCGAGGAAATCGTAAGGAACAGGACATTACGTCCAAAAACAACTCTTCCTGCGCCATTGAAGCCGTCAAAGCATCAGAGCATCAGAGTGCACGTCGGGCAACCGGTTGCAACCCACTCCGTTAGTTGTCTGCATGACCAATCGAGGAAGGCATGAAAAACCTCGCCCTTAATTACTGGCCAGTTCCTTTTCGAGGTCAGTTCATCCGCAGGATTCTGGCCCATTGTGGGTACTCCTGGATGAATACGGTGTCGATGCGATTGAAGGAATTATGTATTGTGGGGTGGAAAAGCAGCCGTTGACTTCATGGGGCACCGGTTCAGATGTTAAGCGCGGGAAAAATCTTTGGTGCGTGGCCATAAGCGAATCGCGACTTACCGCATCAAAAAAATGCAATATTCGATGTCTACGCAGTTCTGGAGCCACTTCTGGGCCGTCGGCCTTCAGAAGCTTGTCGCCAACAGCGAGAAAAGTCGCGACTGGGAGTCCGCAGATCCGACAGCATGCCGGCCGCGCGTTGATCCATCGTTATTTTCCATCCCGAGGCTTACACCAGAGAAAGCACACACGGACGGACGTACAAGCCGGCAGATGGTTGTAAAGGACAAGCCATTCGAGCGCATTGACAATCGAGCGATCGTCTCGACAATTTTCTTATTCACGTGTTCATTCCTGCCATGTTCAAAGCCGCAAACGCTATGCAGATCAGGTTACGATCGACGAACTCCCCCGAAGGTCCGGCACTGGGTAGTCCTTCCTCTACCCAATGGGACCTCTCGGAAAGCAGGCCACCTTAAGTTGGTGGAACTATCTTCGTCCGAAGTGAACCTCTTTAGCTGCATCACCCCACGTGTGGATCTCTATCGCGATACCGGCGAGAAGCCAAAACCGCGGATGTTTCAGGGGCAAGAAGTTCATGCTTTTCCGCAAACGCTGTGAACAGACCACGCGCAGTTTCTGCCTCTATCTCGCCACGAAGGGCTGCCTGACAGGCTTTAACGGCGACGGAATGGGCGGTGTCTCTGAGTGACACCGGCCACTCGGCCAGGTGTCGATAAGCATCCATCAAGGTACGAACTTCCGTCGGGAACCCCAAGCCGACAAGAATGGTAACTGGTTTACTGAACAGATCGGGTTTCATCTTTTTCTCCTTCCAACCCGTCATGTTGACGGGCGCCATCGCAATGGCGCCCTTGGACTTAGTGGACAAACTTAGAGATCAAGCCGCCCTTTGGGCTTCGATCTGTGCGGGAGCACCCGACGTCGTTGCAGGCGTGCTCTGAATCGAAATCTTCCGCGGTTTTAAAGCCTCTGGGATTTCGCGGACGAGCTCGATCGTAAGGAGACCGTTGCTGAGATCCGCCCCATTCACGCGGACATGATCAGCAAGTTCAAAACGGTGTTCAAACGGACGACCGGCGATGCCGCGATGCAGGTAGCCCTCCGTCGGAGATTCCTGCTTCTTGCCCGTGACGGTCAGCAAATTGGACTGGAAGGTGATGTCGAGCTCATCCTGAGCAAAGCCCGCTACCGCGATGGAGATCCGGTAGGTATCTTCGCCTGTTTTGAAGATGTCATAGGGCGGCCAGTCGTTGGACGTCCGGGTGCGCTGGGCGTTCTCCAGAAGATTGAATACCCGGTCGAAACCAACGCTCGAGCGGTAGAGAGGTGCGTAGTCGTAAGATGTTGCCATAGCCATATCCTCCTTGAAGCAACATGGGTACGGGAGTGCCAACAGCGGCGCTCCCGGCAATGCCAACCCTGTCTTAAGCGGCTGGCGGCAAACGATTTGGTTTTGGCGATTTTCCGATTCAAGATCTGCTGCGGAAAAAATTTATCGAATTCGCACTGTCCGGCTGTCAATGTACCGATCGACTGAGAATACGATGCGGATAAGCCGCCTTGAACTGCGAGATCATCGCGCAAGCTTGTTGCAATACCCGCTCGGTGGTTTCGGGAGTATCGCGTGCCAGTTCATCGGCGTTTAATCGGATGGCTTCCGCCATATTCGCAGACATCAATGCAAAACGCCCTTCACCGTAGACAAGGGCCTCCTGCGAGGCGGTCTCAAGCCATTGCGCGAAATCGACGATGATCTCTTCCCTCTCGGTGATGCTAGCGTCCTTGATGATCTTGATGTTTTCTTCCATTTGGTCTCACTCCATACAGACGTGGGAAAGCGACCGGACTCATCAAGCCCCGATCGCCGGGTGAGCTAGGAAGTGAAAATGTCCGATTCAAGCCTAGTGCAGCTTGAACTCACCATCGACACGCCGCATTCGTTGGGCCCGATCAGGCAGGCGCTGATGGCTGTAGTGGACAGAGTACAGAGGGCCATCGAGAGTCGCCTTCCAAAAGTTAAGGAACCTGTGCATCTCGGGAAATCAGGAGCCAGATCGTAGTCCTGCCAGACGTAGGTCTGGAGAACGGACTCAAAGTCCGGGATGCGGTAAAGGATATGCGCGGTGGTCAAGCCGTAGCCGCTCAATTGCCGTTCCAGATCCGATGAGAATTGCATGCTTCATCTCCGTTTCGTGACACGATAATGGTGATGAGAAACTTTGCCGCCATCAACATGTTTTCAAACGAAAATGTTATTTCCTGTTCCTTTACAACATGTTAGCATCAACCGTACCCGAGTGCTAATTTTTCGCATGCGCCCTCTTGAAATCGAAAAATCTCGAAAATAAATTTTGCCCGCGGACGCTCAAATGAGGTTCGCACCCGCCCGGACTGGTCATCCGGTCCGGCCTGGGTCTTCAACGTCATCATTTTTGCTCAACGGAGGAAAACATGTCGTTCCGACCGCTTCATGATCGCATTCTCGTCCGCCGGGTCGAATCCGAAGAAAAGACCAAAGGCGGTATCATCATCCCTGACACTGCCAAGGAAAAGCCCCAGGAAGGTGAAGTTGTCGCCGTCGGGCCTGGTGCGCGCAACGAGGCAGGCCAGATCCAGGCGCTGGACGTCAAGGCTGGCGACCGCATCCTGTTTGGCAAATGGTCAGGCACCGAAATCAAGATCAACGGCGAGGATCTATTGATCATGAAGGAAAGCGACGTTCTGGGCATTATCGAAGCCCAGGCCGAGCAGAAGCAGGCTGCTTAATCACGCGCCGCTCCCCCATCAGTCAAAAAAGCTGCCTATTGAAGGAGTGAACAAATGGCTGCAAAAGAAGTCAAATTCAACACCGATGCTCGCGAACGCATGCTGCGTGGGGTCGATGTTCTTGCCAATGCCGTGAAGGTCACGCTCGGCCCGAAGGGCCGCAATGTGGTCATCGACAAGTCGTTCGGCGCGCCGCGCATTACCAAAGACGGCGTTTCGGTCGCCAAGGAAATCGAACTCGAAGACAAGTTCGAAAACATGGGCGCCCAGATGCTGCGCGAAGTTGCGTCAAAGACCAACGATCTCGCCGGCGACGGTACTACCACCGCAACTGTTCTTGCCCAGGCGATCGTTAAAGAAGGCGCCAAGGCGGTTGCGTCGGGCATGAATCCGATGGATCTGAAGCGCGGCATCGATATCGCAGTGGATGCAGTCGTTAAAGAGCTGAAAGCGAACGCCCGCAAAATTACCAGCAATTCGGAAATCGCTCAGGTTGGAACGATTTCGGCCAATGGTGACGACGAGATTGGCAAGTATCTCGCTGAAGCGATGGAGAAGGTCGGCAATGAAGGTGTGATCACCGTCGAGGAAGCCAAGACTGCCGAGACCGAGCTGGAAGTCGTCGAAGGGATGCAGTTCGACCGGGGTTATCTGTCGCCCTACTTCGTTACCAATCAGGACAAGATGCGGGTCGAACTCGAGGAGCCTTACATTCTCATCCATGAGAAAAAGCTCTCCAATCTGCAGTCTTTGCTGCCGATACTCGAATCCGTGGTGAAGTCCGGCAAGCCGCTGCTGATCATCGCTGAAGACGTAGAAGGTGAAGCGCTCGCAACGCTCGTCGTCAACAAGTTGCGTGGTGGCCTGAAGATTGCCGCGGTTAAGGCTCCGGGCTTCGGCGATCGCCGCAAGGCGATGCTGGAAGACATCGCGATCCTAACCGGGGGCACCGTCATCTCCGAAGACGTCGGCATCAAGCTGGAGAACGTCACGTTGAACATACTCGGCCGCGCCAAGAAGGTCGCGATCGAGAAGGAAAACACGACCATCATCGATGGCGCCGGTTCCAAGGCCGAGATTGACGGCCGCGTGGCTCAGATCCGTGTTCAGATCGACGAGACGACATCCGACTACGACCGCGAAAAGCTGCAGGAGCGTCTTGCGAAGCTCGCAGGCGGTGTCGCCGTCATTCGCGTCGGCGGCTCGACCGAAGTCGAGGTGAAAGAGAAGAAGGACCGCGTCGATGACGCCCTTCATGCAACCCGCGCAGCCGTCGAGGAGGGTATCCTGCCCGGCGGGGGCGTGGCGCTCCTGCGGGCGGTGAAAGCGCTTGAGGGCCTGGCGACAGCGAACGACGATCAGCGCGTTGGTATCGAGATCGTTCGCCGGGCAATCGAGGCACCTGTGCGACAGATTGCTGAAAATGCCGGCGCCGAAGGTTCGATCGTCGTCGGAAAGCTCCGGGAAAAGACAGATCTGTCGTTTGGGTGGAACGCCCAAACGGGCGAATATGGTGATCTCTATGCCCAAGGTGTTATCGATCCGGCCAAGGTGGTTCGCACCGCCCTGCAGGATGCGGCCTCTGTCGCCGGCCTGCTGGTCACGACGGAAGCGATGATCGCCGAAAAGCCAAAGGATGCCGCTCCCGCCCTGCCCGCTGGTCCGGGCATGGACTTCTAGGTGAGCTTTGGCCTGCCCCAATTGTGGGGTAGGCTCATCCACTGTTGCCCACCCGCACCTAACAAGAGGCTCCGCTCGAATGCGGGGCTTCACTGTATTCACCGGTGCGGCGGCGCCTAAGCGAGCGTCGAACACATCTGGCGAAGCGCCATAACAGATGCGCACGGGTGAAGAGACACTTTAATGCCAAACGAGCTCCTACTGTGGAACCAATATGTGAGCTGTACATTATTGGGTGCTGCAAAATCAGGACTCCAAATGACAGATGATGCTCAGACCCGACAAGATGCCAGGGACGCAGGGAACCGTCTCGTTGCTGGTCACGCTTCTGAAGACCCGTTCGCGGCGGCATTCAAAGCCACGCGTATGCCGATGCTCATCACCGATCCGCGTCAACCTGACAATCCGATCATCTTCTGTAATACGGCTTTCTCCAAGCTGACTGGCTATTCCAACGAGGAGTTAATCGGAAAGAACTGCCGTCTCCTTCAGGGACCGAATACCGATCCGGAGGCTGTACAGAAGCTTCGCCAAGCCATTACAGCAGAGCAGGATCTGTCAATCGATATCCTCAATTACCGGAAGGATGGCTCGGAATTCTGGAACGCCCTTTTTGTCAGTCCGGTTCGCGATGCCTCGGGAACGGTGATCTATTTCTTTGCCTCGCAACTCGACTTCACAAATATCAAGAGCAAGGAAGCGGAACTCGCCCAAGCACGTCATACCGCCGAAGAGGAAGTAGCGTTGCGCACCGCGGATCTGACGGATGCCCTTCGCGCTAAAACGGCTCTGGTGCACGAGGTCGATCATAGGGTGAAAAACAACCTGCTGACGATTGCATCGATTGTGAAACTTCAAGCGCGTATGACTGAGAATGATGTCGTTGAGCGAACACTCATGTCAGTGCTCAATCGGGTCGAGGCTTTAAGCACGGTCCAGCGTAAGCTTCTTAACGACGAAGAGGTAGGGTATTTCGACGTCGCAGATTTCGCAAACACCCTGATGCTTGACAAGATAGGTGCGCTCAAGCGCTCGGATATTCAGCTGACGACGGATCTTCACGAAGTCGTCGTTCCAGCGACTAAGGCATCTCCCCTTGCCCTGATCATCAACGAACTCGTCGGCGACGCGATCCGCAGGGGTTTGAGCGATGGCGGTGGCGACATCCATCTCGAAATAAGGCGGCTTAACGGGCACTTTTTGATTCGGGTTGTCGACACTGTTTCGCCAGTGGAGGTGGACAAAGAGGAGGCTGCGTTCAGTCAGAAGATGCTGCAGGCCTGTCTCCTGCAACTTCGTGCCAAGATCGACCGCAAGATTACCGGTCACAAAACAGACGTCTGCGTCACCTTGTCCGTGAAGGACTGAAAGGATTTGCCTTGAATATTTTGATTGTCGAGGACGAAGTCCTGCTGGCGATGGAACTGGAAAGCGAAGTGGAGGACGCCGGTCATCATGTGGTCGGGACGGCTGCCGATAGCCGCGAAGCCATCGAACTTGCCGACGCGACCTCGCCGCAATTTGCTTTCGTCGATATCCAGTTGCTCGACGGCCCGACAGGTATCGATGTCGGCCGCTACCTTTCGGAAATAAAAATACCTTTCGTTTTTGTGTCCGGTAATCTCAAGCGTATCCCTGAAGACTTCGCCGGGGCACTCGGAGCCATCGAAAAGCCTTACACAATAAACGGGCTGCAGAATGCCATGCAATTTCTTCAAGGGGTTGTCGATGGAAGGCCGCCGTCGGCAGTTCCGCCGCCGAGCCTTGTCCTCTCACCCACCGTTCTTGCAGCACTTGCTGCATGATTATTCCGCGTTTGCGGTTAAGGAAACCCAGTGAGTACACCGTCAGAGCGCGTCGGCGCGGTTCGAGAGTCAGGTCTGCTTGAAGCTCCGGTTCAGTCGGAATTCCAGGACATCATCGAGGTCGTCAAAGCGGGGCTGAACTGTCCCGTGGCGCTTGTGTCGATCCTTGACGAAGATCGCCAGGTATTCATCGCTCACCTCGGTTTGCCGGAAAAATGGGCCGCGGCAGCTGAGACCCCCCTGACGCACTCGTTTTGCCAACATGTCGTGCGTGACAAACAACCTCTGATCATAGGTGACGCGACGATCCACGATCTTGTTCGGGATAATCTGGCGATTACGGATCTGGGCGTAATCTCTTACATGGGGGTTCCAGTCACATTGCCGGACGGAATGGTGATCGGGGCGCTGGCTGCGATCGATGGTGAGCCGCGCACGTGGACTCAGAGCGAGCTCGAACTGCTCAGTCGGATCGGAAAGGTGGTTTCGAACCAGATTGCCACTTTTCTCTCCGAGCGGCGATGGAGTTGGTTGTTTGAGCAGCTTGAGGAAGGCATTGTCGTTGGCTCAGTCGTTCGCGATACAGACGGCAAGATCGTCGACTGGCGATATGAAACGGTCAACCCCGCCTGGAGTAAACTGGTAGGCTATCCCGACCAACACGTTTCCGGCAGGACGATGCGTCAGATCTTTCCGAGTTTTGAGAAAGAGTGGATCTCCGACGTCGCCGATGTGTTCGGTACCGGCCAAAACAAGCGGTTTACCCGAAAAGTCGGTTCGCTTGGTCGCTGGTTTGATGGGTACGTGCAAGCGACAGGCCGCGACAAGTTTGTCATCATCTTTGTCGAGGTGACTGACCGCATGCGGGCACTGGAGGCACTTCAGGAAAGTGAGACAGAACTGCGGCTCATCGTCGAGGGCGCAAAAGACTATACAATTCTGACAGTCGATAACGAGCACCGCATCAGCAGCTGGTTTGGCGGGGCGCAGGAGACGTTTGGTTGGTCTGAAGCGGAGATGATCGGCCGGCCGTTCGCGGAGATCTTTACGGAGGAGGATCGAGCGGCAGACATTCCGGCTTTGGAAGTGCGCAAAGCCGCTACAGAAGGCGTCGCAGTTGATCGGCGATGGCATCAGACAGCGGACGGAGCTAAGGTGTTTCTCGACGGAACCCTTCGCCCGCTTCCAAGCCGCGGTGCCTCATCGATTTCAGGCTTTATCAAGGTCGCACGGAATGCGACGGCGCAAAAAGTTGCGGAAGACCGGCAACTGGCATTTCTGGAGCTGGGTGAGAAAATTCGCGAGCTACACGGTGTCACTGATGTGGCATTTGCCGCAGCCGAGATCATGGCGCGCAATCTGGCAGGCGCCACAAGGGCAGGCTACGGCGTTGTGGATCCGATTGCCGAGACCGTTGAAATGCTGCCAGACTGGCGGGCAGAAGGGGTTTCTACCGTCTCTGGCCTACACCAGTTTCGAAACTACGGGTCGTACATCGAGAATCTCAAGCTCGGCGAGACGGTTATTATCCCAGACGTGGCGAAAGATCCCCGAACGTCAGACTCGGCAAAGCTGTTTCATTCGATAGGAATATCCGTTCTCGTCAATGTCCCGATCATTGAGCACGGTGCGTTTGTTGGAGTGATGTTCGTTCACTACGACAGGCCCCATGACTTCACGACGGAAGAGCGCGATTTTGTCCGCACGATCGCTGATCGCACGCGCGAAGCCATCTCGAGGATCCGGGCCGAACAGGAACAGCAGGTTCTGAACCACGAGATCAGTCATCGCCTGAAGAACACGATGGCAATGGTCCAGGCGATTGCAACGCAGACCTTGCGGCCAGTGACAGATCGACGGCCAGTCGAGGCATTTACGAACCGTCTCCACGCGCTCTCCAAAGCGCATGAGGTTCTGCTGGGGCAGGATTGGTCTTCCGCGCGTATGGTGGCCGTCATTGATTCCGTTCTTCGTCAGCTGTCACTACCCGAGCGTTACTCGATGTCTGGTCCAGACCTGGAGCTTGGACCGCGCTCGGCTCTTTCGCTGGCTCTATTGATGCATGAACTTGGCACCAACGCCCTGAAATATGGGGCATGGTCGAACGATGCGGGCACGGTTACGGTTCGTTGGACAACGCAAGAGGGCAACGGAGACACTGCGCTTGTTCTTGACTGGAACGAGCACAATGGCCCCCCGCTTGTTGCTCCCTCGGGTAAAGGTTTTGGCTCAAAACTCATACGACTTGGATTGATGGGAACAGGCGGCGCAGAAATCAATTACTATCCGGATGGATTGCGAGTGACGATGCAAGCATTGGTTTCACAGCTGAGGCAATCATGATGATGGCTGAGATTACGAACAACGTTGCGATCATCCTGGTAGTCGAAGACGAACCGCTGTTGCGTCTGGCTGCCGTCGACCTCGTTGAAGCGGCAGGATATCAAACGCTTGCCGCGGCAGATGCGACAGAAGCCGTGGCCATTCTGGAGGAACGCGACGATATTCGCATTGTGTTTACTGACGTCGATATGCCGCGTGGCGTCGACGGCATGCGCCTTGCGGCCATCATTCGTGATAGGTGGCCGCCAATCAAGGTGATCGTGGTTTCGGGACATATCGAGGACCCTGGCTGGCGGATTCCTGCTGAAACGGTGTTTTTCGCCAAGCCGTACCGGGAAGATCAGATTGTCGAGGCTATCAGGCAGATGCTTCAATAAAAGGCATAATCCGATCAGAGGCAAGATTTGCCATTCACACAGGAGGCTAAGAGCATGTTCGTTAGCCACCCTGAAAGGGTTGTGCTGCGTGATGCACCGACACCCTGAACTGTTATGTTTGGCATCTCCGCCGTCGAAGCGATACAACTCATGCAGGTCATCGATCATTTCAATCTTCGTTCCTTCGACCTAAATCTTCTCGTCGCCTTCGATGCGATGATGGAAGAGATGAGTGTAACGCGCGCAGCACACACAACGATTGAAAATCCAGCAGCCCGCCATGAGCCATAACATAGGCACCCTTCGCACGCTGTTTCAGGATGCTGTTCATCCGTGTCGGGCAGCTGATGAAGCCGACGGCGCGGGCGCTCAATTTGTCTGGCCCGGTGCGGCAGGCTCTGCGACAGGCGCAAGCGGCGATGTTGATGGCGGATGCCTTCGATCCGGCGACCGAACGTCGAACATTCCGGCTGGGGCTTTCCAGCGAGGTGGAACTGCTATTGCTGCCCGATCTGACAGCGCGGTTGCGGGATGTCCCCCGGGTATTCGTATTCTGGCCCGAGATGGCGATGCGGCAGAAGTCGATGGGATGATGGATGCGGGCGTCATCGATCTGTCTGTAGGGTGCAGTTACCTGCCGGACTCACGGCACCATTGCGAACCGCTTTATCAATCCAGCGTATTGTGCTGTTTCAATCCGCAATTGCTAACGCTTACCAACCCGGTGAGCATGGATGACTATTTGGCCGCACAACTTGCGGTGATCTCGCAGACCGACAGCCTGCATGGCTGCGTCAAGGATGCTCTGAGCATGCGGGTGTAGAGCTGGAAGTGGTGGCGGCGGCTCCCGATTTCATGTCGATATTGGCCACGGCGCGCTCGTCTGCGGTGATTTCCACCGTATCTTCGCGCAACGCGCTTCGTTATGGGCCGCTGTTGGGACTTGAGGTCAGCCCGGTGCCACTGGCACTTTCTTTTCCGCCCGTGGCAATGGTTTGGCCGCTTCATATGGAAAGCGATCTTGGCTGCGCATGGTTGCGGCAACAAATCCGTCAGGCGATGCTAAGAACAAATGGGAGCAACGCCGCGGATATTACGGCGTGACGGGCGTGGCGATCAGCATGTGTCTGAAGTCCTAACGCCTTGATGGGATACGCACCTGTGACCCGCGATAGGTCTGGTGGCAATGGACCGCTCGTGAGGCGTGGATCATGGCACCAACTGGTGCTAGAATCGTATCAAAATTTGGGAGCCAACTATGCGATCGACTATCAGTCTTGACGACAAGCTCATGGAACGTGCCAAGTCTCTTACAGGCACGAAGGAAACGGCGGCGCTGGTGCGTCAAGCACTCGAGACTTTGGTACGAGTCGAATCCGGCAAACGGCTGATTGCTCTTGGCGGTACTATGCCCGAGGCCGAAGTAGCGCCTCGCCGCCGGAGCGAAGTGAGCATGTGATCCTTGTCGACAGCTCAATCTGGATTGATCATTTTCGACACGGCGGCTCGGAGTTGACCAAAATCATCGGAGATGATCAGTTGCTTTGCCACCCGTTCGTTGTCGGCGAGCTGGCTCTGGGCAGTCTGCGAGATCGGGATGCGGTACTAGCGTTTCTCGCAGCTCAGCGTGAGGCAGTCGTCGCGACACATGCAGAGGTGATGACCGTCATTGACCGCTATTCGGTATTCAGCATGGGAATCGGCTATACTGATGTCCATCTGTTGACCTCAACCCTCCTCGATCAACGATCAAGCTTGTGGACGAGGGATAACCGCCTCGCGGCTGCGGCTCAGAAGGTTGGCGCGGCGCTTTATCCTTCCGCGAATATTCCTCACTAGACTTCCGGCGAGGAGCTCTGGGGCGCTGATAGCTGAGCTCTTGATAGGAATCATATGTTCTGGCCATTCCTGTGCGCCATGAAGCACTTGAAGAATTCGAATGTCGTTTCAGTGATGTGGGGCGTCCCCTTGATAACGATTTCGCGTGTGCCAGCAATGCTGCCCACGCGCCCACTGGCAGGAAAATCGAGTAAACGACGGGTAGAAGCGACAATCCGCTCATCGATCAGAACGGCGGCGGCAGGATGATCTGCCTCAATGTACGTAAAGATGGCGTCGCGATCCGATGGGCGCTGTGTAACCAGTCCCGGCTGTGGCAGCCGGACTCGTCGAGGCAGGGTTTGCGGGCAGATCGGCGGCGCCTGTTTGTACCGGGGGATCGGTGGCCTCTCCCCACCATTCTCCACCGGGCCTAGGGAGAGCAAGGCTCCGAAGCGGAAAGAGCAGGGATGCGATTGATACCGCGGAGGCGGGTCAATTCTCGTTAGAAACGCCGGGTCTTTTCTTAATCCCGATCAACAGCATGTCGAAATGCCGAGGTGCCTTGGCGTTTGGGTATCTGCGTTAGGCAGACAATGGTTCTCCGTTGCGAAAGATTATCCTATGCTCGGTGAGTCGGCTGGCTAGCTCTCTAACTCTGAACTGGATTGGTCTAGTCGACGTTCCAGGCGAGATAACGCCAACTTCAATTGGTAAAGTTTGCTAGCGTTTTCTTGCGAAGTCCCTTGCTCTATGCGTGCAATCGCTCGCTCGAGTTCGCTTCGCTCGCGTAGTTCTAGGAGTCTCTTCGTAGTTTCATTCAGTCCTAACCCAAATAGCATATTGTCCCTCGTTCGCTCCGCGGACTTTGCACCTATTTTTACCTATGCGAGCGACAGGCGGAAGGCACATTCGACGTATTTCACCCGACTTTCTTTTGTCGCTGGATGCGGACAGGTCACGCCCGTACTGCCGAGGCCAAGGTGGAGCAAAGGAGTGACGACAGGCTTCCAGTATGTTGTGCTTATAAGTGACATAAGCTTGTTAAACTGGCTTTTCGAGCTTGCGCTGAAGCTCTGTTTTACACCTCGGAGATCCCAAACGTTTTCCTGATGCCGATATCCAATGCCTTTGCTGGAACAAACCGCCTCAGACGACTGAGGAGTGTTGCCTTGTTTCCAACCGGCCTGCGCATTTTATGAGGACCAGTGATTGCTAACATGATTTCGGCAGCCACAGTCTGAGGACTGCTTGCTGTCCTAATGGCGGCGAGAACGGCCTCATTGGATGTGGCTAATTGATGAGCGTAGTCGTCAATGCGCGTCTCCGTCTGCTTCGCATTGACATCGAGACTTGTTCTCGTGAACGTCGGCTCAACTAGGACAGAGCGAATGTTGAATTGCCGAACTTCGTGGTCAAGCGTTTCAGACAGTCCCTCCAGGGCATGCTTGCTGCTGGCATAAAGGCCCATATAAGGTGCGGGGAGGAAGCCGAGGACCGAGCTGACATTAACAATCAGGCCGGAATTCTGCTGACGCATCGCAGGCAATACCGCTCGTGCGCAGTGAGCCAAAGAGTTTGGTTTCAAAAAGGGCCTTCGCCTCATCGTCCGACGTGCCTTCGACCGGCCCGACAAGAGAGACGCCTGCATTGTTCACCACGACATCAATCCGACCTGAACGGGACAGATCCCCAATCGATGAATTGCCTCACCGACTCGTCATTGTCCACATCGAGACGTCCGTACTCGACACCAGGAACCGGTCCACTTTTGTCCGGATTGCGCGATCCTGCAAAGACCTTGAACCCATTCTGGGACAGCAACCTCACGGTCGCCTGCCCTATACCCGAGGATGCTCCGGTCACCACAACAATCTTGTCTCTCGACATCTACGCTCTCCAAAATTAGTGTTGGATTAGAAATCAATTTAGATTTCGCTTGCAATCTATAATTCCATTAGATTGCAAGCTAAATAAAACGCATTTGCAGAAATTGAGGAGGCGGATGGTCAGTCGACACGACATGTGGGTGAATCGCCTCGACGCGGGAAACAGCGGTCGAGTTAATGCGGCGGTTCTTGCCTGAGGAGTGACAGGTGTGAGGGATGCTTATGCCATCAAGTCACGCCGTTCGCCTGTCCACTGATGGATTGCCCAGCGCACGCTGGAACGCGGATCGTTGCTCGCCTCTTTCGACGTAGTCCTGCAAGCCCGGACTATCCAGCAGAATATCAGAGTGCTTGAGCGGCCGCAGTACGCTCACCATCATGAGATCACCGGCGCTGAACTGAGCCCCCCTCAAGCCACTCTTTCCCTCCAAGCGTATCGCCCAGTTGCTGGAGCCGCTGACTGAGATGACCAACGCTGCCGGAGGCGATACAGGGTTCGATCGTATTAACTGCTGCAAACATCCACATGATGGAACGCGAGCACGCATTCGCTTCATCGGGAAGGAGGCCGCCGAAACGCTGTGCTATGTGAAGCACGATCGCACCGGATTCGAAAAGAATGAGATCGCCCTCCTGGTAGATCGGCATCTGGCCGAACGGCTGCTTTTCCAGATATTCGGTGCGGCGCATCTCGGAAAAAGCCAGGTGCCGTAGAGTGTAAGGCTGGCCGACTTCCTCGAGAGCCCACCTGACGCGCATATCCCGGTGATATCCTCTACCCCCGTCCGGAGGATGTTTGAAAATGGATACGACGGGGTTCATGGAAAGGCTCCTCATTGGCAGGATTGAAGCGGGACGAAGACATGGCTTCCGAAAGGGTTCAGTGGGCACACAAAACACACGCCACTCTCGCCAAAGGAGTATGACCCCTCCGCAGCATCATCTGCTGCGGAGGCGCGGGTTGGCTATTCCGCAGCAAGCGAATGTTGAGCTGTTTCCGTATTCCCGTGCTACGTCGGATGCATTTCTGCCTTGGGCGGCTTGACGCGGAACCATGCAGCATAGAGTGCCGGCAGGAAGAGCAGGATGATGAGCGTGCCCACCGCCGTTCCGCCGATAAGCGTGTAGGCCATCGAACCCCAGAAAACCGAATGCGTGAGAGGAATGAAGGCGAGGACCGCGGCAAGCGCTGTCAGGATGACGGGCCTCGTTCGCTGCACCGTAGCCTCAATCACGGCATGATAGTCGTCCAGACCCGCAGCCTTGTTCTCCTTGATCTGCTCGGTGAGGATCAACGTGTTGCGCATGAGGATGCCCGCCAGGCCGATAAGACCCAGGATCGCGTTAAAACCGAAAGGCTGGTTGAACAGGATCAGGGTCGGCACGACGCCTGCAAGACCGAGCGGTGCCGTCAGCATCACCATCGTCATCGTCGACAGGCTGCGGACCTGAAGGATGATGACGATCAGGGTCGCTGCGATCATCAGTGGGAACACCTTCACCAGGGCAGTATTCGCCTTGAGTGATTCCTCTATATTGCCACCCATCTCGATCGTGTAGCCAGCGGGCATAGATGCAATGAGCGGCTGAAGAGAGGTCATCACCTGTAGCGAAACCTCCGGCGGTTGGGTCGCC
This sequence comes from Agrobacterium tumefaciens, assembly GCA_025559845.1. Lineage (NCBI taxonomy): Bacteria > Pseudomonadati > Pseudomonadota > Alphaproteobacteria > Hyphomicrobiales > Rhizobiaceae > Agrobacterium > Agrobacterium tumefaciens. The sequence continues at coordinate 188,023 of CP048471.1, forward strand.
TCGTTAATGTCGGATCGGACCGTCACCACAGGCGTTCTGTCACGACGCTTGAGGATCGGCTCTTCGAAGCGCACCTCCGTGTGGCCGATCTGATCGAGCGGGATCGCACGGCCGTCTCTTGTCACGAGCGAGAAGTCGGCTAGCCTTGCAGGATCGAGGCGGATTTCACCGGCACTTCTCGCCACGACAGGAACGTTTCGGATGTTCTCACGAACTTGCGTGACGGGAACACCACTCAGCAGGAGCTGTATCTGCTGGGCAGCCTCGGCGGACGACATGCCGATGAGGTTCAGGCGATCCTGATCAGGAACGAACCGGACGACGGGTGTGCGGTTACCCCAATCGCGGTTGGCATTTCTGACGTCAGGTACAGAGCTCATGAGAGCAAGTGCCTGCTCGGAGATTTTGTACAGCTCTTCCGCGTCCGGTCCTTTGATCCGAAACTCGACGGGGAATGGCGTGTACGGGCCAAAGACGAGTTGCGTGACGCGCACGAATGCCTCGGGCGCCAGCCCTTGCGCAATGGCTTCCCGCAGACGAAGTTTCAGCACCTCACGCTCGTGGGCGTCGGATGTCAGCACAACGATCTTCGCAAAGGCAGGATCGGGCAGTTCGGGCGCCATGGCGAAGAAGAAGCGGGGCGCACCCTGGCCGATGTAACTGGTCGCGATCTTCGTTTCGGGCTGCTGCTTCAACCAGGCCTCGAGCTTCTTGACCGTGGCTGTCGTCGTTTCGATGCTCGTGCCTTCTGGCATGCGGACTTCGACGAGAACCTCAGGGCGGTCCGATGTGGGGAAGAACTGCTGCTTCACCGCACCCATACCGACGACCGAGAGCGCCATGACGATGCCGACCACGGCACAGGTCAGGAACTTGTGCTTGACGGTGAATTCAATCGCACCGCGCAGGCGTCTGTAGTTCGGCGTATCGTAAATCGCATGATGACCGCCTGCCACCGGCTTGATATCGGGCAACAGCTTTACACCGAGATAGGGCGTAAAGATCACCGCCACGAACCAGGAAACAATCAGTGCGAAACCGACGATCCAGAAGATATTGCCGGCATATTCACCCGCCGCAGAGGCGGCGAAACCGACCGGCATCAAGCCGATAATGGTCACAAGCGTGCCCGACAGCATCGGTGCCGCTGTATGGCTCCAGGCATAGGCAGCCGCCTTGATGCGGTCCATGCCCTCTTCCATTTTCACGACCATCACCTCGATGGCGATGATGGCGTCATCGACAAGCAGGCCAAGTGCGAGGATCAATGCACCGAGCGTGATGCGGTCGAAGAACCGCCCCGTCTCGAGCATGATGATGAAGACCACAGCGAGCGTCAGCGGAACGGCCAGAGCCACAACGATGCCCACCCGCCAGCCGAGCGCAATGAGACTGACGAAGAGCACGACGCCGAGGGCCATGGCGAACTTCACCATGAATTCACCCACCGCCGCGTCAATGTTGACGGCCTGATCGCTGACCTTCGTCAGTGTTATGCCAAGGGGTAATGACTGTGCAATCTGGCCGGAGCGTTGCTCTAACGCCTTGCCAAGCTCCAGACCATTCCAGCCCTGCTGCATGACCACGCCAAGCATGATGGCCGGCTCGCCGTCATGACGGATGACATAGCTTGCCGGCTCCTGATAACCCCGGCGTACCTCAGCAATATCGGAAAGCTTGAACGCACGGCCGGAAGCGACGATGGGCGTATCAGCGATAGACTGAACACTGTCATAGGCACCGTCGAGACGAATGAAGACCTGCGGACCCTGCGTATCTATCGAGCCAGCGGGCGTAACGGTATTGCGCCGTTGAAGCGCTGCGGCAATGTCCTGAGGTGATATGCCGAGCGTGGCGAGCTTCTCATAGGAGAACTCTACGAATATCTGCTCCGGCTGTTCGCCGAGAATGTTGATCTTCTTCACGCCGGGAACATGAAGCATGTCCTGCCTGATCTTTTCCGCTTCCCGGACGAGATCGCGCATCGGCATGCCCTGCGCCTTGAGAGCGTAAAGGCCGAAGCTGACGTCGGAATATTCGTCGTTCACGAACGGTCCCAGAACACCCTGCGGCAGGTTTCTGGCTTCATCGCCGAGCTTCTTGCGCGCCTGATAAAATTCTTCGGCGACAGCGCGTGGCGGCGTATTGTCCTTGAGCGTGACGGTAAGATAGGCAAAGCCGGGGCGCGTCGTTGTCTCGACCCGGTCGTACCAGGCCAATTCCTGAATGCGCTTCTCCAGCGGCTCGGCGACGAGATCCTGCATCTCGCGCGCGGTTGCGCCCGGCCAGACAGTCGTGACCGTCAACGTCTTGATGGTAAAAGAGGGATCTTCAGCGCGTCCCAGCTTGACGAAGGCATAGACGCCAGCAAGCGACAGAAGGACGATAAAGAACAGCGTGACGGCGCGTTCGCGAACCGCAAGGGCGGACAGATTGAGGTTCATCAGTTTGCCGCCTCTTTTGTCCCAATGCTGTTGCGAACTTGCGCTCCATCCTTCAGAAGATGTGCGCCAAGCGCAACGACCTGCTCTCCCGGCTTGACGTTAGTCACGATCACATTCTCTTCGCCCACCCGCTCCACGTTCACATCACGAAACTTCACGACAGACGATTGCTGATCGATCACCCAGACGCCTGTCCGCGTCCCGTCATCCAACAGGGCGCCTATCGGCAGTTCGGCATGATTCTGCACATCCCTGTTCTCGATTTCGATGGTAACGGTCGCCCCCAGGGGCGCATTCGCAGCCCCCCCTTCAAGCACCCAACGCGTTTCATAGGTGCGGGTATGCTGATCGGCAGAATCGGAGATCTGGCGCAGCTCGGCCTTCTCCACATTATTTCTGCCGTACACCGATGCAGAAGCCTGAACCCCGATTTCAGGGCGCATGGTTTCAGGGAGCCAGACAATTGCTTCGCGCGGACCAGACTTCGCGAGCCGCACAACCGGCTGCCCGGCGGTTACCACCTGGCCCGGCTCCCCGAGCGTCTCGACAATGGTTCCATCTGCATCGGCAACAAGAACCGCATATTTTGCTTCGTTTTCCGCGACATCTGCGTCAGCCTGAGCGGCGGCCAACTGTGCCGTCGCCGTATCCAGCAGGGCCTTCGATCGTTCATATTGCTGCGTCGAGGCGGCAGAGGTCTTCACCAGCACGGCAAAGCGTTTCTCATCGGCTTTCGCTTGAACAAACGTCGCCTGTGCTGCGATGACAGCGTTTCGCTTGGCGGTCAGAGCAAGGCGAAGATCGGTCTCGTCAAGCCTCATCAATGGCTGGCCGGCGCTTACCTGCTCCCCGACGTCGACAAAACGTTCAACGATCTTTCCGGGAACGCGAAAGCCGAGATTGCTCTGGACCCTGGCACCAACGGTTCCGGTAAAGCTGCTGCTCGAATTACCAGGGAGCCTGGCCGTCGCGAGGTTGACCAGTGGCGCCAAGGTCCGGGGATCGGCAGCCTTTGCCTCGGGTGCCTGCGCCGGAAGCAGCAGTGCTGCGGCTCCGCCTGCGGCCAGCGCCAGCACTGCTGCTGCAGTGACAACAAGTTTCCGTTTCATTTCATCGTCCCTTCTTGACGGCCCGTTCAAAAATATTAGATTGCACTCTAACTCTAAAAGACATATAGATGTCAAATGAAATCTAATTGGAGGTCCACATGAGAGTGAGCCGCGTACAGGCAGAGGAAAACCGCGAGAGGGTGATAAACGTCGCCAGCCGGTTGTTTCGAGAGCATGGGTTCGACGGTATCGGCCTGAAAGACCTGATGAAGGGTGCAGGCCTCACCCAGGGTGGATTCTACAAACAGTTCGCATCGAAAGACGATCTTGCGGCGCTCGCATCACGGCGTGCTCTCGAGAGCGCCACGAGAAGGTGGTCTGATGCCGCAGCAGACACGTCAGATCCCCTGGAATCGATCATCAGCTTCTACCTCTCCAAAGATCATAGCGGCGAGAAGGCAGAAGGATGCCCGCTTGTTGCTCTCGGCTCCGACGCGGCGCGTCAAACCGCCGAAGTTCGGCGCCCGTTTGAAGATGGTATCCGGGCGCATTTCGAGGTGCTCGAACAACTCATCGGAGAGGGTGACGATAGAGCTCGAAGCGGAAAAGCCATGGCAATATTGTCCATGATGGTCGGTGCGGTGACGCTGTCGCGGATCATCGAGGATGAACTGCTGTCGACGAGCGTACTCGACGCGGCAGCGAGCGAGGTCCGGCGCATTGCTGGCCGCGATCGCAGCGACTAACAGACAGTTTTTGGATATTCGTCGCCGATAGCTGTCACGGCTCAGCCGAATCCGCACGCGTATCAAGCGATTATAGCGCAAACCGCATGTCCCAAGTTCACGACCGGTCATTCGGTCGGACGCCGAAGGCATGCCAAATTTTTGATCATAGACAGGTGGAATGCAAATGCGTCGTGTCGTTGTCACGGGAATGGGAGCCGTCAGCCCCCTTGGTGCGAATGTCGATATCTCCTGGTCTCGGCTCCTTGCTGGCAAAAGCGGGATCCGTCGGCTGGGTGACGACATCGTCGGGGATTTGCCGTCAAAAATCGGAGGCGTGGTCCCTTCTCTGGCAGAAGATCCTGAAGGAGGATTTGATCCTGATAGGACCCTGTCCTCGAAGGATCAACGCAAGGTCGACCGTTTCATCATCTTTGCGCTGGCAGCGGCGGAAGAGGCTCTTGCGCAGGCGAACTGGAAGCCAGCTTCCGAAGAAGAAAAACTGAGAACGGCGACAATCATCGCATCGGGCATCGGTGGCTTTCCCGCGATAACGGAGGCGGTGCGTACCGTCGACCAACGCGGCGTCCGCCGCCTCTCACCCTTTACCATTCCATCCTTTCTCGTGAATCTCGCTGCCGGACAAGTCTCTATCCGGCATGGCTTTAGAGGCCCGCTGGGAGCGCCGGTGACGGCATGTGCTGCCGGCGTTCAGGCGATTGGCGATGCAGCGCGACTGATCAGATCCAATGAAGCCGACATTGCGGTTTGTGGTGGCACTGAGGCCTGTATGAACGTTGTCAGCCTTGGTGGTTTCGCAGCAGCAAGATCACTATCGACAGGCTTTAACGAGACCCCGGCCAAAGCGTCACGTCCCTTCGACACCGCGCGCGACGGCTTCGTTATGGGCGAAGGCGCAGGCATCCTCGTCATTGAAGCGTTGAGCCACGCCCTTGCTCGTGGTGCGACGCCGATAGCAGAACTCGTTGGATATGGAACGACCGCCGACGCCCATCATATTACCTCCGGGCCGGAAGATGGAAGCGGCGCCCGCAGGGCAATGCAAATCGCTATCGCGCAGGCGGGTATCGCGCCGCACGAAATCGGCCATCTGAACGCACATGCGACTTCGACCCCGGTTGGAGATCTCGGAGAGCTCAGAGCAATCAAAAGCCTGTTCGGCCAAAGGAAGTCAATCGCTGTCAGCGGCACGAAGTCGGCGACGGGGCACCTGCTGGGGGCAGCCGGCGGCCTTGAGGCTATTTTTACGATCCTGGCGCTCCAGCACCAGATCGCGCCCCCGACCTTGAATCTCAGTTCACCGGACCTTGAAGCCAATGGCATCGACTTTGTCGCAAACGATGCCCGACCTCTCGATGTTGAATATGCGATATCCAATGGCTTCGGCTTCGGTGGCGTCAATGCCAGCGCAGTGTTTCGACGCTGGCCGAGGAGAGGCAATCGTACGCCATTAGCTGATTAACCCCGGCGCGTAATCCCCTTTCAACAAAGTCTCCACCAGGACGCTCCCACCATGCAACCAACGACTATCGTTTCACCGCCCGGCATAACGGTCCTCAAGCCAAGGATTGCCGTCATCGGCGTCGGCGGTGGCGGCGGCAATGCTGTCAACAACATGATCATGCACGATCTCGAGGGCGCGGAGTTTATCGTTGCGAACACCGATGCACAGGCTTTGTCCATGTCAAAAGCGCCACGGCTTATCCAGCTTGGCCCGACCGTCACGGAGGGACTTGGCGCCGGATCATTGGCCGATATTGGACAGGCGGCCGCCGAAGAGTCGATTCACGAGATCATGGATCACCTCCACGGAACCCATATGTGTTTCGTGACGGCGGGCATGGGGGGCGGAACGGGAACAGGTGCCGCACCGGTTATCGCCCATGCTGCGCGCAAGGCAGGCATACTGACGGTCGGCGTCGTCACCATGCCCTTCACATTCGAAGGTACCCAGCGAATGCGAACAGCGCGGCAGGGGATCGAGCGTCTCAGCGAATGCGCAGACACGGTGATCGTCATCCCCAATCAGAACCTGTTCCGGATTGCCGATGCGAAGACGACCTTCGCGGATGCATTCGAAATGGCAGATCATGTGCTGCATGCCGGGGTCAGTTCCGTCATCGATCTGATCGTCAAGGAAGGATTGATCAATCTCGACTTCGCCGATGTAAGGTCAGTCATGCGTGACATGGGCCGAGCGGTCATGGGCACGGGCGAGGCAACGGGAGACGCTCGCGCCCGACATGCCGCCGAGGCAGCGATTGCCAATCCACTGTTCGATGAAGCGTCCGTCAGGGGAGCAAAAGGCCTTCTCGTCTCGATCTCCGGCGGGCCGGACATGACCCTTTTTGATGTCGACGAAGCCGCAACACGCGTTCGCGAGGAAGTCGATGACGACGCCAATATCGTCGTCGGCGCGACATTCAATGACGCGCTTGAAGGGCGGCTGAGAGTTTCAGTCGTCGCCACAGGTTTGAGGCAACCGGCAGAGGTGATCCGCCTTTCGGAGCGAATGGCGTGATGCTCGCTCATACTGTGGGGCCTGCAAGCGCCGATTTGTAAAATTGATGCCATGGAGATTTGAAATGTTAAAGCGTTTTCGAGAAAAATGGCGATCGTGGGAAGATGCCGTCCTGGGTATCGACGATCCGCAGGGAGACTACCTCATCGCGCTGGAAAAACGGCTGGCCCGGCTGGAGACCGAAGTGGCTGGATTAAAGGCACAGCCCCACGAGGAGGTAGTGCGGGAAGACGGTGCCGAAAACAAGGGGTGATGGCTGTATCCTTGCAGTTGGCCCCGCGGGCTTTGTCAAGCGCAAGTTCTTGATAACTCGCTAAGCATCCGGGACAGACTAAGAGTATTCTGCGTCCCGCCAACTTTTCTCGCCAGCGGGTCCTCAAGTTGCTGAAGACGCTAAAATGCCACCGCCTTGAAGGCCTAGTCGGCCCGAAGCTGCGATTTTGGCCATCTCAAAGAACGGACAGAGAACGCCTGATTTACAAGGTTTCTGAGTTGGCACCTTGACCTGCCAGAGCACGGTATACGGTCATTCTGGAAACGTTCAGATCGCGAGCAACCGCTGCTTTAGTTGCGCCCGCAGATATTCGTTTGCGGATTTCAACTTCATCGACATTCTTTTTCCGCCCCTTGTACGTCCCCATGGCTTTTGCCGCGTCGATCCCGGCTCTTTGCCGGTCCTTGATGAACTTGAGCTCCATGTCGGCAACCATGCCGAGGATGGTAATGACCATTCGCCCCATGCTTCCCGCCGTCGTCACTTCGGGTTCAAGAACGCGCAGGAATGCGCCTTTTTCATCAAGCTTGTGAACAAGGTTGAGAACGTCGCGCGTTGATCGCCCCAACCGATCCAGCCGCAGCACCACCAACTCGTCGCCTGCGTGTAGAAACTGCATGATGGTTTCCAGCTCGGAACGACCTTTTCGAGAAGCGCCTGATCCGGTTTCCGCCCGAATGATTTCGCAACCGGCAGCCTTCAAGCGCTCGTTTTGAATGTCGAGGTCCTGATCTGTGGTGCTGACGCGGGCGTATCCGATGCGAGCCATGGCAAATCTGTCACTTTAGGGTGGTTTCGATTGTGTAACGTCACTTCTACCGAAAATCCACCCTTTTGTTACATATGGCATGCGTCACATTTGATTGTCTCTTATATGTGTACCCAAAAGCGACATTCATATTCAATGCCGTCGCAAAAGCTCGTCATATCTCAACTGTCGGGAAGATCTCAAGGTTCCAAAGATTCGGGGCTCCGCCAGCGGTGCGGCTGCGCATCCTTATATAGGTCGCGATGCCGTTGAAGATTTGCGGAAGAGACGATGGTTGCAGGCTTACCGTATAGGTCGATCGTTTCATGGTGCAGAAATGGATGGTGCCATCGGAATGGTACGTCACCCCAATAATACGTCGTCGGCGTTGTACTGGAATCTTGGACAAGGATGATTTCACACAACGTTTCACGAAACACGAACGCTCTTTTATGTCGGAATCGCTTTCCTGCGACTTCGGCAAACCTTTTGTGCTGGTAGCTAATTGCCATGTCTACAGGAGCGAATTCAGCGCCTCGATAAATCAAGTCGATGTCGCCATGTTGCCAAGGCTGGCGACTGCCAAGAAGCTCCTCCGCCCATCCTCCGAAGATATCACACTCGACGCTGCAATCTTTTAGTAGCTCCAAGACTGCTGCAAGCGTTTCCCTCGTGTTCGGCATCTTTCATCTCGGCTCTCTTAGGACGCGGTCAAGCAATCAGGATTTTTGCGACAGATCGGACTGTAAGCGAAAAGCCATCCAGTCCGGCTATAGCCCCGCCACAGCCTTACGACGGGCCTTTATGGCGTCAGGGTCAGCCAAATCCATAGAGGCAACATAGCGCGTATCGGATACCGAAGTGATGAGAACAGGATCACCGCCGAATTGGTCGGCGGTGATGTCAATTATGGTGTCGCCCGAAATAACGCAAGCATGGTCTTCCCATCGTGTTCCAGAATAAAAGCCACATGCGGCATCAGGTGCGCCGCTCCCTCCTGCATATGGTGTCCCGCTCATCCATTCGGCACGATGCCCCTCATGTCTCAGCACGTCCCGTAGAAACAAGCTGGTTCTGCCGCAAGTATACCAAGATGTGGGATGCGGCACGGTACGGCATCGCGATTGATGCCAGTGGTGCCATACGGGTTCGATAAATTGTCTCGCGGTCGATGCGATATTCTGAATTTCATCTAGCATCTTGTGTTCTCCGATCACAGGGCAGATCGAAGACCAGCAATCCGGCTTCGCCCAAAGGTAGTTGGGCTGCGACCCGGCCGGTCGGGTCAATAACCGCAGTAGGGCCGAACGAAACCCGCCCCTCACGCTCGCCAGTCACATCTGCTGAAACGAGCCAGAGGCCCGTTTCCCGGCATCTGTCACCCCGCACCATGTTGTGCAAATTCCTGTACGCTTCTGCTGTCTTGCGCTTGAGCATATTGTTGGCAGGACACACGATCAGAGACGCGCCAAGCGCCGCGATCTTCTGCGCCGCCTCCGGGAAATTCGTATCGTAGCAAATGCTAATTCCGAAACGCAGACCATCGACTTCAAAGACGTAGCTGTCACTTCCGGCGTCGAAGCATTGTTCGCTACGGAGTAGATGCGTCTTTCGATACCGCCCGACAATAGTTCCTCGATCCACGACAACAGCGGTATTGAACAGTCGTCCATTCTCAGATTCGATCAAACCGAAAACGAGCATTGGCCCTGCTCTCGGCATTCGGCTCAGAATGGCTTCGAACTCCGGTGATACTAGGTCAATGGCGTTGCGTCGTGCCGATTGCTCATCGGTTAGATACCCCTGAAGAAACCCTTCGGGAAAGCACAACAATGCCGCGCCTTCTGCTTCCGCGCGAGCGATGGTGGTCGTCAGGCATTCTAATGCCGCTTCGATATTCTCCAGAAATTCAAAGGTCTGTGCAGCAGCAATTCTAACGGTTCTCATGGTCGCGTTTGTAGAGCATGATAATTTGAGGCATGTCACAAAAATCCCTACTAAGGTTTGGATTTTGCGTCTGAGTTCTGCAACGTGAATTTTCGCGCCACTGTTCAAGCAGCGATTTTGCCGAAATCTATCCGGCTGTCCAGATCAAGATCGAACCTGCCATAGGGATTGACGTGTGCATAGATCAGTGGCGTGAGGCCGCGATAATCTTCCGGCATCATGCGGCCTTCCCATGCCGGTTCGGTCAGCACCGGTTGCAGCATGCGCGTGTTCACATAGACAAGCGATGCTTGTAGCAGATGCAGCGCCAGCGCCGAGATCTCCTGTTCGTCAATGCGGTTGCTCGCCATTTCGCCACCCTTCCCGAAGAAGACGAATCCGTTGGCACTGTTCCAGTTTTCGACAACGTTGAGACCTTCATGGATTTCCCGGCGGAAGGTTTCCTGCCGCAGATAACGGCATAGAAAGATCGTCTTGACCGCACGGTCGAGTTCGCTCAGCGCCTTGTAGGTCGGGTGCAACACTTCGGCCCGTGCGAAGCGGCGCAGGATCGCCTCCGGATCGGCCGTGCGTGCCTGCATGGCAGCGGCATATTTGACCATTTCGTCATATTGCTGCTCGACCTCCTCCCAATTGATCGGATTGGAAAGGATCGGAAGCAGGTTCGGCAATCTTGCCCGGAAGCCCGCGTCCGGCAGTGCAAGCTTCTGTCGGGCGATTGCCTTGAGGCGTGGGGCGAGTTCAAAGCCGAGCAAGCGGCAAAAGGCAAAACCAACGGCGCTCTGCCCATGGCTGTCGACATATTGCCGCTGTATTTCCAGATCGGTGCAATGTCGAAGATCGCCTTCGATCATCGATGCGACTTCCGATGACGAGCACCGTTTGAGCTGGGAACAGACACACGTCGCGCGTTTTTCGACATGCCAGTAGATCATCACGCCACGCCCGCCATAGCGGGCATGCCATTCGGTCATCAGGTTGCGGTCCCAGGCTCCGAACTTCGTGGAATCCGACGCGCACGCCGTTCCGGTATCACCCCAGACCGTCGCATTGCGAATTGCAAGCGTGGCATTGGCAACTCGAGCGCAGGCTTCTCGCAAAGCGCCCGCATGGATGAAGCGGCGGTGCACGTGCAGAAGCTCCTCATAGCTGGCGTCAGTAGTGGCCCCGGCGACCCGCTTCAGACCGGCATTGGTGCCAAGGCCATAGAGGCAAAGAAGCAATCTCTGATTCAGGACGGTCTTGGGCAGCGCGACGCGGGAGGCCGAGGTTTCGAAGGCGTCGAGCAGGCCGGTGTCGAGGGCTGTTTCTTTCAGAACATCAAGCAGGCCTGTCATCGGCAAGCGTTGGCCAATCTCAGTTTTGATAGCTGCCAGCCCCTTCGGTTCCGGCGCGGGCTTGAAAGGCGTGATCGAAATCCGGTTTTCCCCACGCCACAGGATACGCACCTTCTCGTTTCGCGGGATCGTTTCATTGAGCAGAAGCACCTCGTCCTCCAGCTCCTTGCGAACCAACGCCACGAACTCACGGGCATCCTGTGTCAGGTTTAACCGGGAATAGTAAGATGAGCGCCGAACCGCAAAATCGTTCGGCAGATCGTCATCTCGATTGCGATAGCGATTAGCACCAACTACCCAGATTTCCTTGGACCGGATGCATTCCCGTAATTGTGTCAGGACACAGAGTTCATGACTGATGCGGTTGACGCGGCCGTTTCCGTCGATGACCGAACTGCGCCACTTTGCCGGGATCACTCCCTCTATCGGCACATCCTGTTTCAGTGCGAACCGGCATCCATCGTCCAGCCTCGCCCTGATCCAGTCGAGGGCGGACAAGACCGGCCGCCAGACCGCGTTGTTCGACCGGAATTCCAGTACGGAAAGCAGGCTGGGCAACATCCGACGATAATGGTTGGCCCACGAATTGCGCATCACCGCATAAATGCGACGGTCGAGCGCGCCCCTGGCATTGCTTTCCTTGATGATCGCCGCCAGCTTTTCCTTACCGACAACCGGAAAGACGACATCGCAAATACGACCGTCAGGATCGTCAATCGATGCGGTGGCAATATCAACGAGCAGTCGTTCCTTGCCGTAGACCCGTTCGACATCCTTGGCGATGTCGCCCACTACCTTCCGTTTGGACCGGGTTCCGATTTTGTGGACCGTTTCAACGAGCAGTTCGACCATGGCATCGGTCATCGCTGTTTCCCGCGCCATCAAATAGACAGCATAAAGTGCAAGCTGGCGAGTCTCGGTGTGACGGCGCATCTCGGACGCCTTTTCGCCGGAAACACGACGAATGACCTGATCGACCCATGCCCGATTGATATTTGAAAGCGTATCCCGGGGAAGGTTCAGCTTCCGAATGAACGACAGCCGTCCGGTGACTTCCAGAATATTGTCCAGTGTTGCCCGACCCGCGTCGGCTTTCATCGCATTGAAGCCGGTCGGTCCATCTGCGTCGGCAAGGGAGCCTTCCATCAAGACGATGGTCTCGGCAGGCAGGGCGGCGCTCACCTCACAAAGCCAGCTATCCAGATATTCCTGGCGTTGCGAGCAGACCAGTCGCTCGAGTTCTTTGGCCGAAGGACCATAGATATTGCGATCCCGGCACCATATGAACACAGCCTCCAGCATGGCGCTGACAGATTGGCCGGATGGGCAGAGTTCATCCATAATCCAGAAAGACAAGACTTCCCGGTCCGTCCGCTTCATGCGGCAAAAACCGAGGTACTGCAAAATCTCGGCGCAATGCCGCCTAGCCGTTCGCCCACCGAAATCGTAACCGGACAGTTCATCGGCATGGACGCCGAGCTGTTCGGCCAGATAGTCGGCCGCATCATTTGGAATTGCCGCACTGCCATCGGCGAAAAAACCGCGAGCGCTGAAAAACTTCAACTGCGCGGCCAAGCCGAGCCTTGTTGCCGCCGGTTTGGAATTAATGAAATCTATGTCAGCGAAGCTCAGGCTCCATTGGCCGACAAAATCCGAACTCGCGATACCCGTACTCATCACCACGCTCCTTAAAATGGAGTGCAATGTCACGAGCAGGAACTTCCCACATCAATCCCGCAGGTTATGTTCCCACAACGTTCTTCGAGTTGGCCAAAATCACAGCTTCGGGCCGACTGGGCCAATCAACCGCATTTCCGGCCCCGCACTTCTTGGTTAATGCGAGAAACCGCTCCTTTTCAATGACTTAAGTAATTTTTAACAGGTGCGCTCGATTGGGCCGGAGTCGGGCATTTGTGTGACTAAATTGATACAGAATGAAATTAAGGCGTGAGATTACGTGGCGCAAATGCCTTCGAACCGTTGCGCCGACGTGCCGTGTTCTGCCATTTGTGATTCAGCGAGGCGCGGTTCAGGGAATTGTGATCGTGCCACGCGCTCAAAAAGCAAACTTTGACTGGAGGTCAATCATGAACATTAAGAGCCTTCTTATCGGCTCCGCTGCTGCTCTCGCAGCAGTATCTGGCGCACAGGCTGCCGACGCTATCGTTGCTGCTGAGCCTGAGCCCATGGAATACGTTCGCGTTTGCGACGCATTCGGCACTGGCTTCTTCTACATCCCTGGCACCGAAACCTGCCTGAAGTTCGGCGGTTACGTTCGTTTCCAGACCAACTTCGGTCGTGACGAGTTCAACTCGGGCCGTGGCACTTCTGATTGGGACGCCGTTACTCGCGCACAGTTCGAAGTTGACACCCGCACCGACACCGAGCTCGGCGCTCTGCGTGGCTTCATCGGCTTCCGCGGCAACGCTGACAACGGTTCTTCCACTTCGTCGGGCTTCCACGTTGACCAGGCATTCATCGAACTCGGCGGCCTGAAGGTCGGTAAGTTCTACAGCTGGTGGGACGACGGTCTCTCTGGTGAAGTTGACGAGCTGTCCTCGAACGCTCTGTTCAACTCCATCCGTTACAACTACGACGCTGGCGCGTTCACCGTTGGCCTGTCGGTTGACGAACTCGAAGACGCTGCAACCCTGTTCGAGCCGAACAACAACGTCGGTATCGCTGCTAACGTTGGCTTCAAGCTCGGCGCAATCTCCGCTGCCCTGCTCGGTGGTTACGACGTTGACAACGAAGAAGGCGCTATCCGTGGCATCTTCACCGCTGACGTAGGTCCTGGCACGCTCGGCCTGGCTGGCGTTTGGGCTTCTGGTTACAACGCTTACTACAACGAATCCGAATGGGCCGTTGCAGTTGAATACGCAATCAAGGCTACCGACAAGCTCACCATCACCCCCGGCTTCCAGTACTACGGTTCTGCTGAAGCTATCGACTTCGACCGCGACTTCGTTGGCGGCGACAAGTGGGTTGCTGGCGTTGCTACCAAGTACGAATTCACCAAGGGCCTCTACGGCATGGTTTCCGTCAACTACGAAGACACGTCTGACTTCGACGGTCCTCAGTTCGACGACAACCAGATCAAGGGTTTCGTACGTCTTCAGCGCACGTTCTAATCTGATCTGACATTCGTCAGTGACTAGAAACCCCGGCAGTTTTGCCGGGGTTTTTTTATGTCATGCGCAAACTCAAGTGTCCGTGAACAGAAAAGCCGAAATTCCGTTAGGCCATTGATACGGCGTTAGTTTTTCGATCCGAACATTTGAAAAAATTGCAAGAAAATAAGTTGCCCAATCGATTTTCCTTTAGACAACGCGCAAATTTTTGGGTAAGTTCGTACGTGAGTTGGAAAGCTCTGATCCACCCCGTTCTCGGACGGGATGAGTTACTGACTTCAGTCAAAGTTATAAACTCCTCGGTCTTCCCTGGCCGGGGAGTTTTGCTTTTCAGGTTACCTCGCGCTCAAGGAAACACGAGCTGCAGCCGTCTGGGCATCTCGTTATCTATTCAGATAAACCGGTTCGCCGTTGATGATTGCCCGAGGGTAAACTTTCCCGTTCGGGCTTGGTCCATTCCGGCCAGCTGGCGGCAGATCTCGGGGAATGTTGCGCCTCACCCGCTCTTCGCGGTTTCGGTCCCATCGACGGTCATCACGATATCGGCGATCGTCCCGGTAGCGACGGTCGTAATATCGATCGTAGCGATCTCGGTCATATGACCGGTACTGCACGCTTGACGCGTAGTAACCGCCCGATCGATAGCCGCTATCATCGACGCATCCAGAGAGGATGCCGACCGACAACACGCATATTGCTGCTGTGAAAAATTTCATGATTTCAACTCCCAAAGATCGATTTTAACGCTCGCGAAGCATTCACAGTTCCATATTGGAAAATTGCAGCTTGGTAGCTTAACCAGGCCTGAACGGAACGAGCGGAAGGCTCGTTGAAATTCAAGGGTGGGGGAAACGAATGGTAGTGAGTAAGGTAAAAATGGGTACGTCGCTCAAGCGCCCAGAAGGGTGAATTACGAAGTCGACGGGATAAAGCTGACTGGCGTGTTTGTACAGCACACAATCTACAGGCCGCCCGTTCAGCATACGGTTGAGTTGCACTATCCAGGGGCCGGGTTAGAGATTGGGATGTTCCACTTACCGAGTGGTCCTGGTTTTCTTCGGGATATTGCGAAGGCAATTGTAAAAGTGGCCGACGATATCGACGCTTACAAAAAAAACACGAGCCGACGATATTCAACTAGGACCATCGCACTGCGACCGTGCTCTATGGCTTCGCCACGGAGCCGCGCCTCTCGGCCCGTCTCCGCCGTTCCGGTTACGATCACTTGTCCTGAAGGATAAAGTGACCGCGCACGCGGTCTCATTCGCAATGAGCATACGCTTCGCTTGATGCCATTCTCTGCTGTTTGATTTCCCGCTCTACGATAGTCCGCAGGTCTCGCCAATGGGCAAGCAGGCTATCGCCTGTCCGTCTGTCAGAAAAACGGCTTTCACCGCCAGGGCGGCGAACCTTCCGTTTTTCAGCCAGCCGGACCCATGACTAGCCCCGCGCACCAACGGGGAGCGGGCTTCGCCCTTCCCCCCTTCGTTCCGGTGGATGTGAGGGCACATCCACCGGAACGAAGGGTGAAAGGCTTCGCCCACTGCGGGGCTTGCTTCTCGGATTTCGGGAACCGTTGGAGAACACATTATGACCGCTCAAATCGCAGCTACCGTTAAAGTCGCCGTATCGAAGCTTGCTATCGACCCTTTGAATGCCCGTAAAACGTTCAACGCTGCCAAGCTGGCCGAGTTGGCGGAGAACATCGCGCATGAAGGTGTCCTGCAGAACATTGTTGTGCTTCCTGCAGATAAGAAGGGTCACTACTTCATTACGGCGGGAAGCCGTCGTTTCCGGGCCGTAAATCTCCTGATCGAAGCCGGTCGCCTGCCGAACACCTTTGAGTTCGATTGCATGGTGAAGCAGATCGATGAGGCCGGAGCGATTGCCCTCTCTATTGCTGAAAACGTCATGCGCGACGATATGGACCCGATTGAACAGTATCACGCTTTTGCGCACCTTGCCGACGCTGGCTTGCCCATTGCGGATATAGCGGCGCGTTTCTCTACGACAGAAATCATCGTTCAGCGCCGGTTGAAGCTTTCCAAAGTCCACCCCGATCTCCACGCGGAGTTTTCCGCTGGAAAAATGATTTCGAACAGCTCTCTGCCTTCACGATCACCGATGACCAAGAAGCGCAAAAATATGTCTGGGAGACACTGCCCTATTACAATCGTTCTGCGTCGCAGATTAAAGGCGCGCTCGTGACGGATGGTATTTCCGCTACAGACAAACGACTGGTCTTCATCGGTGGACTGACGGCATATGAGCAAGCGGGTGGCGCTGTAACGCGTGACCTTTTGCCGCCGATGGTGGATTTGCAAACGATCCGGCGCTTGTCGAAAGTCTTGTCGCTCAAAAACTGGAAGAAACCATTTCCGCACTGAAAGCGGAAGGATGGGCTTGGATCGAAAACCTGACTGAATGGTCTTATCCATCTGTCGCGGAGTTTGATCGGCACTATTCGGAGGCGGTAGCGCTTTCAGAAGATGAGCAGGCTCAGCATGACGCGCTCACCAGTGAACACGACGAGCTGTCCGCGCAGATTGAAGAGGGGGTTGCGCCCGACAATGCCGAAGACCGACTGGCGGCTATCACCGAACGCCTCAATGCGTTGGAGAGAGAAGCCTACGATCCGGAGGTCATTGCGAAAGGTGGCGTTTTCATCGCTCTCAGCTACAACGGCCAACGAGGACAAGGCCGCGAAACTTTCCGCTCCATTTGTCGACGACCTTACAGCGCAGAAGACCGCCGCGCTCCGTTCGGAACTGGCGAACAACCGTGATGTTGCACTCGTTGCCGTTGTCCACTCGATGTTGCTTTCGGCGTTTTATCGCTATGCAACCGATCATTCTTGCCTTGAGATTTCGACCAAGAGTTTTGGCCTCGAAGGCAGCTTGAAAGAACCGCAGAACTCCAAGGCGCTTGCGGAGCTGGATGTAGCCCTCGAAGATATCAAGAGCCGCCTTCCTACAAATCCGGACGCCCTTTGGGACTGGTGCATGGATTTGAAGCCGAACGCATTGCTTGAGCTTCTGGCCTTTGTAGCCGCTGCCACGGTCAATGTTGTCGAAGGCAAGTCAACCTATCGTAACGCCAAGCACTTCAACCATTCCAAGCAACTGGCCGCAGCACTTGGAACCGACATGCGCAATCATTTCGAACCGACCGTCGATAACTGCTTTGCCCACATGAACCTCGCAACCATTCAGGCGTCAGTGGCCGAGGCGAAGGGCGAAGAGTTCGCCAAGGGCATCATCGACATGAAAAAGAGCGAGGCGGCGGCATTCGCTGCCAAGGCCATCAAAGGCACAGGTTGGCTCCCTGCACCTCTCGTATTCGAGGTCTCGTCCGAAAAGCGGGGCGATGTAGAGGTCTTCGAGACTGAGGCGACCGCTGAGATAACTGAGTCCGCAGATATCATCCAGTTCCCCGAAGCGGCTGCTTAATGCTGTCGCACCGGTCGCAGTCTCCTCCCGGCTGCGACCGGTTTCCCGTCTTTTGACAAGATCGATTGACGATCAATACCAAGAGGATAATCATGAAATCGTTCGGCGCGGTCTGCTGCAATAGACCGTGCCGAATTCATCTATTGCAAGATCACGATGATGATCTGCAGGACGATGACGATGGCCTGCTTCCAGGTCCACGGGTTACTTGGGCACATTTTCAACTCCTGTCCCATGTTGAGCCTGCTCAGGCGACTATAATCGACCGCAATTGCTTGCGATTGCCTGGAGCTAGAACGAAGGGGAACGTCTTTGACATCCCCTTCCTTTGCATAATCCGCGAATGATTGAGTTCACCAATTCAGGACAGCCTGATCAGAAGATGGGTGATGACAACGCTGGTAATGAAAACCAGAGTTGCGAGGGAGAGGACGAGAGCGGCAAACGACAGGCTCGACAGGCGCTCCATCCATGATTTGCGCTTCAAGTCTTCGGCTAAGACCTTTAGTTTTGGGCTTGGGTCGCCCCATTTTCCAGCCCCACCCTTTTTGTAAGGAGGCACATTACCGCTATGCCAAAAGCTGTATCTTCGGCGATGGGTAATGATGCTTTCACGGACAGGTTTGCTTTGGCAGCATGGACCGCCCTTTCCCAAGTGGAGTAACCAGACAGCCTAGCAAACGTGTCGGCCCACTCTCGCTCGTTTTCCCGCAATTTGGTCAAGCGGTCACACTCCCTTTGCTCCCCAAGAAGTATGAACGATGGAAAGGAGTTGTAAAAGCTTCATGCTATGATGGGCGTATGAAGAAGCCCAAAACCGCACAGCCTCTTCTGAGGCATGATGAACCGCTGCGCTCAAAGGTACGGCGCAAGCGCGATCCTGCGCAGCCGAACCTTCATCTTGACCCGATGCTAGCGCGGATCGAGCCATCGCTTGCCCTGCTCAAATCAAAACCGCCCAAGGGCGATGAGTGGGATTTTGAGGTGAAATGGGACGGCTACCGGATCGCCGTTCACATCGAGAACGCCGGCATCCGTATCCTCACCAAGAACGGTCACGACTGGACACATCGGTTTCCAAGGCTGCGGCCGAGAAGCTGCCGATCGCCAGCGCCATCATCGATGGCGAGGCTGTTGTCCTTGATGAACAGGGTCGATCTGATTTCGGTCTTTTGCAAAAATCCCTTGGTGGGGCTTCAGGAAAGGCAAAATCGTCTGACGCCATTTTCGTTGCCTTCGACCTGCTCTATTTCGACGGCCACGATCTACGGAATGTTGAGCTAACCTCACGCAGACACATACTCGAGGATCTTATTCCCCCCGAAACACCTGGCATCATGTTCTCCGAGACCATCGAAGCGGAAGGCGATGCGCTGCTCGCATCCGCCTGCAATTTTGGTCTTGAGGGGATTATCGCGAAACATCGCGACAGCCCCTACCGATCTGGACGACATGGCGACTGGCTCAAAATCAAATGCATCAAAAGCGAAAGCTTCTTTGTCGTCGGCTACGAACCCGCTTCCAGCGGGTATGGAGGGATCGGAGCGCTTTTACTAGCTGCTTACAAAGGCGAGGAGCTTTTATGTTGGGTCAGTTGGAACCGGTTTTAAGCAAAAACAGGCGCTCGATCTGCGCAAAATGTTGAAGCGGTTGGAAACAAAGCGAGCGCCGCTGCTTTACACGGCTACGCGGACAAGCGTTGTATGGGCTGAACCCACCATCATTGCAGAGATCAATTTTCGAGGGTGGACGACTGCCGGTAAGTTGCGTCAGGCCTCGTTCAAGGGTATCCGAGAAATCCAGGACAACGCAGACGTATTCCGTGTAGACCATTTGTCGCCGGACGATCTAGCGGGCTAACGGACCGATAAAGCCGAAAGCTATTGCCCCAACAAAACCAACAACAATTACGTTAAGAAGAACCAGCGCGACGACGAGAATGGTTTCGGTGCTCATCCCCGTTCCTCTCTCTGCTGTGATGGTTTCCAACGTCGAGGCCGAACTCTTCCAGCGCGATTGAACGCATTATTTCGAATACGGGTCGTTCGACGTCTTCTTCATCTGTCATGTTTGGGACAGCATCAATCGACTTCGCGATAGTCAAATCTATCAGTTTACGCTGGATCTCGGGTGACGATGAAAACAGGGAAGCCCAATCTTCGAGTGGGTCCTGAAACGGCGGAACGTCAATTTCTGATGGGTTAGACATGAAGCGCAGCCCCCTCCATTTAGCAGGCGGGAGCACATACTAACCCTCAGTTGCCACCGCCTACACAATCGATTGGTGCCAATGATTGTTGTGTACCACTTTCTAACACGAATGGGAATTGTGCGTTAACACCGACGACTTGTGAGAGTAAGTGGCCATCGCTTCGCGACCGCGCTCTATGGCTGCGCCACGGCGGCCGTCTCCGCCGTTCCGGTGACGATCACTTGTCCTGAAAGGATAAAGTGACCGCGCAAGCGGTCTCATTCGCAATGAGCATACGCTCCGCTCAATGCCCTTTTCCATGACTAGCCCCGCCCACCAACGGGGAGCGGGCTTCGCCCACTGCGGGGCTTGCTTCTCGGATTTCGGGAACCGTTGGAGAGTTTATCATGTCCGTTTACACAAGCACTGCACGTTTCGACACAGGCCGCGCCTTGACCGAGGACGAAATGCGCGTGATCGCGCCGTCTATATTTGCAACGTGAGCACATGAAAGCCGCTCCGAACGTTTTCAGCCAATCCCGACAATTGAGATCCTGCGGGCGTTGACCACTGAAGGCTTCGTACCGGTTGGCGCAAAGCAATCTGCCACCCGTACTGAAGGCAAGGCAGACTTCACAAAGCACCTTATCCGCCTTCGCCGCGTCGATGACGGCAAAAACTACCATGTCCGCGATACTGTTTGCGAAATCCTCCTGAAGAACGCCAACGACGGCACCAGCGCCTATGAATTGATGGCCGGATTGTTCCGCATCCGTTGCCTCAACTCGCTTGTCACGCAGACCGGCACGATTGAAGAGACCAAAGTCCGCCATTCTGGCGACGTACAGAGCAACATCAGGCCCTTGCGCCGCGAAGTTTTTCGCTTAGGTGAGAGGCAGTGGAACTGCAGGAGATACGGCGGGACCACCGGCCGGGTTTACGAGGAACCCGGCCACCTTCGAAGGGCTCCCCTAAGGCCCCGCCCCTCGAACTCCCCACCCGCCCGCTTTGTTGAATATCCATAATGTTCAGTTTGCATGATGACCGCTATATGATGCATCGATTCACGGGAGGGCAGCTGAATGGAATTTGAGCTTTGGGCATATCAGATCACGCCAGGTTCTGACGAAAGCCTCTATTTCGCAGATACGGAAGAAGCATGCCGGCAAGCCGCCTTGGACCAACGTGCTGAGGTCAAGCGCCTCGAGGCCGACGACCAACCAGAAATGACGGCTATGGCACTTTACCGCTATAATTTTCGTGCGCTGACGGCAGCGGAAATGGTTGGAGTTCTGAACGGCGAGCTCACCATCATCGAAGCTTGCGCCCTGGACCGCAAACTCATCGGCCTGGTGGTCGACTAGTTCTGTCAGAGAGCATCTGAATTTCATTGATCATCGTTTTCTCTCCATGCCCTTGGTTTGAGCCGGAGAGAACGCGCTCACCATAGCGCCGAAGTGACGGCGGAGGCTCCGGCCGCGACCGCGGCCGAACTGAGGGGGCGGGGCATAGCCCCGCTCGCGACGCGAATTTCTTGTAGACTGGGGAGAAGCGCGCTACGAGTGCGCTGCGAAGGAACGAAAGCGTCCCCCGAAAGTAGCAATCTTACACAAACTGCTCCCAGTTTTCTTTCCTTCGCACCATTTCAGCATCAAAGTTGACGACGTCGCGGGCAAAAGTAGCGGCCAAGGATGAAGCTTCTTTCCGCGTGGGGGCTTCATCAGGGTTTTTCGAAATCCCGGTCTATCACTCTGAAGTCGTCGCCGGCTTCCTGATCTAGTGTTTTGAGTTGTTTCCTGATCCAGCCGAAGCACAAAGTGATGTTGTCGGTGATGTCACGTTGTCGTGGGCTTAATGGTTGCAAGATAATCGGTCGGTATGACCACGCCGACCGTCAGCTATAAGAACCATCGTTTTCCACCGTCGATCATCGCCCATGCTGTTTGGCTCTATTTCAGGTTTCCGTTGAGCCTTCGCCTGGTCGAGGAGATGCTGCAGGAACGCGGTATCATTGTCTCGTACGAAACGATCCGGCGATGGGGTCGAAAATTCGGACCGACTTACGCGAAGCACCTCCGTCGCAGGCGCCCTTCGCGTGAGGATGTCTGGCATCTGGACGAGGTGGTGATTTCCATCGCCGGCCGAAAGCATTGGCTTTGGCGTGCCGTGGATCAGAACGGCTACATTCTCGACGAGATCGTCCAAAGCCGACGCGATACCAAGGCTGCCAGGCGATTGCTGATCAGACTGCTGAAGAAACAAGGCCAACCACCCAAGCGGATCATTACCGACAAACTCCGCTCTTATGGTGCGGCAAGGCGGGAAGTCATGCCAGCGGTCGAGCACCGCTCCCACAAAGGTCTCAACAATCGCGCAGAAGATTCTCATCTGCCACTGCGAAAACGCGAACGCCAGATGCAAGGGTTCCGATCAGTCGGGGGGTTGCAGCGTTTCATATCCGTTTTCTCCGCCGTCCGAAATCTCTTCGTCGCACCGCATCGGAAACGCTCAGCCCTTGCCATCCACATCCATCGTGTCCGCGCCCTGGCCCATTGGAAAGCCGCGACCGGCACGCTGGCTTGATTTCACAGAGCCACGCCCTCTTCGGTCATTGATGAAACAACGTGACATCGCCGTGTCGTAAGCTGCCGCGCAGCCCCATTGTTAATGACTTCTCGTATCCAAGTGCTTACTCAGTCGTACTAACTGCCAGAAAAATCGAGGATGCGACTAACCGCGGAGACGAGCACAGCCTCTGTTAGTCCGAACGAGAGCTAGCTGGCAGCATTTTCCGGAAATCCCAAAGGCTGGTTAGTCGCACTCTGACAAACGCCGCCATCGCATGTGGCAATTGTTTACTCCCGCGATATCCTGCTACATGCAGAAGAGCTTAGGATTCATCGGGTAATCGGCATGTCGGAAACTAGCCACGTAGCGGGGAAGATTCGTTCCCGGGTCACACTTCATCAGGAGGTAGTGGCGGCCATCAGAGAGATGATTGTCGATGGACAGCTCGAACCAGGCCAGAAAGTGCCTGAAGCAAGCCTTTGTGAAACATTGCAGGTTTCAAGGACGCCCCTTCGCGAGGCGCTGAAGGTATTGGCGGCCGAGGGGATGCTCGAGCTTCTTCCGCAGAGAGGCGCACGGGTTGCGACCGTAACGGAACAGGAAGTCGAGGAACTTTTCCCCATTCTCGCAAGTATGGAAGCGCTCGCGGCCGAGCTCGCATGCGTATCAATGACGGATGGCCAATTCGCCGAGATCGAAGCGCTTCATCACGAGATGATCTCAGCATACCAAAAACGCGACCGACAGGAATACGCCCGCCTGAACCGGGCGATCCATTTCTCGATATTCCGGGCGGCAGGCAATGCATCCTTGCTGGCCCTTTATCAGACTTTGGAACTGAAAATCCGCAACATTCGGCACACTGCCAGAAAGAACTCGAGGAACTGGCAGACTGCTATCGACGATCACGAGAAGATACTAGAATCGTTGCAGAAACGGGACGTGCGGCTCGCGTCCGCGGTAATGAGACAGCATATCATGAACACGGCACGTTCTGTCCAAGCCTCTCTCAAAGAACTTCCTGAGCTTTCTTCAGCTTCCTGACACATAATCGAACATATCTTCTTCGGGGCACTGACAGAGCTCAAGAAAGCTAGAAATCAAAAAATGAATTCATTATTCATTTTTTGATTGACCTCGGCTTTCAGAAATTGGAGGTGTGGCGCGATGAAGCAGAGCCAAGATGTCGCACCCGCGCGACCTCCGGCTTAGCAAAGAGGAGCACCACAGCATGGGTACGAAGAGACCCGATACCCCCAGCCCATCCCGCCGATCACTCTTGAAAGGCTTTTCCCTTCTCCCACTCTCGGCAGCGCCGCTGGCAGCCGGCACAGCCGTTGCACAAGCGCAGGGCACGGATGAAGGCTACCGACCCACTTTCTTCAATCCGGCCGAATGGGCTTTTCTGATCGCCGCCTGCGATCGTCTTATCCCGCATGACGAGGTAGGACCGGGCGCGGTCGAGCTTGGTGTTCCGGAATTCCTGGATCGCCACATGCAAACGCCCTATGCCAACGGCTCTATCTGGTACATGCAAGGCCCGTTCCTTGAGGCATCAACTGAGTTCGGTTATCAGGGACGCCTTCCGCTGCGCGACATCATCCGCGTCGGCATCAGGGAGACAGATGAGCACTGTCGCACCAATCTTGGCGGAAAATCTTTCGCCGAACTCGCGCAGGCCGAGCAGGAAACACTGCTCAAGGCACTGGAAAAGGGCGAGGTCAAGTTTGAGGCCATCTCTTCAAAAACCTTCTTCAGCTACCTGCTGAACGAAGTCCGCTACGGCTATTTCGCCGACCCGTCGCATGGCGGCAACAAGGGCATGGGGTCCTGGAAGATGATCGGTTACCCGGGCATGCGGGCAGACTATCTCGACTGGGTCGAAGTACGCGAAAAACCCTATCCCATCGGACCCGTTGATCTCGCCGGACGCAGAGGCTGAACACCATCATGGCAATTGTAAAAAATGAAGTCGATGCCGTCATCGTCGGCATGGGCTGGACCGGCGCGATCCTGGCCAAGGAACTCACTGAAGCAGGCATGAGCGTCGTGGCGCTCGAGCGCGGCGGCGACCGCGATACCCAGCCGGATTTCGCCTATCCCCGCGTCGTCGATGAACTGGAAGGTTCCGTTCATCGCCGCTACCTCCAGAGCCTGTCGCAGGAAACCGTCACGATCCGTCACGGCATTTCCGACACGGCAGTACCGATGCGCCAGATGGGTTCGTTCAAGCCCGGAACAGGCGTCGGCGGTGCCGGCTCGCACTGGTCGGGCTGTCAGTTCCGGGCACTTCCCGAGGACCTATATCTCCGCTCCAACATCGAGCAGCGTTACGGCAAGGATTTCATCCCTGAAGGCATGACGATCCAGGATTTTCCAGTCACCTATGAAGAACTGGAAGAGCATTTCGACAAGTTCGAATATGTCTGTGGCACATCCGGCAAGGCAGGCGTTCTCAACGGCCAGCGCATCGAAGGCGGCAACCCGTTCGAGGGTTCCCGTTCGCGCGAATTCCCGCTTGGGCCGATGAAGAACTATCTCGGTGCTGAGATGTTCTACAAGGCGGCGGCCGAATCCGGCTATCATGCCTATCCGATCCCGTCGGCAAACACCTCGGCTTCCTACGTCAACCCTTACGGTTGTCAGATGGGACCCTGCAATTTCTGCGGCTTCTGTTCCGACTACGGCTGTCTGAACTATTCCAAATCCAGCCCGAACACCAACATCCTGCCCGCGCTGCGCAAGGACAAGAATTTCGAACTGCGCGTCAACGCCCAGGTCCTCAAGGTGAACCTTGACAGCACCCGCAAGAAGGCTACGGGCGTCACCTATCTCGATGCCAATGGCACCGAATGCGAACAGCCTGCATCGATTGTGCTGCTCTGTGCCTTCCAGCTCTACAACGTCCACCTGATGCTGGTATCGGGCATCGGCACGCCTTACGATCCTGTCACGGGCAAGGGCACGGTCGGCAGGAACTACTCGTACCAGAACCTCAACCGCATCAACCTGTTCTTCGACAAGGACGTGCAGGCAAACGCGTTCATCGGCACGGGCGGCGGCGGCGCGGTCTTCGACGACCTCAACGGCAACCAGCTCGACAATGCCGCGGCCGGCTTCATCGGTGGCGGCGTCATCTGGGCGCGTCAGCCGGGCAATGGACCGGTGCGCGGCATTCCCACGCCTCCGGGCACACCGCAATGGGGCACACAGTGGAAGCAGGCCGTCACGGATTCCTTCCGTCACAATTTCTACTACGAGGTCCAGGGCTCCTGCATGTCCTACCAGGACAGCTATCTCGATCTCGACCCCAACTACAAGGATGCCTTCGGCCGTCCGGCACTGCGCATGACCTTCAACTGGCATGACAACGAGATCAAGGGATCGCAGTTCCTGGTCGAAAAGGGCTTTGAAATGGTCAAGGCGCTCAACCCGAAGGCCGTCGCCGGTGACGCGAAAAAGCCGGGTGCGAAGTACAACGCGACGGCCTACCAGAGCACACATACCTGCGGCGGAGCCATCATGGGCAGCAATCCTGCCGATTCAGCTCTTAACCGCTACCTGCAGTCCTGGGACGTGCCGAACGTCTTCGTACCGGGCGCCAACGCTTTCCCGCAGAACAATGGCTACAACCCGACGGGCATGGTCGGTGCGCTTGCCTATTGGGCTGCCAAGGCGATCACAGAAAAATACATCAAGAGCCCTGGCGCTCTGATCGACGCATAAGGGGAACGATAGATGAAAAAGATCCTTCTTTCCCTCGTCGGCTTCGGTGCGGTTGTCGGTGCCGGCATCCTTGGTTTCGCCTATTGGCCGACTTCGACGCGCGACATCGTCGCCATGCCCGACCTCAACGATGCCCAGACGATCGAGCGCGGCCGATATGTCGCGACCGCCTCCGATTGCGTCGCCTGCCACACGACCAAGGACAGCAAGCCATTTGTCGGCGGAGTGCCGTTCCACACGCCGATCGGCACGGTGTTTTCAACCAACATCACACCCGATCCGAAGACAGGCATCGGCGAGTACACGCTCGCAGACTTCGACCGGGCTGTGCGCCACGGTATCCGTAAGGATGGCGTTTCAGTCTTTCCGGCAATGCCATACCCATCCTACGCCTACCTGACGGACCAGGACGTGGCCGACATGTATGCCTACTTCATGAAGGGCGTGGAGCCGGTCGAGCACGCCAACCTCGACAACGACATCCCCTTCCCGCTGTCGATGCGTTTTCCGCTTGCGATCTGGCGCAAGGCGTTTGGTGCGGATCCGGATGCCGTGGTATTCGACACCAAGCGATATCCGAACGAGGAGATCGCCCGCGGTGCGTATCTCGTGCAGGGTCCGGGACATTGCGGCGCATGCCACACGCCGCGCACCGCGACGATGGCCGAAAAGGGTCTCGATGAAAAATCCCCGGACTACCTTGCAGGTGGGCAGGTCATTGACGGCTGGTTCGCAATCAACCTGCGCGGTAACAATGCCGAGGGTCTCGGTCGCTGGAGCAAGGAAGACATCGTCGAAACCCTGTCCGGCAGCCGTAATGCACACTTCGGCGTCGTCGGAGCACCGATGAACGAGGTTGTAACGCACAGCATGCAGAAGATGACGCCGTCTGACCTGCAGGCCATCGCCAGTTACCTCAAGACGCTCCCTGCGAGCGCCGGAGAGAAGGCAACCTATGCGGAAAAGCAGGAAACCGTCTTCGACAAGTCGGGACGCGGCGCCGAGATCTACATGGACAGCTGCAACGCCTGCCATCTGAGCAACGGTCGTGGTAGCATAAATGCCGTCCCGGCCCTTGCTGGAAACCCGACTGTTCTCGCACCGCATGCTGTATCGACCATCCGTGTCGTGCTCGATGGCGCAGTGCTCACATCGACGGACAGGCGGCCTGCCGATCTCGGCATGCCCGGCTTTGCGTGGCGCTACTCAGATCAAGAGGTCGCTGAACTTGTTACATTCCTGCGCTCCACATGGGGTAATGGGGCGAGCGCCGTGACTTCAGAGCAGGTCAAAACAGTACGCGCAGCCCTTGCAAAGGAGAAACAGTCAAAAGCTCCTGCCAAGCATTAAGTCGCGGGTCGCTCGATCACAGGGTCGGGCGACCCGCAAATCGCGCTGCAGAGATGACTTGCTATTGAACTAACCGAACCTGTGACCAGTGGCTTACAATCCGCAAATAAATGAAAATTCCGACTTTTCACCTCCCAAGATACCAATATGAAGATCGGCGTGTACATATCCCGCGAAACAACCGGCTTCGGCCCGCCGCCGCGTGCAAACTCATCCCCTCTCCCAGTCGGCAGCTTGAATTCGGCATCCGTCAACCAGTCCAATGAGATCGTCCGACAGCTCGTACAGTTGCTGTGCAGCCAGATGCGCGATCACGGGCAATATTTTCTATAAATCAAGTAGAATAAGAACGACCTGTCTTTCTTTTCGGATTTGATCCGAGCTAAGACTGCAGCGGCATCATTGTGTTGTACGCCGCATTGCTCGCAGCATACAAAATAACAATGCGGCCTATTTTATCGATACCCTCGATCACGATTGTCGGGGACGATGGACAGATCAGATCTGTGTCCAGGCCTGATCTGTCCATCGTAGAAAAGTTCTGGAGCAGAACGTATGAGGCGTTACGTAATAATCGGTGCAGGCGCAGTCGGTGCCAGCCTCGCCGCACAGTTCGAACTCAGCGGCATCAGCTATGCGATGGTCGGTCGCGGCAGCCAGATCGCGCATATCAGGACGGAAGGCCTGAGCTTTCAACGACCATTCGGGACACGACAGATTAACCTGAATGCGTTTGGTCTGGACAATCCTCCCGAACTCACTACCGATGACATTCTGCTTCTGACGGTCAAATCTCAGGATGCGGCAGGCGCGCTTTCCTTCTGGTCCTGGCGCGTGGTCGACGGTGAGGAAAATGGCGTTGCTGCAAACCTTCCGATTGTCACCTTTCAGAACGGTCTGGCCACCGAGGTTGCAGCACTCAGAACATTTGCCAATGTCTATGGCGCAAGCATCCTCACACCGGCGCGATTCACGGAGACCGGCAAGGTGACGGTGGGCGGCGATCCGCAACTCGGTGTGGTGACCGTCGGCCGCTTTCCATCAGGGCATGATTCAACAAGCGAACA
Organism: Agrobacterium tumefaciens; assembly: GCA_025559845.1. Lineage (NCBI taxonomy): Bacteria > Pseudomonadati > Pseudomonadota > Alphaproteobacteria > Hyphomicrobiales > Rhizobiaceae > Agrobacterium > Agrobacterium tumefaciens. The sequence goes on from CP048471.1 coordinate 216,571, forward strand.
GATTGCCGCGGATCTGAACCGCGCCGGGTACCTTGCCGAAAGCAGCGCGGATATCCGTCGTTGGAAATCGGCTAAGCTGCTGCACAACGTCAAAAACGCACTCGAACTGTTTGACGGAGCGGCGGACCTCAAGGCTTCAATCGGCGAAGCCCTGGTGGCTGAGGCGCAGAATGTCTTTCGGGCTGCGGGTTATACGCTTGCCGCACCGTCCGAGAGAACCATCGACATTTCCAACTGGAAAATAGCGCCAAACAGCGGCATCCTGCCCGGGCAGCAATCAACGTGGCAGAGCTTCACGCGCGGCGCTTCTAGTGAAGTCGATTATCTCAATGGTGAAATCGTTCTTCTTGGCCGCCTCAACGGGGTCCCGACGCCCTATAACCACGCCGTTCAGGTGCTGACGGGAAAGCTGGAACATAGCGGCGGTTTTTCCGGCGCGCTTTCAATCAAGGCTTTGCAGGCATTCGCAGAAACCTCAGCTCCGACAAGCCACCCAGCTCGCGCCACCGCAGTGTGACCGCATTTCCCCAGAAGTAAATCAAAGCGTTCCCATGAGAGAAACCATTTCCGACCAGATCCTTAACACCGCCAGCGCACTGTTTTATCGCGAAGGCATCAGAGCCGTCGGCATCGATCGCATTATCGAAGAGGCAAACGTCGCCAAAGCCACGCTCTATCGGCACTTTCCCTCCAAGGATCATCTTGTCGCGGCCTATTTGCAGGCCCGTCATAACCGGGTCATCCGCTCGCTCGAAGAGGTACGAGACGTGGCGGGTACGCAGCGTGAACAGATCAGGGTCATTTTCGAAAGACTCTACGAAAAGGCCGACAGCCCCGAATTTCGCGGTTGCGCGTTTGCGCTGGCCGTAGCCGAACACGGTGATTCCGAACGCGTGGTTTCAGTTGCACGCACCCACAAGACCAAGGTCCGGGAAATCTTTGGTACCATCATGGCAAGGGTGGCCAACCGGCCTGAACAGGCGGCAGCCCATCTCGCCCTTCTCTACGAGGGCGCTCTTGCAACCGTCGCTGTCGGACGCGATCCACAGGCTGTGCTCATCGCCCGGGACTGTGCGTTGCACGTGTTCGACATGGAAACATCTTCCCAACAGCCATCCTGAAAGCAGCAGCAATGACGAAGACAATCGACTACTTCTTTAGCGTCGGCTCCCCGTGGGCCTATATCGGCCTCGAAGCATTTGCGGCTCTTGCCCGCGAGCAGGGCGCCACGATCCGCCCGCACGTCATCCCGCTGATTGAAGACAATGGCGGGATTTATTCGCGCAACCGGCCTGAAGCCCGCCGCGCCTATTGGACAAAAGACCTGAAGCGGTGGGCCGCGGTGCGCGGCAAGGAATTGAGCCTGGACAACCGCGCCGATCTTTCCGATCCGACCCCGGCCGGTCTGATGGTGCTTGCCGCTATCCAATCCGGCCAGGACTGGCTGAAACTCACCGCGGTACTCCAGCAAGCCTTCTGGGGACGTGGAGACGATATCGGCAATGCAGGTGTGCGCCGTTCAATCGCCGATGCAGCAGGGTTTGACGGAGCGGCACTGGACGAACTCGCCGAGAGCGACGCGATCCAGACGATCCGTGACGCTGATTTCGAGATCGCCAAGACATCGGGCGTGTTCGGCCTCCCAACCTATGGCTACGAAGGTGAGCTCTATTGGGGGCAGGACAGCCTGCCGTTCCTTGAACGTCACCTCAAGGGTGAAAAGCTGGTCGCCTGACCTTCTCTTACTTTGTGCGCCGCAAGACGCGGCGCATCATTCTTCTGCGACCTTTGCCGAATACCGTCTTTTCGGAGTTTTCCATGTCTCTCACCCTGCCCGGCCCTCTCGTCTCTACCGAATGGCTGGCGACGCATCTTGATCATCCTGATCTCGTCATCCTCGATGGTTCATTCAAGCTTCCGGGTGTGACGCCTGCCGCTGCTGAGGATTTCGCCGCGCGGCATATTCCAAAAGCGCGTTTCTTCGATATCGATGCCATCGCCGATCATGATGCATCGCTGCCGCATATGCTGCCGTCCGCTGAAGATTTCGAGCGCCATGCGCGTGCGCTCGGAATTTCAAACGATAGCCTCGTGGTCGTCTACGACACGCCGGGTCTGATGTCGGCAGGCCGTGTCTGGTGGACATTGCGCACCTTCAGTCATGAGAAAGTCGCCATTCTCGATGGAGGGTTCCGCAAATGGACGTCGGAAGGACGCCCGGTCAGCGATACCATCGCGCCCTTTGAAGAAGGACATTTTCAGGCCCGTTTCAATGCCGATGCCGTCCGTTCAAAGGCGCAGGTGCTTGCCAATCTCGATAGCCATGACGAACAGGTGATCGACGCACGGTCCGCCGGACGCTTCACGGCAGAAGAAAAGGAAGCCCGACCCGGATTGCGGTCCGGCCATATTCCCGGCAGTTTCAACCTGCCTTTCACCACGCTGACAAATGCGCAGACCGGCGAATTGCTGGATGCTGCGGCCATCGCCACAGCATTTGAAGCCGCGGGGTTGGATCTGTCCCGCCCCGTGATTGCAAGCTGCGGTTCGGGTGTGACGGCAGGGGCACTTGCCTTCGGCCTTCATCTTGTAGGAAAAAACGATGTCGCGGTTTACGACGGCTCGTGGACCGAGTGGGGCCAGCCGGGTGACACGCCGGTCGAAACCGGAGAGCGCGCATGAGCGCGCTGCCAGCTTCTCTGGCTGAAGCGCTCAGCAAACGCTTCGCCGACCGCTTTTCAGTGTCTCAGACACTGCGTGAACAGCACGGGCGTGGTGAATCCCACCACACTGCGGCCATTCCGGACGCCGTGGTCTTTGCAGATACGACGGATGAGGTTTCCGAAATCGTCCGCCTTTGCGCAGCCGAAAACGTGCCGGTCATTGCTTTTGGTGCCGGCACGTCTCTGGAAGGACATCTGACTGCGGTGCGTGGCGGGGTTTCCATCGACCTGTCGCGCCTGTCGCGGATTTCCCGCGTCAGCCCGGAGGATCTCGACTGCACGGTCGAAGCGGGTGTGACGCGAGAGCAGCTCAACAGTTACCTTCGCGATCTAGGCCTGTTCTTCCCCATCGATCCCGGCGCCAACGCCTCGATTGGCGGCATGGCCTCGACGCGCGCATCAGGCACCAATGCCGTGCGTTACGGAACCATGCGCGAAAACGTCTTGGGTCTGACCGTTGTATTGCCGGATGGAAAGATCATCCGGACCGGCGGCCGAGCACGAAAATCCTCGGCAGGTTATGACCTGACGCGGCTGTTTGTCGGCTCTGAAGGCACGCTCGGGATCATCACCGAGGTGACACTGCGCCTTTACGGAATTCCGGAAACCATTTCGGCAGCGCTTTGCTCGTTTGAAAATGTCGAACAGGCCGTGTCGGCCGCGATCCAGGTCGTCCAGCTCGGTATTCCGGTTGCCCGTATGGAGCTGATGGATCGCGGTTTGATCCAGGCCGTCAACACCTACTCCAACCTCTCACTGAAACTTGAAGACACGCTCGCCTTCGAATTTCATGGCGCACCGGCAAGCGTGCAGGAACAGGTTGAAACGGTTGCCGAAATCGTCAGGGAGAATGGAGGCCGCGATTTCGAGTGGGCCAATGCTCCCGAAGATCGCAACCGGCTGTGGAAGGCGCGACACAACGCGTTTTATGCCGTGGTGTCGCAGCGTGCCAACGCCAAGGGCTGGTCGTCCGATGTCTGCGTGCCTGTGTCGGAACTCAGCGGCTGCATTCTGAAAACCCGAGAACTGCTGGCCGGCTGCAGCGTGCCCGCTGCCATTCTCGGCCACGTCGGTGATGGCAACTACCACGTCGTTTTTGCTGTGGACCCGACCAGCCAGTTCGAGCTCGATGAGGTCGCGGCAATCAACAAGAAGATGGTGCAACACGCGATTTCGGTGGGCGGTACATCAACAGGCGAACATGGTGTCGGCACGGGCAAGATTGCCTATCTTCGCCAGGAACATGGCGATGCGGTGGAACTCATGGCAATTATCAAGAACGCAATTGACCCCACCGGTATCATGAACCCGGGCAAAATCATTCCGCAATAGACAGTGTTTGCGGAAGCCGTCATGCGAGGGAGCCTGCCATGAATTCATTTAAACCCCACAGCTCCCATTGGGGTGCATTCTCCGGTCGCTTTGAAAACGGCCAACTCGAGATAAAACCGCACCCGGATGATCCGCATCCCTCGCCGTTACTCGGCAATCTTGCAGCGGTCGCGGACAGTCCGGTGCGAATAAAACGTCCGGCCGTCCGGCGCGGCTGGCTGGAGGGCAAACCTGGTCACGAGCAAAATCGTGGTGCAGATGATTTTGTTGAAGTCAGCTGGTCCGAAGCGACGCCCCTCGTCGCGAACGAGCTTCAGCGGATCTATCGCGATTTCGGCCCACAGGCCGTGTTTGGTGGATCTTACGGATGGTCAAGCGCTGGTCGCTTTCATCACGCGCAAAGCCAGATCCATCGATTTCTGAATGTGCTGGGCGGTTATGTAAGGTCCGTCAACACATATAGTTCAGGCGCGGCAATGGTCATCATTCCGCATGTTCTTGGACCCTACGATCATGTCGATCGCAAGAGTGTGACCTGGGATGCCATCGAACGCAGTACCGAACTGGTGCTGGCATTTGGCGGCATGGCGATCAAGAACGCAGACGTGCATGGGGGCGGCATCAGCAAACATGTCGTCAGACAAAAGTTGGCCGGTGCAAGCGCACGCGGCGCCAGATTCATATCGATCAGCCCGCTCAGAGACGACTTTCCGGCCGATGTGAATGCGCAATGGCTGCCGATCACACCTGGCACCGATGTCGCACTGATGCTGGGGCTGGCGCATGAGCTCGTCACGGAAGAGCTACACGATCGGGAGTTTCTTGACCGATACACTGTCGGTTACGCGCGGTTTGAAGACTATCTGCTCGGCCGGACAGATAATCTCCCAAAGAGTGCCGAATGGGCAGCGGGCATCTGCGGTATCAGTGCCGATACCATCAAGGAAATAGCGGTCAAGATAGCGCGTTCCAGAACGCTGATTACCGTCAGCCACTCCCTGCAGCGAGCCGATTTTGGCGAACAGCCGGTCTGGATGGGCATCGTTCTGGCGGCAATGCTTGGGCAAATCGGCTTGGATGGCGGAGGCTATTCCTACTCGCTTGGAGCGCTTGGCAATATCGGCAAGAACCTGCTGGCCGTTCCGCTGCCAACGCTCAACCAGTTCAAAAATCCAGTGCCGGATTACATTCCCGTTGCCCGTATTGCCGACATGCTCCTCAATCCGGGAGATGAGTTTCACTATAACGGCAAAGCCCTGAGCTATCCGGATATCCGCCTCGTCTACTGGGCGGGTGGAAATCCTTTCCACCATCATCAGGACATCAACAGGTTGCGTGCAGCGTTCCGAAGGCCGCAGACAATCATCGTTCATGAAAGCGCCTGGACCTCAACCGCCCGCCACGCCGACATTGTGCTGCCCGCGACAACCACGCTCGAACGTGATGATATCGGTGCGGCAGACCGGGACGATCTGATGATTGCCATGAAGAAGCTGATCGAACCGGTGGGTGAGGCTCGGGACGATTACGCTATTTTCTCGGAAATCGCACGCCACCTCGGGCACGCCGACGCTTTTACGGAAGGAAGAACCAGCCGCGAATGGCTCGCCTTTCTCTATGAAGCGACCCAACAGGCGCTTGTCGCTGGTGGCCACGAAGCACCCGATTTCGAATCCTTCTGGGTAAAGGGAGAATTGAGACTCCCGCTCAAGCCCGACGATGGCGGACCGGCCAATGCCTTCCGGGCAGATCCATCCGCGCATCGGTTGAAAACCCCATCCGGCAAAATCGAAATCTTCTCCGAAACTATAGAGGGTTTTGGTTACGACGATTGTGGCGGGCATCCCCGGTGGTACGCGAACAGGGATGAGGCAGCCGAAGACATCACCCATTATCCGCTGCACCTTGTCTGCAACCAGCCGCATCAAAGGCTTCACAGCCAGCTCGATTACGGTGGTTTCAGCCGCTCCACGAAAATCGAAGGTAGAGAGCCGGTCCGGATCAACCCCGTCGACGCTGAAGCACGCGGCATTTCAGACGGTGATATCGTCAGGCTGTTCAACAGCCGGGGCAGTTGCCTGGCGGCAGCCGTTTTGAGCAGTTCGGTGCACAACGGGGTTATGCAACTCGCGACTGGCGCGTGGTTTGAGCCGGACGATGCGGCAGCCGACAACGCCATGTGTGTTCATGGCAATCCGAATGTTCTTACGCGGGACATCGGCACGTCGCGACTTGCGCAGGGTTGCACAGGGCAGATCACCAGAGTTGAGGTAGAACGCTTTACCGGGACATTGCCGCCGGTGCGCATCTTCGAGCAAATGAGGTTCGCGAACAGGGCTCCGAAAGACTGATACCACCTGCTCGCCACTTTATGCTCAAAACCGCGACACGTTAGGCGGACGAGTAGTCTCCGGGTTCAGCAGCACTCGGAAACGCTGATCCTAACACCTCTGGAAACGGCAATAAAATAATCCATAATTTCTCTAGAAAAAGAATAACTAGTCTTTCTCCTTTGACCCACCCTGCTAGGCTACAGGTCATGATCAGAATGCTGAAACAAAGGGATTGTTTGATGGCAGGACAGCTTACCGGCATACCAATTTCCCGATGTATGCAACCGCTGACGGTTAAGCGGTAACACCGAGGTCATGGCTCAACTGGCCGCTTCGACACCTTAAAACACACCATATCGACCATCTGGCAGGCACTTCACCCGCTCGGCATGAGCTGTAGCGGACGCGGTTTTACGCGCGCTGTTTTGCGGCAACCGGTGGTCAAAAACATAAAACACGAACCCGTACATTCAGGACAACTTCATGACCGAACGTTCTTCTCTGTTTTCTCTTTCCCGGCGCCATCTGCTGGCATCTGCGGCGGCCGCGGCCGCTTTCATCGCAACCACCGGGTTCAATCCAGCCCTTGCCGCCGACACCCCGCGCGACGGCGGTGATGTTACGTTCCTCATCGATTCGCTTGGCGACACATGGATCCCCAACAACAGTGCCATCTCCAGCTTCCAAGGGCACATCTGGGGCCACGTCACGGATAAGCTGGTCTATGTCGACGCCGAAGGCAAGGCGAGCCCATGGCTCGCCGAACGCTGGGAGCAGAACGACCAGGCAACCGAATTCACGCTCCATCTGAAGAGCGGCGTGACCTTCTCCGACGGCTCTCCGCTCGATGCTTCTGCGGTCGTCGCCAATCTCGACATCTGGTACGCCGGCCGCAAAAACGAAGGCATCAACCCGATCGGTTTGTTCCCGAAAACCTATGACCGTGCCGAAGCTGTCGATGCCACCACGGTCAAGGTTTTCTTCAAGAAACCGACCCTCGGCTTCATTCCGACGCTCGGCTATCACGGGTCGATCCTGATATCACCAAAGAGCCTTGCACAGCCCGCATCACAACAGGCCGATCTCAACAACACCTCAGGCAGCGGGCCTTATGTGGTGGAATCCTGGAAGGAAGGCGACCACGTTACCCTCGTCAAGCGCAAGGACTACAACTGGGGTCCCGCGGCAGTCGGCCATACCGGCCCGGCGTTCCTCGATTCCATCACCTACAAGCTGGTGTCCGAACCATCGCTGCGCGTTGCATCCGTCCAGTCCGGCCAGGCGGATATCGCCTACAACGCCTCACCTCAGGAATTGAAGTCACTCAAGGAAGAAGGCTTCACGGTTGCGACGCCGCGCTATCTCGGTTTCGTCAACGGCTGGGCCGTCAATACCAAACATGCCCCCTATGACGACGTCAGAGTCCGTCAGGCTCTGCAATCCGGTATCAATCGCCAGGAAATCATCGACACAGTCTACACCTCTGACTGGAAGCTGCCGACATCTTTTATCCAGAGCAACGTTCCGGGCGCGGCTGATGAAAGCGCACTTCTCGCATATGATCCGGCCAAGGCGGAAAAGCTTCTTGACGAGGCGGGCTGGGTCAAGAGCGCCGATGGCATCCGCACCAAGGACGGCAAACAGCTGGAGCTGACGCTTCACTCCAACCCCTATCTTGCCACCTCCAAATCGGTGGATGAGCTGATTTCCCAGCAACTTGGCAAGCTTGGCTGGAAGGCCAACATCCGCGCTTACGACGTCGTGACCTTCGGTGAGAAGGTCAAGTACGGCGGTCCGGCCATTCCCACCTATGAGGTAACGCGCAGCTTCATCGACGCCGGCACCGTTGCCAGCATTCTGACCAACGCCAACAATGGCGAGAACTGGTTCGCGCTCGATGATCGCGATGCGACGTTGAACGGACTGCGCGACAAGATCGCCGGTGCGGCTTCCCTTGATGAACGCAATCCGCTTCTCAGGGAGCTTCAGGAGCATGTGCTCGGACAGGGTTACTTCATTCCGAGGACGCAGATCGTGCAGCGCATCTACGTCCAGTCCCCGAAGCTGAAGGGTGAAGTGTATAACGGCGTTGCTTACGCCAGCTACTACACGGCCTTCCTCGCCGACTGATAGCTATCGCAACACTCAATCCGAGAGGGTCGCCTGCGTGAGAAATGCCTACCTGACCTACGCTGCCAAACGGCTCGGCCAAGCGGTCATCGTCATACTGCTGGCATACGTCTTCACCTTCGTGGTCGTCAGCATCCTGCCTGGCGATCCCATCACCAGTGTTCTGCGCAATCCCCAAAACGGGTTCACCGAAGAGGAGATTGCGGAGATCATCGCGGCGCAGGGCCTCGACAAGCCCATTGTCGTCCAGCTCTGGAATTCCCTGTCCGGATTTTTGACCGGCGATCTCGGCGTGTCGATGCGGTCCAACCGGCCCGTCTCGACGCTGATCGCCGAAGTTCTTCCCTCGACACTGATCCTGGCGGGGGCGGGACTTGCGGTAGCTCTGATCCTGGCCATGGCGGTGGCTTACGGCACCCGCTTCGTTCCTAAACAATATGGTCAGGGATTGCTGCGCGGATTTCCGTCGCTTTTCCTGTCCGTGCCGAATTTCGTGATCGGCCTTATACTTATTCATGTCTTCGGCTTCCAGATCGGCCTCTTTCGGGTGATCAATCCGGACAGTTTCTGGGCGACACTGTTTGCGGCAATCGCCCTCGGCATACCCGTTTCCGCGCAGATTGCCGAAGTCCTGATTGCAAATCTCGACAAGGAGGCCGAGCAGGAATATGCGACCGTCGCCCGTAGTCGCGGGATCGGCCAGGCTCGGCTTTTCGCCAAACATCTGCTGAAGCCCGCATCGTTGCCCGTCGTGACGGTGATTGCCCTTACCGTTGGCGAATTGCTTGGTGGATCGCTGATCACCGAAACGGTTTTCGGGCGCACCGGCGTTGGAAGCCTGGTGCAGCGCTCGGTCAGCACTCAGGATCTTCCCGTCCTGCAGGCCGTCGTATCCCTCGGAGCCGTGGTCTTCGTTCTTGTCAACCTGACGGCCGACCTCCTCTATCCGCTGCTCGACCCTCGCGTCAAAATCCTGGGCGGGGCGAAACGGCGCGTGACCACATCGGATGAAACCTCCCTCGACGCCACCAAGGCGGTGACACCATGACCTTCGTCTCCAACTCATCCTTAACGGGTGCCGGTCTGGCCGGCCGGATTGCCGCCATCCGGATGCCCGCGACCGTGGCGCTTTCATTCCTGATCGTTGCCCTCGTCATCACATGGTCGCTGCTCCCCGGTCTCTTCACCAGCTACAGTCCGGTCATCGGCGTTCCTGCGGACAAGCTGCTTGGACCGAGCCTCAGCCATTGGTTCGGCACCGATCATCTCGGGCGCGATGTTTATACCCGCGTCGTCTACGGCACGGCCTCTTCCGTATCGAGTGCGCTTGTCGCCGTTGTCATCGGCGTTGTCGTTGGCGGCATAATTGGCCTGCTGTCAGGCTTTTTCGGTGGCTGGGTCGATGTCGTCTTCGCCCGGCTCGTCGACGTTCTGCTGGCGATACCGAAGTTCCTCCTCGCCGTCATCGTCGTTACCGCAATCGGCTTTGAAACCATCAACGCCGCCATCGCCACCGGCGTGTCTGCCGTCGCGATCTTCGCACGTGTCGCCCGTGCGGAAGTCATCAAGACACGGCAGGCAACTTTCGTGGAATCGGCATTTCTGCTCGGAGGTTCGCGCTGGTTCATTCTCTGGCGCCACATCTTGCCCAATGCCTCGCGCTCGATATTGCCGCTCGCAGTGCTGCAGTTCGGCGAGTCCATCCTGGTGATCGCCAGTTTGGCCTTCCTTGGTTATGGCGACCCACCTCCCGCATCCGATTGGGGTCTGCTGATCTCGATCGGCAAAGACTACCTGAAATGGCCGTGGCTCGTTTACGCCCCTGCCTTCATCACCATCTTAACAGTCCTCTCCGTGAACAGGATCAGCCGATGGCTCCGCAAAACAGACTGACCGGATCTTTCCTTCGCGACGCAACGACCGCACCGGCACCCCAGGCCGAATCCCCTCTTCTGCGCGTCAACGATCTGTCGGTTGCCTATGGAAAGCAGGCAGTCGTCCACAATGTCGATTTCGAACTCGGTCGCGGCAAGAGCCTTGCCCTGATCGGCGAGTCCGGGTCCGGCAAATCCACCATCGCACGGGCCGTTTTGCGGTTGCTGCCCAACGGAGCACAGGCCAGCGGCCAGGTCCGCTTCGAAAAGCAGGAGCTGCTGGCGCTTCCCGAGCGTCGGTTCCGTCCGCTCCGCGGACGCGCCATCGGTTTCGTGCCGCAGGATCCCGGCAATGCGCTCAACCCGGTGCGCACCATCGGCGCACAGGCCTTGGAAGCGGCTGCCCTGACCGACGAACCGAATGCAGCGATCCGCAAGACGCTTATCCTCGAAACATTCGCTCAGGTCGGTCTCGACAACCCTCAACGGGTCTATGATTCCTATCCGCATCAACTGTCCGGCGGCATGCTGCAACGGGTGTTGATCGGGCTTGCCGTCCTGCCGCGCCCGGCACTTCTGGTGGCAGACGAACCGACATCTGCTCTGGACGTAACGATCCAGAAGCGAATTCTCGACCTGCTGTCGCGCCTGCAGCACGAGCTGGATATAAGCCTGCTTCTGATTACCCACGATCTGGCGATTGCGGCAGAACGCACGGATTCCCTCGTCGTCCTCAAGAACGGCCATGTGCAGGAAGCCGGCAAGACATCGAATATCTTTTCGTCCCCGGCGTCGGCCTATGCGCGGAAGCTGCATGCCGATGTGCCTGCCCTCAATCCCGACCGTTACGCCAGGCTGCGCGATCCGGGCCTGCATCGAAGCAAGGCCGGAGATGCGCCGAAGATTGACGTCAGTGCTGTCACGAAGAAGTTCACTGTCGACGGAAATGTCCTGACAGCCGTCAACGACGTATCCTTCAGCGTCGCAGCCGGCACGACCCATGCGTTGGTGGGCGAGTCCGGCTCCGGTAAAACCACGACGATCCGCCTGCTGCTCGGGCTTGAGCAACCGGATAAGGGAGAGATTTCCGTGGCTGGCGAACGCCTCGCCGGGCGCTCAACCGCATCGCTCAGATCGGTCTGGCGTCATCTTCAGCTCGTCTACCAGAACCCGTTTACCTCTCTCGACCCGACCTGGACCGTGGAGCATCTGGTACGAGAACCTCTCGACCGGTTCAAGATCGGCACATCTGCGGAACGCGACCAACAGGTCTGGGAGGCTCTGGCCAATGTCGGACTTGCCGAACATCTTCTCACGCGCAAGCCGGGCGCACTTTCGGGCGGCCAGCGGCAGCGCGTGGCTATCGCACGGTCGCTGGTTCTCAAACCGGACGTCATCGTTCTCGATGAGCCAACCTCCGCCCTCGATGTCAGCGTACAGGCGGATATCGTCGAGGTGCTGCTCTCGCTACAGGCCAAACTCGGATTGACCTATGTGTTCGTCTCGCACGATCTGGCGCTTGTCCGCCAGCTCGCACATACCGTTTCCGTAATGCGGCACGGCAGCATCGTCGAACATGGAGCCGTTGCCGATATCTTCGACAGTCCGCAGCACCCCTATACCGCAGCACTTCTCGAATCCATTCCCGCAGGTTTCGCTGATCCGGTACGCCAGCCACGGCAGAAGCCGCATCGCGTTCTCCGGGAGGAGCGGTTCGCATGACAATAGCGGCACCCGCCAACACGCTGCCTGCCTCGTTTCGTCCGAAACGCCGACTGGGCTTCAACACCCGGGTTTCGTTCAATGACGACGCCGGGCCGGCGCAAGGATTGCGTGACGGGATCGAGCTCTACAAGGCAGCCGAGCGGCTGGGCTATCAGTCCGGCTGGGCCTATCAAAGGCATTTCGATCACTACCTGTCGTCACCACTGCCGTTCTTTGCAGCGGTCGGCCAGCATACGCGAAGGATCACGCTTGGTTCAGCCGTGATCCCGATGCGATATCAGGATCCGATCCTGCTCGCCGAGGCGGCGGGAACCACCGATCTCCTGATTGATGGCCGGTTGGAACTTGCCATTGCGACCGGCGCAAATGCCGCTTTCGACGCGGTATTTGGTGCGTCCGACACCGACGCGCGCACTGAAGCCAAGCGCCGGCAGGCGCGTTTTCTTTCGGCCATCTCGGGTGAGGTTCTTCACACCGTGACCGAGGCCGGCACTGGCAGTTCTCCCGGTGCAGAACTGCGTGTGACACCCCATAGTCCGACATTGCGATCGCGAATTCGTCAGGGTTCGGCCAGTCTCGGCTCAGCGATACAGGCAGCCGAACTCGGCATAGGACTTATCTCCGGCACTGTCCTGCATGATCACGACGAGGGCGAGACGTTCGGGGAATACCAAGCCCGTCTGATCGAAGCATATCGTGCCACCTGGCGAAGGACATGGAAATCTGAGCCGCCGCCAGTCGCCGTTGCCGCTTCTATATTGGTCGGCACGACGGCCGAACTTCGCGATACATATGCGGCCTACGATCTTGAACGCCGTACAAAGGGTATTGCCGCATCGCGTCCGAAAGGCGCGCTGGCACCGGTCGCGCAACCGGTAGGGGCACAGATTTCTCCAGTCTTTCAGGGAACTCCGGATCAGGTGATCCAGGCGGTTTATAACGATCCCGGCCTCTCTGCAGCCGATGAAATCGTATTGTTCTTGCCACCGGCCTTCGGCCTTGCGCAAAATGTGCGTCTGTTGACCGACCTCGCGCATGAGGTTGCCCCTGCCTTCGGCTGGTCGCCAGCACCCGATCCATAAACAGGCAGTGCTTCACCCGAAACCGAGCGGTAGTCACGATATCTACGCGTCGCGTCGCAGCGGAGAATATTTTCTACGCAATCGATAGAAAAAGAAAGACCTGTCTTCCTCATCTCGCTGCGCCCGCTTAACCTTGCCTCAACATTTGGAAACCACGAGGAGCTCCCATGACCGCGGAATTCATCAGCGTCAGCTTTCCCAACGCGTCAAACGACCTGACCCCCCTTCCGGACGCGCCCGTCGATCCGGTTTTTCTTGAGCGTTATGCCCGTGCGCTTGACGACTATGGTTTCAACTACACACTGATCCCCTATTCTTCGTCGTCCTTCGACCCTTTCACGCTTGGCGCGACAGTTCTGGCCCATACGAAGAACATCAAGATCATCGTGGCGCTCAGGCCCAACACCGTCTACCCGACGGTTGCAGCCAAGTCGCTGGCGACACTGGACCAGTTGAGCGGTGGACGCGTTGTGGTCCACTTCATCGCCGGCGGCAGTGATGAAGAACAGGCGCGCGAGGGTGATTTCCTCAACAAGGAAGAGCGCTACGAACGACAGGAAGAATATATCCGAATTCTGCGCCTCGCCTGGACGTCGAAGGAGCCCTTCGATTTCGATGGGAAATACTATCAATTCAAGCAGTTCCGCAGCGCCGTCCGCCCGACCAATGGTCTCATCCCGATTTCACTCGGCGGCTCCTCGGATGCGGCGTATCGGATCGGCGGATCGCTCTGCGACATCTTCGGCCTCTGGGGCGAACCTTTGAAGGAGACCAAACAGCAGATAGACCGGGTCTACGCCGAGGCCGCCAAGGCGGGCCGAACAGATCGCCCGCGCATCTGGGTAACCTTCCGGCCGATCGTTGCCGAAACCGACGAACTTGCCTGGGAAAAAGCGCACAAGGTCCTCGATAGATTGAATGAGAACCGTCAGAAAGGCCTGGCCCGGGCTCCCGTCAATGCCGCAACACCTGCCAATGTCGGTTCCCAGCGGCTGCTCGACATTGCCGCTCGTGGAGATGTGCATGATCGTGCGCTCTGGTATCCGACGGTCACTGCGACCAATGCAAGCGGCGCAACCACCGCACTTGTCGGTTCTCCCCGCACCATCGCCGATTCCATTCTCGACTACATCGATCTCGGCGCGGATCTGATTTCGATCCGTGGTTACGACAATTACAACGATGCGGTCGACTATGGTCGCTACATCCTGCCGCTCGTTCGCGAAGGTATTCGCGAGCGCGAAGAAGCCAAGAAAAAGAACGCCGCGTGATGCAAGCGGTCTGGTTTCCGAGACCAGACCGCTCGGCCCCCTTCGTTCAATGCAGGGTGAATGAACCACCTCCTCAATCGGGGGGCGGCTACCCGAAAAACAGAAAGTACAAGCCGCATGTCCTACGATCCAAACGTCCTCGACGCCACAACGCGTATTCTCGCCGAGGCAGCACCTGACGCGGATCAAACCGGTCAATTTCCCTGGACTGGCATTCGTGCCGTTCACGAAGCCGGTCTGCTTGAAAGCACAGTCGCCCCCCGTTATGGCGGCGAAGGTGCGACGCTGAGCGATGCGGCACATATTCTGGCAGCCCTTGGAAAGGGCGATCCATCGGTTGCGCTGATCAGCGCCATGACGATTTTCAACCATCTGGGTCAGGCAGCCAAAGGCCATTGGCCGGAAGCGCTCTATCGTCGACTGTTGGCGGAGGCGAAACATCAACCGCTGTTGCTCAACGCCGCACGCGTCGAACCCGAACTGGGATCGCCGGCACGCGGTGGTCTGCCCGCCACCCGTGCTCGCCGCACCGCGACCGGCTGGTCGATCAGCGGCCAGAAGCGATTTGTCACCGGCGCTTACGGCCTTACCCATTTCCTCGTCTGGGCACACACGGACGAGGCATCACCACGGGTCGGCACCTTTGTCGTTCCAAACAAGCTGCCGGGTATCACGGTGATTGAAAACTGGCAGAGCCTCGGTATGCGTGCCACAGGCTCGCACGATGTCGAATTCATAGACGTCGAAATTCCCGCGGAAAACGTGCTGGAACTGGTCGACCCGTCGATCGCCCAGCAGGACAATCGTGCCCATGCGGCTGTCACATTGGCCCTGACCGCCATCTATCTCGGTGCAGCCGAAGCGGCACAGGAAGCCTTCATCCGTTTTGCCTATGAGCGCGTTCCCGCCAATCTCGGCCGTCCGATCGCTGAAACCGAGCGCTTTGTTGCATTGTCAGGTGAGATCGACCTGCTCGTTTCCGGGGCGCGGCAGATCATCTTCAGTGCACTGGAAGGCAGCCTGAACGACCCCGACCGGTTGATCCGCGCCCGATTGCTGGCTGGCCGACAGATCCGGGATGCCGCTCAGATTGCCGTACGCGGCATCGGCAATCCCGGGCTCAGCGCCAATCTCGGCCTTGAGCGGCATTTCCGTGACATCCAGTCCGTGCTGGTGCATGCGCCGCAGGAGGACACGTCCGTCTCGATATTGGGACGCTCCGCCTTCGACCGCTGGAAACGCGAACGAACTGCCCAAGCAAGCCACCCGTCCATCGTATCCATTCTCAAGACCGCCTGAAAGGTACCTCGCCATGAGCAACAACCTGATCATCGGTTTTTCGGGCAATCTCGCTCGTCCTTCGAGCACAAGGCGTTTTGTCGAGAACGTGACGGAATCTCTGGCAGTACAGTCTGGGCTGCAACACGCGGTCTTCGACGTTGAAGATCTTGGCTCATCGCTTGCCACAGCAAGGTCCGTATCCGATCTCGACCCCGCCGCCCGTCAGATCATCCAGACAATTATCGAGGCGGAAGCACTGGTCATCGGCTCGCCAACTTACAAGGGCAGTTATACCGGATTGTTCAAACATGTCTTCGACCTGCTGGACCCGGCAGACCTGCGTGGCAAGCCTGTCATCCTGACAGCAACCGGTGGCGGCGATCGGCACGCATTGATCGTCGAGCATCAGTTGCGGCCGCTTTTCGCCTTCTTCGAAGCCTTCGTGCTTCCGACAGCAATCTACACATCGAGCCGGGATTTCACAGACGGTGTGCCGTCGCCAGCCATCCATAGCCGCGTCAACCAGGCATTGGCGGAAGCGTCGCGGCTTCTGGCCGCACGTTCCTTCTCGGCAACGATCGCCGCCGAGTAAAAACGCTCCTCGCCGTGGTCCAAGTTGCCTCAGTACGCCTATGGCTCCGAACTTGTGGGGCCTTCGCTTAAGGGGGGCGAAGGACGTTTGAAAGACAGCGCATGTTCGCTGGCGGTCCAAACGCTTCAGTCACACCTCGTGCTGACGTCAACTATCTTCGCTTTCACTCCGCCGCGCGCCCTTGTATTCGCCGCGGTGACCGAGACCATGCGAGATCGCGGACTGAAGATCCTCAGCGTCATATGGCTTTGAGAGGATGATCGCATCTTTTTCCGATTTCACAGATGTCGGATCGCCGGTTGCAAAAACAACAAGAGCTGATGGTCGCAGTGTCCTGGCTCTTGCCGCGAGATCTCTTCCTGACTCGCCCGGCAGATTGAGATCCGTGACAAGAACATCGACATGCATTGACTGCAGGGCCGTCAGCGCTTCTTCTGCGCTGGCTGCTTCCACCACGACAAAACCGGCATCCTGCAGTATTTCGGCGGTCGTCATCCGGATCAGACCATCATCCTCGACCAGAAGGACAGTTTTCTGGTTCGCGGAACCGTCATCTTGCCTGGCGGCCGGGATGAGATTTTCTTTCACGTCCAGAACCGGTTTTGCCGGCTTTGCAACTGCCCGCTGCTTTTGGTTTGCAAGAACATGACGAAACTTTCGGGCAAGAGCCTCGCGGGTGTAAGGCTTGGAAAGCAGTTCGACGCCGGCATCCAGTTTGCCGCCGTGAACAATAGAGTTTTCGGTGTAGCCGGAGGTAAAGAGCACGGCGATATCGGGCAGCCGCTCTTTTGCCTTACGTGCCAGCTCCGGGCTTTTCAGCGTACCCGGCATGACGACGTCAGTGAACAGGATATCAATTGGAATGCCGCTATCGATCACGGTCAACGCACTCGCTGCGTCAACGGCCCGTAACGTGCGATAACCAAGATCCGCCAGCAGCGCGACCACAGTGTCGCGGACCTCGTCATCGTCTTCGACGACCAGGACCGTTTCAGTTCCTCCGGTTATCGGCCCATTGTCGACAACGACCTCAACATCCTCAGCCTCGAGCGCACGCGGCAGATAGAGTTTTATCGTCGTACCTTCATCAACCTCGGAATAGATTTTGACGTGACCACCAGACTGCTTCACGAAACCGTAGACCATCGAAAGGCCAAGTCCTGAGCCTTTTCCCTCCCCCTTCGTAGAGAAGAATGGTTCGAAGACCTTTTCGATGATTTCCGGCGGCATTCCCGACCCGGTATCGGTGACCGCCATCATCACATATTGACCTGGCGTCACCTCATCATGGCTGCGCGCATAATCGTCGTCGAGGTGGGCGTTCGACAGTTCGATCGTCAGCTTGCCGGTCCCCTGCATGGCGTCACGCGCGTTGATTGCAAGGTTGAGCAGCGCGTTCTCGATCTGGTTTGGATCGATGAATGTGTTCCAGAGCCCGCCCCCGACAATCGTTTCGACCTCAATTGCCTCACCAATCGCACGGCGGATCATATCATCCATGTCGCGGACAAACCGGCTGACATTGACGACCTTGGGTTCCAGTGCCTGTCGCCGGCCAAAAGCCAGAAGCTGGCTGGCGAGTTTCGAACCTCTGGCAACACCGGCAAGCGCATTTGTTATCCGTAGCGCTGCCCGTTCGTTGCCTGCCACCTCTTTCGACAGAAGCTGGAGATTGCCGGAAACGACCTGGAGGAGATTGTTGAAGTCGTGCGCGACCCCGCCAGTCAGTTTGCCGATCGTCTCCATTTTCTGTGCCTGTGCGAGTTTCAGTTCGGCCTGCCGGCGCTCAGCCGTTTCTGCGACAACCCTCGCCTCAAGCGTATCATTGAGGTGCCGAAGCTGTTCTTCGGCGCGCTCTCTGTGACGAACCTGTCTCGCGAGAGTATCCGCCTGCTCACGCAATGCACTTTCTGCGGCACGCTGGTCGGTTATGTCGGTGTGGACACCGACCCACTCGACGATGTTACCGGATGATCCGATGACCGGAAGACCTCTGATCGCAAACTGGCGCCATTCGCCGTCGTGCCGCCTGACGCGATGCTCGTGGACGTACATCGACCTGGAGGCAACCGCCTCGTTCCAGGATGCGATCGATGGCTCCATATCGTCGGGATGCACGGCCTCGGCCCAACCGTATCCCTGATATTCTTCAAAGCTCTGACCGGTCAGTGAGCCCCAGCCCGGTTGCTCACCAACCATCTGGCCGTCGGCTGTGTTTGTCCACAAAACCCCATGCACCGCATCCATAGCGGTGCGGAACCGGCTGTTGCTTATGGCTAGTTCCGCCTCGCGGATCGCACGATCTTCGATGTCTATGCCGAGAATATGGACGCCGGGTATCGACCCATCCGGATCGATGTGGGGCACATAGCGGATTTCTAGGCGACGTGGCACGCCGCCCGAAAACGGCATGTCCGCCTCTGCCGTGCACGCTTCACCGGCAAGCGCCCTGTCGAGATCCGCGCGACGTCCCTCGTACGCCGCCTCACCGATCACATCGCGTACATGGCGACCCACAATGTCTGCCGGCTTTGAACCAAACCAGCTGT
Organism: Agrobacterium tumefaciens; assembly: GCA_025559845.1. Taxonomy (NCBI): domain Bacteria; kingdom Pseudomonadati; phylum Pseudomonadota; class Alphaproteobacteria; order Hyphomicrobiales; family Rhizobiaceae; genus Agrobacterium; species Agrobacterium tumefaciens. The sequence continues at coordinate 235,463 of CP048471.1, forward strand.
CATAGGCAGCGTTTGCAAAGCGATACACGTGATCTCTGTCGACGTAAGATATCAGCATGGGAACAGCGTCCGTCACGCGTCTGAGCTCAGCCTCGTTCTCAGCAATCCTTGCCTTCATCGCGGCGCGGTCGCTGTTATCGACCACTGTGCAAAGAACCCCGCCAACCGTTCCATCCGCCTCGTAGACGGGCGTATAGAAAAGATCGAAAATGAAAGTCTTGGAAATCCCATCGCGGATGAGCGTCATTGGCTGATCATGGAAAGACCGGAGTTCACCGCGCAGGCCCGCCTCGAGCATCTCGCGGTTCCAATCCCAGATCTCCGGCCAGATGCCGGGGACGGTCCCACCCAACGCAACTGGATGGTTGGCACCCGCGATATCGATATAACGGTCGTTGTAGATCATGACATGGCTCTTGCCCCACATCAGGACCTTCGCAACCGGCGAATTGACGACATTGGCAACGGTCGTCCGCAGCTCGGCCGACCAGAATTGGGAAGCTCCGAGCGCCGTCGTCGTCCAGTCGAAATCACGGATCAACTGACCACATTCCCCACCACCGATTGGCCAGGCGGCCGGCAACGGTACGGAGTTTTCACGGCCATCCTGCAGCGCCTGAAGTGCAGAGAGGACCAGGTCTTCAGCGCTGGCGTACCCGCCGCTTGCAACGAGGCCTTGAACAAGTTTCTCCATATCGGAGTTGAACGAAATGCTGAGGGGCTGGCTCTTGGTCATGGCAACTCGTTGCAGGTCTTCCGGCATGTGTCAAGCATGCCCGTGATGGCGAAAATGCTTTTTAGAACAATCTACTAAATGGATACCATCGCACGCATCGATGCGCTGAGCCTCTCAAGATCATAAGGCTTTTCAAAAAACCTGGCGTCGTCCGGCAACGTCGATCGCTGTGGACGAACCATGCCTGAAGCCACGATGATACCGAGAGCGGGCCATCGCTCGCGCACGAGTCGGGCGAGCTCGATCCCGTCCATCGCTCCCGGCATGTTGACATCCGTAAACACAATCTGGATGTCGTCACGCTTCTGAAGGATCGCAAGAGCCTCGTCAGCGTTCACGGCCTCGACCGGGTTGATCTGCTCGCTGGCAAGATAATCGGCAACGTCCATGCGGATAAGCGCGTCGTCCTCAACGATTAAGACCGTCATCGGAAGCCTGTGTGCATTGTTCAATATGTGTCCGCCCCATTTCGCGCCAGCAAATCAAATTCCACGCGAGCACTCTCCGGCAAATCCCCGGCCCACGATGCCGCTCAACGCGGCGAGGCGAATATTGTTCCGCCTGACCACGTCGTCTCACGGAAATTCGTCGATGGCACGAAATCGATACGCTTGTCGTCGCACGTCTATGATTTACGACGCTTTTCCATACAGGGTTTTACAGATCCAGAGATTCGAATGAAGGGACCTGTGCGGGGAGTTGGTTTTACGCATTCCAAGAACAACCGCTCAGTTCGGACTGCGACGTCCTGGCTCCAAATAAGCATTGAAAACATCTTGCTCTCCCCGCTCACAGCGTGCATCTCGCTCGCAGCCAGACCACAACGAGTCACGACACGTTCTAGAGCGGTGACGGTCAATGAGTTGCAGGAGCGAATACTCGGTAAGCCACTTTCCAAATTTGCCTCCTGTCGCAGTTCTGTCAGCGATGGTTGGAAGTGTAGCCGGGTCGTCTATAGTGCTAGCGTACCTGTTCGCACGCATCCTGATGAGCCTATTTGGTACGATTCCAGGCTGTTTTTGGTTGGTATTCCGTCAGTCATCGTCACGAAAAACCTGGCACCAAGCGCTCCTTTCAGAGCGTCGACCCTGCTAGTTTCTGAACGGCCGACCCCTACATTTCAAATAACTCAACGAGGTTCCTACCGAGCCCGAAGAAACAACTTCGAGGCGCCACGCATGCCGGTTCTCAGGCACGCCATGGATCTACGAGAACAACGCCTGTACCTTTGAAATCTTGAATGTTGCGTGTGACAACCACTAGCCCATGCACGATAGCTGACGCCGCGATGAGTGCATCTGCTTCATTGCGGCGATCCGGAATATGCAAGTGAGCACATCTCGTCGCAAATTGCTTCATCGATAGAGATGATGCGCTCAGCGAATTCCGGGCGAACTCGGCTATCTATCCAGGTTCGTAAGCGAGAGCCATGCTCGATGTCACGGCGCTGGATGCTGAGTATACCACGCTCAAGCTCTAAAATTGTTATGGCAGAAATATACAGATCACGGGAACCCTGTGCACTTAACCAAGTCGTCACGTTCAGATCAGCTTTACCGTGACCCACTTTACGGAGTTCGGAGACAACGTTTGTGTCGAGCTATTATTTCAAGAGAGATCAACTTCGCGAGTTGCAATGACCGACCGAGACGGATCGAAATCGATATTCGACAATCCTGGCATTGAAAGCGAGTCGACAAGATTGCGATGCTTACCTGTCAGGCGTTCAAACTCACGGTACGTCATCAACACATGCGAAGGTCTGCCTCGAACGATGATGACGACAGGCCCTGCCTCAGCAGCTTTTTTCGCTCTGCCAACATTATGATTCAGTTCGCGGCTGGTCAATCTAGTCGTAGCCATAGCTACCTCCATGTAGGAACGTACCTACATATAATGCCTTCATTTTCATCGCCCAATCCCTTTCTGGCGCCGCGTGGCTGCCGGCCTTTTAAGCTCTTGAACGGAATCTAACCGCTGGGATTCGCTTTGGGTGAGGTTTCCCGTCACCAGTAAATTGCAGCAACACATTGTACCATTTGATTTTCTGACACCGGAAATAATCTGGACCTGATTGTATTTTTCTATCCGAAATCCAGAGTTGGACGTAACCGCGCCCCTGTTAGGGCATTGAAACATTCGGTCGCCCACCACCTCATCGCTCCACGTCTAGACTCGAGAATTACAAACCACGGTGCACCTTCGTCATGTTTTCTTCGGCGGAACACTGTCTGAGGATATGCGCTGCCCTTTGGACAACGGGTCGGTCAATCATCTTGCCGTCGAGCTGGATCACATTATCCCCGGCCATTTCCACGGCCGCCATAACGGTCCTTGCCCAGGCAATGTCATCCGCGCTCGGTCGCAAAAGAGTATTTGCGGCAGAGACTTGCTTCGGATGGATGCACAGCTTTCCTCCGAATCCGAAATCAACTGCTCGTCTGAGATCTGCGAGCAGATCGATATCGGTGTCTAAAGATACGGTGACGCCGTCGATTGGCGGCGGCAAGTCTGTGCAACGTGACGCCATCGCAATCTGGAACCGCGCGTGATCCAACGCTGGACTTGCCACCGGGAGCCGCGCATCCGTACTGAAATCAATATTGCCGAACGCTATGCGAGACACGCCCTTCATCCTCGCAATTTCGTTCACCTGCTGCAGACCTTGCGCCGTCTCGATCAGAGCAATCACGGGACGGTCCACAAGGTAGTGGAGAACCTGCTTTAGAGATACCAAATCCGCTTTTGGCAACATGACCTCGGCCGACGAAACAGTCGCGACCGCAGAAAGATCGGCGTCAAACCAGAAACTATCGGCACCGTTGACGCGGACAACGCTCGCATGCCCGCCTCTCAACCATTGGCTCATGGCGACCCGAGCGTCATCTTTTTCGCTTGGAGCCACCGCGTCTTCCAGGTCGATAATGATCCGATCCGCTCCTGAAGCCTCTGCCTTCTCGAACCGATCAGGTCGATTGCCAGGAACGAAAAGATACGTCCTGGCCACGCCTGTCTGACACGAATTTTCAGACGCACTTTCAGTCATTCGAACTCAGCCTCCGCCGTCATCGCAAGATTGTCCTCAGGTCCCTTCGCCCAAAACGCCAAGACATCCTTGTCTGCCGTTTCGGCGCCTTCCAGATGAAACGGAGCGCTCACAAACAGTGGAGAGACGGCCCGGAAATCGAACCGCACAAGACGTCGTTCCGGCCTGACGGTTTGTGCCAGTTCCTGAAGCAGGCTTGAAATCAACGGTCCGTGCACGACGAGGTCCGGATACCCTTCCACCTCCTGCGCATATGGCGTGTCGTAGTGAATTCTATGACCGTTGGATGTCAAAGCGGAATATCTGAAGAGCAGGACTGGATCTGGCTCTATACGCCGTGACCATAGCGCAGCCTGTGCTGCAAGTTGAACTGCGGGCGGCAAAGCACCAAACTGTGGCGGCTCGCGATAAACGAGATCCTGTTCTTCCTCTATGCAGAGGGTTTCTCCGTGCATCACCCGATGACGGACCGAAACGAAAACAAGCCGTCCCGCCTTGCCGGACTTGGGTGTCACGCTGATAATCTCGCTTATTCGTTCGGCCTTTCCTCCGATCGGCAAGGGCGCGCGGTACCTCAATCGTCCGCCTGCCCACATGCGCCGCGGGAGCCCAACATCAGGCAGAAATCCACCTGTTTTCGGGTGGCCATCGTGTCCCACCTCGCTTCGGCGAACGAAAGGATTGAAGAAAATCCAGTGCCACGCGGCAGGGAGAGGGTCACCGGCGCTGGGCGCCGATGGAAGATCGAGTGTGCTGGCAAGGGCTGCAACGCGGTCTGGATCAATCAGGGCGAAGCGTCTTTCGGTACGACCGACGGCCCCCACAGCCGCGTCATCCATGCTGACTGCCGGATCTGCTAACATCTAAACTCCCCTTCTTTCAAAAAATGATTTGCCGCTCAACCAGTCCGTCGATTTCGCGCTGCGACATCTTGAGAAGCTCGCCATAGACGAAGCTTTCATGCTCGCCGAGTTTCGGGGTCCCCCTCTCTATCGTTGCAGGCTCGCTTACGGAAAACCGGGCGGGGAAACCGACGGCAGCCCGTCGTTCTCCTTCATTGCCGTCGACGTCAACGATTGCTCCACGCTCGCGCAGGTGATGATCGTGCACAAGATCGCGTGTGTTAAAGGACACATGAGCGGGGACGCCGAGGCGTTGAAGGGCGAAAGCAGAAGCGTCTGCGTTCTGCACGACACTCCATTCCTTGAGCGCGATGTCCAGTTCCCTCCGGTTTGCATGACGGGGCTCAGGGCTGGAAAAGCGTGGATCTTCCAGAAGGTGTGTGAGCCCGGCATGTTCCGCCAGCGCACGCCATTGGCATTCGCTGGCGACGGCAATACTGAGCCACCGGTCTGGCTGGTCTGTCGGATAAAGCCCATGGGGAGACATCCGATAGTCGTCGTTGCCCAGCCTTTCGACGTGACCTCCTGCAGAGACCGACATAAGGGTGTCTCCTACAAGCGACGATGCGACCTCTCGAGCAGCAACGTCGACATGAGACCCTTGGCCCGTTCGCCGCCTTTGATGAAGTGCCGCGACCGTTGCGAGCGCAGCATTCAATCCCACCGAATGGTCCATGACGTGACGCATTTCCATCGGCGGACCGTCACTGTAGCCGGAAAGGTAACCAAGACCGCCCCATGCACCAAAAAGCGGCGCGTAACCTGCAAAGTGTGAATCTGGCCCCGTCTGTCCGGATGAGGACACAGAGACCATCACAATATCGCGCTTCACCTCTTTCAGAGCAGCATAACCGAGCCCCAGCCTGGTCATCACACCTGCCCGAAAGCTTTCCGCTGCCACGTCCGAAACTGCGACCAGTCTTTTTGCCAGAGCAACCCCTTCCGGATGCTTCATGTTCAATCTTACAGACAGTTTGTTCGACGCCACCTGGTCGAAGCTTGCTGGCCCGTTTCGTCCGTAAACCGCATGCGGCTTGCGGAAAATGTCTGGCCGCAAGGCGCTCTCGATCTTGATGCACTGAGCGCCAAGTTGCGAAAGCATATGAGTGCAGAAGGGTCCGGCAGCATGTACCGTGAAATCAGCGATCGTTACGCCTTCAAGAGGTTTCATGCCTGCTCCTTCCAGAACATCTTTTCACTTGGAGCGGCGGCATTTTCGCTTGTGGAAGCCACGTTCGCTTCTCGCATCGCGGGCCAGGATATTGCCGGAAGCGGATCTGGCCCAAATCGGAATGGTGCCGACTGAATTCGGCACACGCCACCATCGGCGCGCTCAATCGACGAGAACAAACCTCGCGCCTCTTCGTGCTGCCCTGAAAGGATCTGTTCCGGCGTATTGTATCGGGCCATAGGGACACCAAGGCGCTGCGCGGCGGCAACAATCTCATCGACCGGATATCGCGCGGCCCATTTTCGAATTTCCTGATTGATGAGGTCTCCCCGTTGACTGCGGATGACGGCGTCTTCCAGGGCCGCGTCCTGAGCCCATTCGGGATATCCCATCAGTTCGACCAGCCCGTGCCACTGCCGCTGCTCGAGCGTAAGCAGTTCGACATATCCGTCCCGGCACTCAATTACCCCGCCATAACGGAAAGAGCGCGTCAGACGGTGCTCGAGGGACCCGTCTCCGTAACGCTGGACAGTAAACGCGCCGACAGCCAAATTGGCATCTTGAATGGAGACATCGACATACTGCCCCTTCCCACTCCAAACCGCGGCAAGAGCGCTCAGTGCACCAGCAATACCGCCCTGCATCTCGGCAAAATGACCCGCAATCTTCAAAGGTGGGCGATCGGGAAAGAGTGAGGCGGAAAGACCATTCGGCAAAAGAAATCCTTCTCCTGACGAATGGATGAGATTTAGTTCGCTCCCGGCCCAACCAGATTTCGACCCGTAGGATCCGAACGGCAGGACCGAGAGATGAACGAGGTTCGGCAGAGTTGCAGCGACGACTTCCGGATCGACGCCCCTCCGCCTTTTGTCGGCCATGGCAATATCCTCGATCAGAATGTCCGACGTCTCGAGCATGACACTCAGTTCCCGCATCCCGCACTCCGTATCGAGATCGATCGTGACAGAGCGCTTGCCGGCGCAAAGGTATGCAAAGATGGCACTCTCTTCGCTTTTGGGGCCGAGGAATGGGGGCTCGCGTCTTAACGGCGAGCCCTCCTGTGGTTCGATCAGGATAACCTCAGCCCCCATCGCCGCCAAAAGACGTCCAGCGTAGGCTGCGGCGACACTGGTTGAGTGTTCGACGCATCGAATACCCGAAAGCGGAAGCGACGTATCCATCATTGCCTCCAGGCCTTACCGGACGACCGGAAGCTCGAGATCGAGATTTCCCCCATCAAAGTGAACGGGAATGTTCGGGTCCCGGCTCGGCAGGATAACCGTTGCCAGACCAGGCGTGGTTATCTCTCCGCGCTGGTTCTCGCCCCATATCTCGATATCAACAAGGGCGTGGCGATCCTTGATGTATTTGCGCGTCACTTTGCCCTTGCACCAGGTAGAGTCGCCCATCGTATTGAACCGGCGCATCTCGGTGCGGACCCGCTTAAGGAAGGCGGCATCGCCCATCCAGTTGGTGACAAGAGAACACATCCAGGATGAACGCTGCGGACCGTAGTCGTATACGCCTGGAACCCCGACCTCTTTCGCCGTCGATTCACGATGGTGGCCGATACCGGTATATTCGATACCGCCACCTGCCTCAGGATTACGGAAGAAATGGCCTGGATGCTTCATCGCTGCTTTGAAGACGACGCCATGGGTATGGCCACGACCGCAACCCACAAGGAAACCCATCGTGTCCATTAGAGACAGCGGCCCGCGGACGATGGGGTCAAGTTGCTCGCCTTCGGCGACATCTTCCCAGTAGCGGACATTGGCGCCACGAATGCGGGCTTCTTCACGAAGGATCGCCTCATCAATTTGCTCGAACTCCTCGCCCGAGTATTCGTGGGTCACGATGTCCTTGTATTTTCCCGCATCCCGCGCGGCCTTTCGCTCATGGCGAGTGCATGTCCCGAGCGCCCGTGCGACAAGTTCGCCACGCTGGTTGCTGTAACTTGCTTCGACATATTGCAAGACAAGACGCCCGGAAAATTTGCTCTCTTTCTCCTCAACGCCAACGACACGCTCGATGGCGCTGATCCGATCCCCCGGGCGGATGTGGCGAAACAGTTCCCAGTCATTTCCTGCATAAAAGCCGTGGACGCCCGGTAAGCCCCAGCGCGTGCGACCGACCCATCCAAACGCCATCGGAAACATGGGGTGAGCGACCTGGCCACCGTAACGGGAGTTACGACCATATTCCTGCTCACGATAGAGCGGGTTCAGATCGCCGATACCGTTGCACCAGTTTCGCAGCGTGTCAGGTGTCGCATCCTGCAGATATGGACCTTCCGGCCGCAACTGGAGGCCAATCATCCCACGGGCGGCTGCAACAGCCTCATCGGTGATGCGACCCTCCGCTGGAGCGCCTCCCACATCCTGCTTCGACTTGTCGATAACCTCAACGTTCATATCTTCCTCCAAAGAAGTCACTGCACCTGCCCTCAACTCACGAGGCGCGCTAAGAAAGATAATGCATTTTATATTATTTAGGTCAACGGAAAAACGGCTTAAAATTTCACTTAAGTTGTTGGTTTATATATCATTTAAGCGCAAAAACGCCTCCGCTCTCCCGGAAAGTTTCCGAAAGCAACGAAGGCGCTGAAATGTGTTTTCGTGCTTAGATCGCGACAGCTACTGAAGTAGAAACGTCCGCGAAGCGGCGTACGCCAGCCAACGCATAGTCATGTTCTTCATCTGTCGCACCAGCGCAGCAGTCTTCGAGCACAACACACTCGAAATCCCTGTCATGTCCCTCTCGGGCTGCGGCCTGCACGACGCCATTGGTCGAGACACCGGTCAAAAGAAGGCGTTTCACGCCCATTGCACTGAGCAATGGGGGCAACTTCGTGCCATAGAAAGGGCTGACGCGATGTTTGACGATGTCAATATCACCGTCCTGCGGCTGAAACTCGTCATAGACCTCTGTACCCCAGGACCCAAGTTTAAAGAAGCCATTGTCACGCGCCTTGGAAAAGACCGGAGAACTCGGTGGGCATTCACGATAGTCAGGGGAAAAGCCAACCCTGACATAACCGACAGGCAACCCGGCCGTACGTGCGCGCCGGATTATCGATTTTGTGTTTTCGTAGACGTTCCTCTCACGGCACTTCACGCCATAAGTCTTCGCACCCATTCCATCTGGATGGATGAGGTCATTGATCATATCCATGACGAGCAGAATTGTATCAGCGGCCATTGCAGTACTCCTGAACTGACATTCCATTTTTAGGGCTAGTCAAGAACAAGAGTTCGCAATAGGTCCGGTCGAACAGACGCCCTACGTGGAATAACTGGCCTTGAATTCGTCCCACCCAGCCCTGATGTGTGACCGAAGTGCCGTCAGCATGGCCGCCTCGTCTCGTACGATGATCGCGCTGAGCATTTCTCGATGTTCGGCCGAGGCCCGATCGATACGGTTTTCCAGCTTGTTGATGAGGTCGAACGGATAGCGTGCCCAGAGTGTTCGGACAAATTGCAAGGTCTGAGGCAGTTCCGATGCCATGTAGATCGCTTCGTGAAAACGATAGTTGATTACGCGCACGGCTTCGCGGTCGCCTCTGCTTGCGGCCTCCTCGATCTGACCCTGCAAATTGCGCAACTCTTCCATGGTTTGTGGCGTCAACCGTTTCATGGCTGCCAGAGCAAGCTTTGATTCCAACGTGACGCGCAGGTCCACGATCTCTTCGGTCGCATCCATATCGAAGGGCGCGACAATCGCCCCGCGATGAGAATCCCCAAGCACGAAACCTTCCGCCTCTAGAAGCTTGATTGCCTCGCGCACCGGCGTGATGCTCGTTCCAATCAGTTGCGCCAGCTCCGCCTGTTTGAGCTTGGAACCACGAGCAAAACGGCCTGAGATGATGCCTTCTCTCAGGAAATCGGCGACGAATTCTTCTTTCGTACGAAATTTCACGCGCATGCCTTTCATGACCGAGTGTCCCTTTGGAACTATCCCGGAGATGGTGCACAATGCAATATCTTATCATCGCGCTATCCCCTCATTTAACGGAGGTCGATCGAGCCGAAAGACGGTTGCGGCTGGTTGATCGGCAGACGCGGGATAGATTTCGGCAATCCGTGGATCATGCGCTGGAACGACATGATCATCGCTGTCGGCGAGTTCCCGAATACGTTCATGTCCGGCAATCATGTCCGACAGATTGAACGCCACGGAAAAAGGAATGCCGCGCTCGTATTCCTCATAATAGTGCAAAGCATCGGATGCGAGAACAACGAAGCCACGGTCGGTACGGACCCGAACGATTTCCTGTCCAGCGCAATGGCCGCCAACCCAGTGCACCGACACCCCGTCAGCGATTTGTTGATCGCGTCCGTGCAGTGTCAATCGGTCTGAGTGAAGCAGGTGGACAAGTCGTGAAATCTCGTCAGCCTCATAGGCTCGACGAAACCATGGCCTCTGCATCCATGGTCCTGTGACGTAGTCCATTTCCTCGGCCTGCATATGGAAATGGGCATTTTTAAACGCATCGAGGTGACCGAGATGGTCGTAATGTGCGTGGGTCAGGATGACCGTCTCGACTACAGAAGGATCAATGCCGAGCGAGCGCCAGACGTCGACGGGGCTATGAGTTATGTCATGTCCGTGTCTGGCGGCCTTTTCTAGTTCCATGCCTGTGTCAACAACGATCACGATTTCCGATGAGCGAAGGATCCAGCAATAAAAATCCATCGGCATTTGTTCGGCCGGATGCTTCTCGAGGATGAAATTTTCCCCGCGTGTACGGCGCTGGTTTGTTCCGTAACGTATCGCATGAATTTCCCATGATCGTCCGCGTGTGGTTACAGCTTCAATGTCAGGCATATGCTTTGTCATGTTCACCCTCTGAGACCGATGTCGCGCCAAGAAATGTGTCGATGGCCTGCTGGCGCGCCGCAGTGTCTTGCAGCTCTTCGGCACGTCGATAGCCGACCAAACGCCCGCTGCGGAGAAAGTGCAGATCGTCACATAGACGCATTGTCATTCTAAGGTTCTGTTCGACGAGAACGATTGCCAGATCTCCGTCACCACGAATCGCGCCAAGCCTCTCAAAGACACGTCTCACAAGGAGTGGCGCCAGACCTAGGGAGGGTTCATCCAGCAACAGCAGCCTCGGCCCAGACATCAACCCCCTGCCGATTGCCAGCATCTGCTGCTCGCCGCCACTCAAGCGCCAGGCACCACCACTGAGTTTGCCCGCTATTTCGGGGAAGAGCTCAAGGATGGTGTCCATCCGCCGTCGCCTCTCCGAGGCGGCTATCTGATATCCGCCCAAAATCAGGTTTTCACGTACACTGAGATCTCCGACGATTTCACGTCGTTCCGGCACGTAGACAATTCCGCGTCGAACCCGCTCGCGCGTCGTCAGCTTGTCAATGTCTTCGCCTTCATAGACGATGCTGCCGCGGAAGGAGACCAGTCCTGCAATCGCCTTCATGATCGACGATTTGCCTGCGCCGTTCGCCCCAAGAAGAGCAGTAACCTTGGCGGCCTGAACGTCAAAACTGACGTTCTCTACGGCCTGAGCGCCTGCTCCATAGAAAACAGAGAGGTTTTTGACAGATAGGAGGCTAGTCATCGTCGCTCCCGAGATAAACTGAGACAACTCTTTCATTGGTGCGCACGGCATCGGGGGCCCCGCATGTGACGACCTCGCCGAAGTTGATCACGTAGATCCTGTCGCAAAGCGACATGACGAGATCCATGTCATGTTCGACAACAACCATGACCAGATCAGGAGATGCGATGCTCTTCAAAGTTCGTGTGAGATCCCGTGTCTCCGCATTGTTGAGCCCGGCGGCGGGTTCGTCGAGAAGCAAGACCGATGGCTTGCCAACTATGGCACGGGCAATTTCCACAAGACGCTGCATGCCTGGCGGCAGTTGCTGAGGAAAGAGGCCAGCGGCTTCGGCAAGCCCGAGGCTCGACAAGGTTTCCAATGCCGCCTGCTTCATCTCGGCGGTTTCTCGTCGGCCACCTGCGAGCGGAAGAAAGACGCTCGCCCACCCGGCGTGATAATTCCTCGCAAGTCCCATCATCACATTTTCGGTAACGGTCAGGTCGGGGCAAAGGGCGACGGTCTGGAAGCTGCGAACGACGCCTCGCGAGGCTCTGGCTGCAGGAGACAAGCCATCAAGCGGCCGGCCGTCATATGTGATGGAACCGCCCTGAGGCTGATAGGCACCGGTCAGGCAGTTGAAAAGGCTCGTCTTTCCGGCGCCATTTGGTCCAATCAAACCGGTAATTTCCCCCGACCTGAACTCGACATTCAACCCCTTCAGAACATTGATGCCGCCAAAGGAGAGTGATATCGAGTTTCCCTTGAGCAACTTGCTATGTGCGTCCATCACGTCCCCTCCCGGCTTCTGGCCACCCGTTGTGCGATCTTCGGTGAGAAATGCCCGAGAAGAACGACGCCAATCAGAGCAACACCGTAAAAGACAGGGATCCAGGCCCCCGAACTTGCCAGAACCTGCGGAACAAGTGTGAGGAAGGCGCCGCCAATCAAAGCCCGGGTCAAGGTGAGCCCATAGAAGCTGACCACGGATCCGACGAGCAGGAAGATAGACGACCAGAATGTGTAGCCCGTCGGCGAGACGGCAGAGCTCGCAAAGGCGAGCATCGCACCCGAGATCGCGGCAATACCGCCACTGATCCCCAGGACACTCACCCTGGCCCAAGCTGGCCGTGTCCCGAAGGCTTCTGCCGCGGCCGGATGTGTCCTTGCAAGTAACAGAGCACGTCCCTGTCTGGACCGTCGTAGCTGCACCAACGCATAGACGATGCAGGCTAGCGCAATCAGCGTAACATAATAGCGTTGCGGTTCGACCGGCAGGCCTGGAAGAAGCGGCTTCGAGACGTAGAGCCCTTCGAAACCACCCGTCCAGCGGTCAGCACTTATGATGATCTCGGGCAAGGCAAGCGCCAGGGCCATGGTGGAAACCGCAAGGTATATCCCCGAAAGTCGACGCGATGGCCAGGCGAAGAGGACACCAAAGAGCGTGCCGGCAACGATGGCGACGGGAAGAGAAACGGCAAGCGGCATCCCCAAATGCGCTTCCAAAATCGCAACGGAATAGGCACCAATGGCAGCAAAGAAGCTATGACCGATGGAGACCTCTCCGCCATAGCGAACCAGCACGCTGACCGCTAGCACGCCGATGCTGTTGGCAAAGCAAAGGCCAAGGGCATATCGCCATGAACCGGAAATTATCAGCGGTAGAACCAGCAAAACGAAAAGGATCAGTGCATCGAGCCGTACTTCTGTCACCATCGCCCGAAATGCCGTTGAATGTGCACGCTGCGCGTGGAGTGTCGCGGTAGTGTCAGACACGGCTGCCTCCTGCTCTGGCAAAAAGTCCATTTGGAAAGAGGTTCAGGGCACCCAGAATGACCACAAGGAGAAACGTGTTGGTGAACTCGGGCGACACGTAGAATGTGAAGAGGTTCATGAGGATGCCGATCAATACCCCGCCAGCAAGCGCTCCAGGCAAGCTCCCGAAGCCCCCCAGGACCGCAGCTGCAAATGCCTGCAGCATGAACGTTGCCACCGTGGTCGAACTCAGAAACGTTGTTGGTACGATCAAAAGCGCGCCGATGACACCGAGCACCGCAGAAACGATCCACGCAAAGAGGTGAATTGAGCGGAGGTTAAGACCGCAAATCTCCGCAGCAACGGGATTTGCCGATATTGCACGAAAAGCAACACCCAGCTTGGTGTAGTCAATTACGAAAAAGAGGGTGACAATCGTAACGACTGCAACGGCCAGGACGGTAAGGTCGTATCCGGTGATGCGAAGACCGAGGATTGTGGCACTAAACCGCGGAAGCGGCAGTTCGAGCGGCACAATATCCGCGCCGAACATGAGAAGCGTCACGCCTTGCGCGATAAGGCCAATGCCAAGCGTGGTAATCGTAGCAGTGAGGTCGGACGCCCCCATGATTGGTGCAATGATCGCGTAACTAAGGAATGCAATGGCGACAACGATCAGGACAGCGAGCAGCACGGCACTCCCCCAGGAAAGGCTCAAGAGAGTGCCGCTGGAGAATCCGTAGATCAGGAAGGCAGCAAGCCCCGCGATGTTGCCGTGGGAGAAATTTACCACCCGTGAGCTTTTGAAGATCATCACCAGACCCAACGCACCGAGTGCGTAAAGACAGCCAGTGACGATGCCCGACCACACCAGTGGAAAAAGATCGAGAATAAAGCTGTAGACGCCGTTCATGCCGGCACCTCGGACATGCTTCCATCTTCGACAAGCCGGATCACGCCTGGGAAATATTGGCCGCCAAGCCCTTTCTCGATGGCCATTTCATAATAGCGTCGCACGGTCTCCGCCGCCTTGAGCGGCACGCCCGTCTCGGCGGCAAGCTGGAACACGTAGTCGATGTCCTTCAAGACATATTCAGGTGGAAAAGAACGTTCAGGGAATTGCCGCGGCAACATTGCCTTTCGGCCATGATTGCGCAGCACGAAGCTGTCGCCGGACCCCTTCGAGACGGCGTCGAGAAGGGTTTCAGCTTTCACGCCCGCACGTTCGCCCAGCACGATCATCTCTGCGAGTGTCACGACATGTTCAAAGACAAGCATGTTGTTGACGAGCTTGAGCACCTGCCCGGCACCAACCTCTCCACCGTGGGTAATATCGGTTGCCATATATTCGAGGATGGGCTTGACCTTGTCGAACACGTCTTTTGTCGCACCAACCATGATGCTGAGCTCGCCGCGCTGGGCTGCCTCGCGCGTTCGCGCCACAGGCGCGTCAACGAAGTTCAACCCCAACTGGCTGAGCTCATCCGCGATTTGTCTGGCGAGCGCGACGGGCGTGGTCGAAAGATCGACGATCGTGGCACCGGATCGCCCATGTCTTCCAACCTCGTCGGCCACGGCCTTGACCTGCGGCCCGCCCGGCAGTGATAGAAGTATAAAATCGGAGTGAGCACTGACTGCAGCGATCGACGCTGCTCGTTCAGCATTCGTGCCATCCAATATGGAGAACGCTTCGTCGTTCATATCGAACGCGATGACGCGGCCGGGATGCTTGAGTGCTACGTTGCGACACATAGCGCCACCCATGACGCCCAGCCCGACGAAACCTATCGTGAAATTATCTGTCATGGTTCAATCCATCAGCATGCCGCCATTCACATCGAGCACCGTTCCGGTGATCCAGTTCGATGCTGGCGAACAAAGGAAGAGTATGGCTTGGGCGATATCTTCGGGCTGGCCGTATCGTCCAAGCGGCACATTGCCATTGGCAGAAGGTGCGGCACGCTGGGTGACCGTGTTCCACATTGGTGTCTCGACCGGCCCAGGTGCGATGACGCTCGCATAGACACCTTTTGATGCTCCAGCTTTTGCCACCCATTTCATTAGTCCGTGTACAGCGGATTTGGCGGCAACATAGGCTGGGCCCGATGCCACGCCCCCTATCTTTGCCGCGATAGACCCAAGTGCAACGATCTTACCTCCACCAGCGCTGGCCATAATGGGATATATTTCACGAAGAGGATTGACGACGCCCATAAGATTGACGTCAAGCATTGCGCGCCATTCGTCATCGGTCGATTCCGTCAGAGGGCGATGGGTGATTGTGCCGGCACAAAGGATCAGAATGTCGAGTTGACCGTAACGCGCCATAATATCGGCGATCACAGACTTCGTTTGCGAAGCCGAAGTCACATCGTACTTCGCATATTCGATAGCAGGATTGTCAAATTCTGCGTGCTCGGCAATGTCGGTTGCAACTACGGTAGCACCCGCCTGTGCAAGCGCGTAGGCGGTGGCCTTGCCAATCCCGCCGGTTGCGCCCGTTATGAGGGCGACACGCCCATCAAGACGAGCAGGGGCACTAATTGGTATATTCATCAAACGCTCCAATGTTTCTTACCGGTTTCTCCCGCCCGTCCGGGCGGGAGATGCTTTGAGGCACGGAGCTTATTGAGCGGGAGCGTCGAAGACGGCCGTTGGATAGGGACGAAACTCGCGCACTAGTTCGAATTTCCCGTCCTTCGCCTGGATGATGCCTTCCTGGCGTGTACCGCGATGATCTCCAGCCTTGAACGATACGCCTTGCGCGCCACCCACAGAAGCGTTGTCCAACGTTTCGAGAGCCGCGATGAGGTTTTCGCCGGTCAATGGTTTTCCGCTGTCGAGCAAAGCTTCAAAGCCCTTTGCAAACAGGGCAGCGTTGCTCCAGCCATTCAGGCCGAAAACGCCGACAGGATCGTTCGGGTAATACTTCGCCACGGATTCGCGATAAGCCTTCACCTCTGCTTCATCGCTGCTGACCGGCAGCAACCACGAGGAGAAATATGTTCCATTCAAGAGGTCTCCTGCCAACTTTACCGTTGATGGATCAGCAGTGAAGAAGGGAGCAAACCATTTCACATCGAGTGCCTGCAGGTCCGCCGCCTTGAGCGCAGCAGCAAGATTAGCGTTGGAGCCAAATAATATGACCGCCTCAGCACCCGAATTCGCGACACGCCGGATATGAGGGCTGAAACTCGTTGTCTTCACATCGAACGGCACCGATTCCGCGGGTTCAAGCCCGAGTTCTTTCATATAGAGGTCGAAGCCGCGTTTAGCAGATTTGCCGAGCTCGTCGTTCTCCCAAAGAAGCGCAATTTTCTTAAGACCGAGATCTTTCACGGCGTAATCAAGGTTCGACGCTGCCGACCAACCATAGTCCGGCAAGAGTGGAAACACGTTCGGCTCTACAAAAAATGCGCTCGCACCGCCGATCGGTCCGATCATCGGCACCTTCTTTTCCTTCGCATAAGGAATTGCAGCGACATTGGTCGCAGTTCCTACCGGCGCGGACAACGCAAAAGCGCCATCCTCCTCAACGAGCTTGCGGCTGACCGCCACACTGCGTGCCGGATCGTAACCATCATCATAGGTGATGTAATTGATAGTCCAGCCCTTGACCCCGCCGTTCTCGTTGAGATGCTTGAAATATGCGTCTGCAGCGTGGGTCAATACGGAATAGAAGGGAACGGGGCCCGTCACCGGGGTAAATGCTCCAACGGTGACGATCTTTTTTTCGAGATCTATTCCCTTCTCTTGAGCCAACGCAGCTCCAGAGCTCGCCAGCGACACAGCAAGCGCGCCAGCGGTTACAAGCAGTCGAGTGATACCTGGCAACATATCGATCCTCCCCATCGAATTAGACCAACCATCTTTCCGATTGAAACGTATGCGACCGCCAGGAAACGGTCAACATAAAATGCATTATGCACCGCAGCATTTGCTTGATGATCAAGACATATTGCATTGATGATAGCGATCACATCAATCGCATAAAACTGATTTTATATAGATATAACATTGCATTAAGTGCGCAAGAGGTTGAGGTTGCCGCAGCGGCGGAGTCCACGACTTGCGCACAATATAAAATGCATTATTATGCGAATTGCATCGGGAGGATATTATGAGTGGCATATTAGCAGGCAGAACCGTACTGGAGCTCGGCAGCATGATCGCAGCTCCTTTTGCAACGCATATCCTTCAGCAACTGGGGGCAAGCATCATAAAGATTGAGCCGCCAGGGGGAGAAACAACGCGCAGACTCGTCCGAGGCGGACCAAGCGGGACTTACATTGCTTACAACAGAGGAAAAAAAAGCATCTGCCTGAACATGCAGACTGAAGAAGGGGCGCGCATTTTCCGTGAACTTGTCGCCAGCGCCGACGTCGTTCTGCATAACCTGTCGCCAAGCGCAGCAAAAAAAATGCACGTCACTTTCAAAGATTGTGAAGCAATAAAGCCCGGCATCGTCTTTTGCCACATCAAAGGCTATGGTCAGGGGCCACAGTCCGAAGAAATCGCATCAAACCCCATCGCGGAAGCGGCAACCGGGGTCATGTTCGCCAACCGGCCTGCAGGAAAGCCTGCTCGACTGGGCCCGTCCTATCACGACCAGTTTGCTGGCTGCTATGCGGTGATCGGCGTGCTTTCTGCCCTTCTCGATGCCAACGCATCACCAGAGCGCCGAAACATCGAGCTGGGTCTTTATGAGACCGGACTACACATTGCGGCAAGAGAGCTTGTCGGTATCCAGTTAAAGTCCCAGATTACCGGGCGCCCCGAACAGGAGCCGTCTCCGGAATTCAGCATGCCTGGCTATGGTGCGTATGAGACCTCTGATGGACGGTGGATCTATCTGGTCATGCTTAATGACGAACACTGGCGAAAATTCAGTTTTGCCTCAGGATTGGAAACCGACCCTGAACTTGCCACGCTGAGGCAACGACGAAAGCAAAGACCAATTGTTGAAGACATCGTGACGAAGGCAGTAGGCGCAAAAACCTATTCAGCGCTGGCCGCAGCGCTGACGATCGCCGGCGTCGGATTTACGGAGGTTCTTCCTGGCGACGCGGTGCTTGACGCAGAGCAGGCGAACAACCCTCCGAAATACACTTCTCTGCCCTTTGCTTCCTTCACGTTCGACGCGCCAGATTTTCCTGTTTCATCAGCTGTCGACAAAGCAGACCTTGAGGCCCCTCCTCCTCTTTTGGGAGAACAGACGGTGGCACTGCTTCGTCAGGCGGGTTACTTGGACGGTGATATCGATAGGTTAATTGAGAGCGGCGCCGTCGATAGCTCAAGTAGTGTGGAAGATTTGTGGAACACTGGAAACAACGTTACCACCGTCGCCGCTCGTTGAATTTTGCCTTCTGCCCGATGTTCGGTCTAAAGCGTCGTGACCGATACGCCGGCAGCAGCATCGGTGGGCAGCGGCACAGCCGCTTGCCCGCCGAACTTGTCGGCGCACTGCAGCCATACTACGAAATCGCTATAAGATTTCCGCCATCACCTGGAGGACCGCCTAACCGTCCGGTCGTTCACGAATATCAGGACTGAGATCCGTCAGAAAACGGCGTGAGTTTCGAAACCTCCTCGAGATATTCCGATATTACGTCGAGTTTTTCATCTGAAAATCGCGCAGTGACGTTCCTGTACCTGTTGCGCAGTTCGACCAACAACGACAACGGTTCACTGGCGGCGGTGCGGTCCAATTCGATCAGTACACTACGCCGGTCGTCGCAATTGGGAATTCTTCGAGTAAAGCCCAATCTTTCCAGCCTGTCGAACAGCGCCGTTCCAGACCCGGACGTAAGTCCAAGCTTCGAAACGATATCTTTTGGACTCATTGGCGCAGGTGATGATGCAAGCAACGACAGGCATCGAAGATCTGTCGGGTGCATCTTGCCTTGGCGAGCAGCCGACTCGAGCGCATCCTCCGCGTTCTTGAGCATCCTACCCAAGGCGACATCCAGCCGTTCCTGCCGCTTTTCCCGATTCATACGCTACTCATATCATTGAATGGAAGCCAAGCGTTATAGAAACTAGTAACGCGCGAGCTCGGTGCCTTTCCAATTATGCTCTTGAAGTGACTCGAACCGGAGCCGCGCAATTCAGGCGGCTTTAGGCGACCCAAGGATTAATAACGCGCAATCCGGCTGCCTCGAACGGGCTTGTATCTCGCGTTACGACCGCGAGATGGTTTTCTGCTGCCGTAGCAGCGATGTATCCATCAGCCCGCGCGATTGCCTTTCCAGATTTTCGGCCGTCGGCCATTAACGCTGCATAAAAGTGCGAGGTACCGACACTAAAGGGCAGAATACGTCCATCAAAGAGCGGAAGAACTTCACTTTCAAGACGATCATGAAGAATTGCCTGACGCTTGCCCACAGGCATTGAGGCAATCCCGAAACGAAGTTCGGCAATGGAAATTGCGGAAATGAACAGCGTCTCGATTGCCTGTGCATCCAGCCAAGTCAGCACGGCAGGGTCAGGAGCTGGCTTCCAAGGCTCAGATATTACATTAGTGTCTAGCAAGATCATTCAAAAGTCATCGGTTCTGCCGGGGTCCTGTCGCGCTGCTGGTGCAGAGCTTCAACGTCACTATTTGATAATTCGGCGTCACGTCCGATGGCCGCGAGCAGTGATCCAAGTTTCACGCGTCCAGATGGACGAACAGCAGCTTCAAGGATGTCACGAATTTCGGCTTCGGTGCTCCGGCCGTGGTGAGCTGCTCTTGCGCGTAACGCCCGATGCGTTTCATCAGAGATGTTTCGAATGGTGACCGCTGCCATGGACATTATCCTATCTATCGTCTCGCCGCGATATCAATATAAACAAAATGATATCACGCTTCAAGTCGTACTGTGGGGAAGGAACAAGAACCTCCAAGCAAGCTCTTGAGCGGCTCAGAACCGTTGCCCCATGATTTGATAGTCTCGTTTTCGTAGAGCAAAATTCAGCTCCACATTTGCCATTTAAACAAATGCGCTCGTTACGCCATCTACTTCCTCAAAACCGAGATATCTTGATAATCTAGAAATTCAGATATTCTGGATATCCAGTTTGGAGATTTTCTATGCGCCGTTTCACGATGAGTGACCTCAACAAGCAGGTTGGCGATGCCACAGATGCTGCGAGCCGTGAGCCGATAGTTCTCACCAAACATAGGAAGCCACGCTTCGTATTGATGAGCTATGAGCATTATGAACGACTGCGCAGCGGTGGCGATCGCCGCAAGCCTCATCGGGCGACGGACATGCCCGATGAGCATGTAGAGCTGTTTAGTGCAGAAATCGATCGGTTGGCGCGTGGTGAAGGGTACGGCGATGAGCCGTGATTTCCTTCCCGGCCACATAATCAGCTATCCGTATCTATGGATCTGGCAGGATGAGCGTGGTGAGACTGAAGGACGCAAGTCGCGCCCGACCTGCGTCGTCGTTTCGGTTCGTAGTACCAAAGATGGCCTAACCCATCTAGCTCTTCTCGCCGTGACAACGCAACCGCCACAGACTGACCGCGCCGCTCTAGAAATCCCTGACACGGAGGCACGTCGAGCCGGACTGACCTGAAGCGCTGTTGGGTGTTGGTCGATGAATACAATTACGATGTGGCTGTATATCGAGCCAGACGAGAAGACACTCGGTCGTTTCAGCAAGGCGTTCATCATGAAAATTGCGGCCGCCTTTGGCGAAGCTTCTAGACATTCAGGTCGCCGGATAAACAGCATGGATTGAATCGCTAGGTTCGATTTTCGCTATATTCACTACCCGCGACCATCCCGGCTAATGGTGGAGCGGCCACGCCCACCAGGGGCGGCTCCCACAATAAAGATTACGCGATTTTCGATAGGTAATTGATATTTATCGATAAAAAGGTTACGGCGCATATATCTACATGATGGAACTCGTCAGGTTTGTCCCGATCTCCAGTTCATGATTTAGATACCCGTCGACCGAGAGCCGCGCACCAGAATATTGCGTAATGTAGGATTTTCCTTGCCTCCCTGCCCTCCACACTTGGCAATTGATGAATGATCCTCATAGGTCTATTCGTGAAGGTACACCTTATTCAGAAGAGAGCGTTTCCCCATCTTCGACGACGATGAACAACGTCGAAAGGAAATGCCAGATGAAGAAAACCCTTGCTGCTACCGTTGGCCTTCCCGTCTCGTTTCTTGACAGGTTCCCCCATCAGCTTTCTGGCGGGCAGCGCCAACGTGTGGCGATTGCCCGCGCTCTTATTCTCGAGCCGTCACTGTTGCTGCTTGATGAACCGACATCGGCACTCGACGTCTCCGTACAGGCTGAAATCATGAACTTGTTGCAGCGCCTGCGGGAGGAACGAGGTTTCACCTATATCATGGTCACGCATGATCTGGCCGTCGTCGATCACATGTGTGACCGTTTCGCCGTCATGCTGCATGGTGAGATCTCCGAGGTTCTCCCTCGCGAAGCAATCGCTGGCAACCAGGCCACCCACCCCTACGCACGGGAACTGATCGGCGCATCGCTGGCATATGAAGGCGTGCAGCTCGTATAGGCTCTAGTGTTAAGCATCCGGCTGGCTTGTGCGAGTTGTCGGAATTTGGAGGCCCAACGTTTCCATGGTCTTGAACAGATTCGAACTTGCGACAGACAAATTGAAGCCTGCGTTTTTTCAGACGCCTAGCCCGCACAGGCGATCTAATTATTGAT
This sequence comes from Agrobacterium tumefaciens, assembly GCA_025559845.1. Lineage (NCBI taxonomy): Bacteria > Pseudomonadati > Pseudomonadota > Alphaproteobacteria > Hyphomicrobiales > Rhizobiaceae > Agrobacterium > Agrobacterium tumefaciens. The sequence continues at coordinate 257,323 of CP048471.1, forward strand.
CCGCTTGCATTTTCATCAGCTATTATCGGTCAACAATTTTCAGCCCTTATGACATAGGCTTTACACCAGGATGGCGAAATCGGTTCTGCTTGGTGCGCCCAGCTTTGGGTGGGTGCGGAGATTACAGGGAACAATCTCCGCAATTATGCGGAGATAGGTCTTGCTATTCTCCGCAGATGAGCCTTATCGTGGGATATGACTTATATCTGGCAGTCTAAGCTATGGCCGAAATTCGAGTGGAGCATTAACCACCTCGCATCAAGGATTGCGGCCGTACGCCTTGATCAAGGACGACTTATTGGTCGCGTCGAGAGCCTCGGCTTTCGTACGCGCGAGGCGACATTTCTCCGAGCTTTAACTGATGACGTCGTAAAGTCCTCAGCGATCGAGGGAGAGCAACTGGATGAGCAACAAGTGCGATCCTCGCTCGCCAGGCGGCTTGGTATCGATATCGATGGCTTCGTTACGCCAAACCGCTCGGTTGAGGGTATCGTCCATATCACGCTCGATGCCACAATCAATTGCGTGGAACCACTGACCGCAGAGCGACTATTCCAATGGCATGCGGCCCTGTTTCCGACTGGCCGCAACGAATGGGGCCATAGGCTTCGTGTCGGCGATTGGCGGGACGATTCCGGCGGCCGTATGGAAATCGTTTCTGGTGCATTTGGGCATGAAAAAGTTCATTATGTCGCTCCGCCCGCAGATAGCGTAGAAGCCGAGATGTCGGCCTTTCTAGAGTGGTTTAACGGATCGCACGAACTGGATCCCCTCATCAAAGCAGCAATTGCCCATCTCTGGTTCGTGGCGATCCACCCTTTCGGCGATGGCAACGGCCGAATAACTCGTGCAATAGCTGACATGACGCTTGCACGCGGTGGTGGGGGCGTGCAGCGGCTCTACTCGATGTCGGCAGCAATCGAGCGATCCCGCATAGGGTATTATGAAGCACTGCAATCAATCACCAGCGTGGAAAGCCTCGACATCACAAGCTGGATCGAATGGTTCCTCGATCGTTTGGGCAACGCTGTCAGCGAGGCGCTGCTGACCCTCGACAACGTTATACTGAAAAATGATTTCTGGCATACGCATGCCGCAAGCGAACTTAATCCACGACAAGCCAAGGTCATCAACCGGCTGCTAGAGGGCAATTTTCAAGGTAAGCTCACATCAACAAAGTGGGCGAAATTGACGAACGCATCCCAAGACACAGCGTCTCGCGACATTGCAGACCTGATAGCGAAAGGCGTACTGCAAAAAGGCGAAGCTGGCGGACGCAGCACGGCCTACGAGTTGGTTCTGAACTTTTCTGCGAACCACCCTCCTCGACCCGGATAGCATCCAGTCGTCAATACCACCTCTTCCGCGTAACCCGCTCCGCGCTTTGATCAGGAGGAGAGTGGCCCTGAAGGCGGGCAGATTGCCAGCCTAGCACGCATCCCGACGCATAAGCCGGCGTGAACAGGAGATCGATGAGATTGAAGCCCTGCCGGCCAGTGCAGGTCGCAAGTGCCGCGATATCGAGTGTACCGGCATCAAGGGCTTTGGCGACTTTACGGGCTGTCGCCAATTCATCTGGTGTCAGATCACCTGAGGACGCAAGCTTTGCCCCCAGTGCTTCGAAGGCCTCGCCAAGAGCCTTGCCGACAACGTCGATGCCCTCCGCGGCCGCTTTGAGGCTGTTGGTCGACAGATAGAAATCGACGGCGACATGCTTGTCCTTTGTGATTTCATAGGCGTTGCCCGGATCACGGTTGAGTTCGGAGAGCGGATCTGTTGCACCGCTCTGCTCGAGAGCAGCCTGCTGGTCTTGATTGCGAATGACGATCTCACCAGGGCCGACGGTGGCGCGAACGGTTTGGCGGGTATCGTCGAGCTGATAGCTGCCTTCGAGCGTGCTGTTGCCGACCGGATTGGCATCGGTTCCCTTGCCGCCGGTCAGATCGATACCGAGAGCCACACTGAAACCCTCATAACCCTTCTGGCCTTCAAAATCCCTGTGGGTAAGTGTGCCGGTATCAATCGTCAGGTCGCCTGTCGCCGAGACGATCTTCCCGGCATCGAGGTTGGTATTGCCGCCAACCGTGACATCCATCGTCCCATTGGAGACAAGGCCGGATTGTTCAGAGATCCAGTTGGTTGCGCCCGATCCCTTGCCACCGCCGAGCTGGATGCCGGAAAGGCCGCTTCCGCCGAGGCTGAGGCCGCCAGACGCGGATTTGTTGGCGCTTGTGCCGGTATCGGGAACGGAGACTAGGTTGAGATCGCCGCCAACTTTGGCCGTGACGCTGTCGCCGGAAACGACTGCACCCTTCAGGGTCGTGTTTCGATTTTCCTCAATCGAGGCTCTAAAATGGCACGAGCGCAAGACAATGTTGCCACTCTGCGCACTTGGTGGTAATAATTCCTACCAAATGCTATTTGGAGATTAAAGATGCCGAATGTTGAAAAGGTCAGCGTTTCGATGACGCCTCAACACGCAGAATTGCTCCGTGATGCTGTAAGCAGTGGAGCGTATGCTAGCGGAAGCGAAGTCGTTCGCGAAGCCATGCGTGACTGGTCAGCCAAATGGACGCAGAAGCGCGAAGATATCGTCAAGCTACGTGCGATGTGGGAAGAAGGCAAAGCCAGTGGGCCGGCTGCCGAAGTGGATTTTGATGCTGTGCTGGATGAAGCACGCGAGGAAATAGCGTCCGCCACTCCTCATGCCCGTTAAGCTTCTCTGGACACCGAAGGCGCGCGCTGACGTTAAAAACATCTACATTCATTTGGGTAAGGAGCAGCCGCGTAGCGCGGAACGGTACTTCGCCAATTTTCGCCGCAAGGCGGAATTGCTCATAGAGCACCCGTGTTTAGGAGAGCGTCATCCGGAAGTATTCCGAACCGCTCGTATGCTGGTCGAAGCGCCCTATGTTATCCTCTATGAAACAAGGCCCGACGCTGATGACGTTCCTGTGCATACCGTGGAGATCATCCGAGTGGTCGATGGACGGCGTGACCTTTCGGCACTGTTTAAGAGTTGATGCGGCTGAAGAGAGAGTGTCGACACCTTGAACGGAATCAAATCGCTAGGTTTCGGTTCCGCATAAGACTTCGCTATTTTGCAAACTGGTGGTCATTCCAACCTTACCGCCACAGCCGGTCGAAGCGCCCAGTCCATTTCCCAATAAAGCGCTTGATCTCCTAACCTGAAAAAAGACGTCGATAAAACATTGACTCGGTCCGAGAGCGTAGCTGGGCGGCGAGCAACCGTAACTATTTTTCTGACGCGCGCCATCGAGATGGCCTCGAATTCATCCCTCTCTTATCAAATCGATCAGCGCTCTTAACGACGCTGACGTATTTCGATTGTGAGGATAATACAGACAAAGCGGAGATGTCCGAGGCATCCATTCCTCCAGAAGCGAGATCAGTTTTCCGGCCTTGACGGCCTCTTTCGCGACCGAACGTGCAACATATGCAAGTCCCATCCCATCGATCGCGGCCTTGAAGATGAGAGACTGATCGTCAAGAAGAAGCTGCCCCGGTACCTCGAGCGTTGCAACCTCGCCAGACCATTCAAACTCCCAACGATATTGCCCGCCGTTCTTGTGTTGACTGCGAATGCATTTATGCGTCATCAGGTCGGCGGGAACCTTTGGTAGGGTTCTCTCTGCAAGGTAGGACGGTGAACCCACCACGCAAAAATCTAGGCCGAATTGAAAAGGCACCGCTACCATATCAGCAGGCACAGAGTCTCTTAGCCGAATTCCGGCATCGTAGCCTTCCAGGACAATATCTATCAGACTGGTTTCGGTCGTAAGTTCAATCTTGACGTCGGGACAGCGCTCCATGAAGTCCTGCAGTATTCCAGTGATGGCGTGTGCTGCGGTCACCGAACTGTTGATGCGAAGTACACCTTTCGGATGTCCCGCGTGACTTCCTGCCGCTTCAAGGGTACGCTCAATCTCTGCGAGTAAGGGGACAATGCGCCCAACGAGTTCCTTGCCAGCAGAGGTGAGGGACACGCTGCGCGTCGTTCGATTGAAAAGGCGGATCCCCAGGCGGTCTTCAAAGCTTTTGATCGTACTGCTGATTGCAGTTGGCGACATGCCAAGAGTATCGGCCGCGACGCGAAAACTGCAGGATTCCGCTACGGCTATTGCCGCTTTGAGTTCGACCAGACTACTTCTGCCAATTATCCCATTTATCGGCATAAGCCATCCCTTTTATCACAACTACTCAGCAGAATGATCGTCGCATATCTCTGTCCAATCGTTCAACGACGGAGACAAGACATGGATATGAATTTGAGAGGCAAGCGTGGTCTGGTGACGGGATCGTCCGCGGGGATTGGCGCGGCCATAGCCGCGATGCTCGCGGTTGAGGGAGCAGCAGTTGTGGTCCACGGGCGCGATCCGGAGCGTACCGAGAAAGTTGCTCAGTCGATCATTTCGTCCGGAGGCGATGCCGATACGGCGATCGGCGACCTGTCCAACGATGAGGGTGCCGATGCAGTCGCTGCGCAGGCCCTCCGAAATGGTGCAATCGACATCCTCGTCAACAACGCCGGCTTTTATCACCATCTCGACTGGCACACAGCGACACCGCAACGGTGGGTGGAAACATACGAAGTGAATGCCCTGTCTGGCGTGCGAATGATCCAGCGGCTTGTGCCCGCTATGGTCGGTCGTGGCTGGGGCCGGGTTATCCAGATCGGTGGTGGTTTGGCGAGCCAGCCAATCCCGATGCAGCCGGACTACGAAGCTTCGTTGGCAGCAAGACATAATCTCGCGGTCTCACTTGCGAGAAGGCTGAAAAATACCGGGGTCACATCGAACATAGTCTCCCCCGGAGCTATCCTCGTGCCCGCCGTCAAGGAATTGCTCGAAAAGATTGCCTCGCAGCATGGTTGGGGCGAGACCTGGGATGAGATCGAGCGCGGCTGCGTCAACGATATGGTCCCGAACGATGTCGGTCGCCTTGGCCGCCCAGATGAGATTGCCGGGGCAGTAACCTATCTGGCAAGCGGTTACGCGGACTACATCAGCGGCGCGACCATTCGCGTCGATGGTGGGACTGTGCGATCGGCTTTCTGATTTGAGTAAATGGGACACAGATGCTCGTGTCCCGGCGCGTTGTGCAAAGTCGTCAGGACGTGCCACAAGGCCGTCGGCGTTTCTGGTACGCTCGAGACCCGCCGGCGGCATGGACATTCGCGAGACGAAAGACGGGGAATACCTCTACTTGGCCCCGGTCGCGTTCGCGAACGACTTCGCCGGCGGCCTCGCGAGGCGAACGCGGAATTCTTCATCAGATCGAGAATCTTCGCCGCCAAGCAGGCGTTTGGGGCGTAGATCACCGTCCCCGTCTGGAGGACAAGGAAGGGCTGGGCGGGTTGTGCCAGTACTGATATTAGCCGGTGCTAAACTGCAAGCCCATCTGGTGCATTTGTGAATGCTCCTGCATTTCCCCGTAACGATGACGCTCGCAAGCTTTAGTGATAGGAGACCTTGTAGAATCCAATGCTGCATTAAACGGCAGCAGAAAGATCCTCGACAAATCAAACTAACCCACGCTTCTGGGAGACGTATCAGATTCGGCTGCAGTGCGCGAATAGCTGCGAGCCAGTTCAATGAACGCTCGCAATTTCTGGGGAACCTGCCGGCGGCCTGGGTAGTATAGGGAAAGCGCGGACGTGGCCGGTGTCCAATCGTCAAGAACCTTCTTTAGGCGACCGGTACTCAAAAACGGTGCGACCGCTCTCTCGGAAAGATAGGCAAGCCCCACACCGTTCAAAGCCGCATCGAGCATAAGCCCACTGTCGTCCAGTGTTAAACGACCTGGAACATTCAGGGTATAACTTCTACCTCCTCGCGAAAACTCCCAATGATAGATACGGCCACCTGTCATGCGGGCACGAATACACTCATGTCTCAAGAGATCTGCTGGTTCTTCTGGCATCCCTTGCCGCTGGAGATAGGCCGGCGAAGCAACCACGACCTCCCGAATATTTGGGCGACCTTCGATAAATGCAAAGCGGCATCTGGCACCGCTCATTTCTCGGAGTAGTGACGATGACACTTCTCATCATGGCTTTGTTGGAGACCGCCCCCCTTAGCGTCTGCATCACCCCTATCCTTTTGTTCGCGCCCACAAGCGCCGGTCAGCCGCTTGTAGGGAGTACCCTGTCTATATTCGCTGGTATGGCCCTTACATTCGCTATCGTGAGAAATCCTGCATTCCGAGGCCAACACGCTAGCTTAACCGGTCACCAGCTTCGGCAGCGAGCTCCTCAGCGCTTGTCTACTACACTTTCACTTTAGTGTGCGGCTGTAAGGCGCCCGGCTTCTGCGCCTTCGGAAAGCGACGACGCATATCATCGTTTCTCCAACATGATGGAACGGATCAATGAGAATGTCCTGACTGTCTTTGTGCCGAAGACCTTGATCCCGCTTCACGCGCTAACGGTACTGCAATGGCTCAAGGGCTTTTCCCTGCCGACGATTATTCGCAAGCGGCTGGATTACCTCCAACGGCGTGACGGTGAGGTCGATACGGCCAGTGTCATACGAAGCACACTTGAAATGATCGAAGGCACGGCCCGCTTTCTGGCACCGCGCTATTTCTCGGCCTACGTCGATGTGCTGAATCAGCACTTGAAGGCCATAGGCCGGGAAGACCTTATCGATCACGACCTCGACATCGGCGTTGCACTGGAATTCGGCGTTAGCACTGTCGCCGTATGCCACCGAGAATTCCTCCGCGTCGCTCTTGGGACGGCCTGCGACTGCCTGCACGTAACTGAAATCTGTGGGAGTATCGTCGACGCGAATGACCCAGAATCCAGGGCTCGACCATCCGTCGCCCTTATTCAGCCGCCGCTCAAACCGCCTTATGCCGGCCCCTATCTTCGAGGGGCCATCGGAAACGAGCAAATCAAATCGTTCAAGCAGCGCCGAGAGATCGCTGTGGTCCTGATAGTCAGATATGTGATCTCCGTCGTTATAGCGTGCCAGCATTTCCCGAAAATGCTGTTCGGCAGCCTTCTTGCTCTTAAATACCTTACCGTTCGTAAGCTCGACCGGTTTTACCATCTACTCCTCCAATACCACCCTTATCAGCACTTTTTCACGGATTTCGCGGACCACGATGGAGGGGAGACCGAGGGCATCCAACCGGTCGCGTCGATCAACGACCCATTGGATGCAAGCTGCCTCATCCAGCCGATCCAAAGCGATAATCTCATATAGAGCCACCGCGCCTATGCGCGACATCCCCAGCTCCATCAAGGAACGTAGGGTGAGGGCACGTCATGTCGTCGCTATCGTCCATGACCTTCCGGAGGGCAAGTCAGTTCCGGGATTTTCGATGTTCGAGTAGTAGATTTTTCCGGAAGTTCCCCTATATAATTCAATTATTTCAGTAAGCTATATGCTGATTTGCCGCCAAAATTTGCATGAGATTTGGAGAAAATTGCATTCACGACCACATGTCGCTATAGTGAGTGTAGGAGCTAACCCATGACGAAGTTACAGGAATTGAAAAGGCATCTGCGGTCCGGCAAGGTCTACCGTCGGGAGGATCTCGCCCGATGGTCGTCGTCTGTCGATCGGCATCTTCAGCAGCTGCTGGCAGAGGGATACCTGACCAAGCTATCGACCGGCGTCTATCACCGGCCGAAGCAGACCGCGTTCGGCAAGGCCCCTGCCGAGGATGACGCGCTCGTTGAGGCTTTCCTGAAGGATGACCGTTACCTCGTCACCTCGCCCAATGCCTATAACAGTCTGGGTGTCGGCGCGACGCAGCTCTATAACAAGACCGTCGTCTATAACCATAAGCGCCACGGCAACTTCATGCTGGGCGGCCGAGAGTTCGAGTTCCGCAGAAAGCCAGCCTTCCCCAAAACCCTGACCAAAGAATTCCTACTGGTCGACCTGGTCAACAATCTCGATCAGCTGGCCGAGGACCGCGATCAGGTGCTGGCCCGCGTGAAGGAACGTGCCCTGCAAGGCAATCGCACCGCCATCACCCGTGCTGCCAAGGAATACGGCATGGTGCGCACGCGGAAATTCTTCAACACCCTCGCCGCAGATCCACATGCCAGCTGATTTCCTCCATAGGCACAAGGATTTTGCTTCCCTGCTGCGCATCGTCGCTGACCAGATGAAGGTGCAGCCGGTGCTGGTCGAAAAAGACTACTGGATCATGCATTGCCTGTACGGCCTGCAGCAGTTGGAGATGGCGTTCGAGCTGAAGGGCGGTACCTCGCTCTCGAAAGGATACCGCATCATCAACCGCTTCTCGGAGGATATCGATATCCGTATCGAACCACCGAAGGCGATGGGGGTAAAAGCCGGCCCCAATCACGACAAGGCAGCGCATCATGAAAGCCGGAAGGGCTTCTATGACTGGCTGGCCGAGACGATCACGATCGACGGTATCCAGAAGATCGAGCGCGATACCGAATTCGACAACGAGACGTATCGCAGCGGTGGCATCCGCCTCTACTACCCCGAGACGACCGGCACGAAATCGGGTCTCAAGGACGGCGTGTTGCTCGAAGCCGGCTTCGACACGGTGGCTCCAAATATCAACAAGGACATCAGCTCCTGGGCCTACGATTACGCGGCATCGCGCGTGGACCTGATCGATAATCGCGCACTGGCCGTTCCCTGCTACGAACCCGGCTACACGCTCGTCGAGAAGCTCCAGACCATCTCCACCAAATATCGCAAGCAGCAAGAAACCGGCCAGTTCCCCGCCAATTTCCTCCGGCATTATTACGACGTCTACTGCCTGCTTGACCAACCGGACGTGCAAGCTTTCCTCGGCTCGGACGCGTATGTTGCCCACAAGCAGACGCGCTTCCCGAAGGCCGACAATCAGGACATCAGCAGCAATCCCGCGTTCAGTCTATCCGACTCAGAGACGTTCGGACTTTACGAACGCGCATACGAGCGGACGTCGGCGCTCTATTATCACGGCAGGCCCAGCCTGAAAGAAATCCTCGCCAGCATCACCTTCTACGCCGCGCGCCTCTGACTGATTCGTCGTATTCGATACTCTCCTTTTCCCGGTCTTTCACAAGCTTAATCGTCTTGCTAGCGTCTCACCAGATTGGTCTTGGTTGAAACAAGGGCTGCGCGAGGCACGTTCCCGCGGCCAGCGTGCGGCCATACGGGTCGGAGCAGACGGAACTTTTGGAACCACGGTCCTCACTGAACCGCATTTTCTGCTGATGCAGGACGTGGACGACCCGGAGACCGACGTTCTTTTCCTCAACCATCGATCAGGCGTTGCGACATTGACCAAGACCACATGGGCGGCACTTGAAGCGAGCAAAGACTTCGAGAACCTTCCTCCGCCTTAGGGGAGTGAGGCGGCTATACAATCCCCCAAGCGCGAAACCTCCCCCTCCCCGTCATCTCCCTAAGTCCCAGCTCCGCCACGATCCGCCGCGCCGCCTGCGGCGTGACCTCGAGCGCTTTCGCCACCATCCCGGCCGACACCAGCGGTTTGGCCATCACCAGCTCGACCAATTCCGGCAATTTTGAAGATGTGCGCCGCCCCTCCAGTTTCCGCTCGAACATTTTTAGCGCCAGCGTCAACCGGTCATGTTCCTTCATGGGGTCGGAACAAGAGCAGTCCGAAATCGTACGCTAAGGTCGAACGAAACCGGAACGATGCCGTAGATCCGATGTGCAACATCCGATCTCTGTGGATTGCCACCGACATGCGCCAATTTTGATTTCTCTGTCCGGCCCGACTCGACAACGCTTCGAGCAGATTGCTCATCAATGGAGTCGGGCGATGGCAAAGCGCAAGCTTCTTAAAGATCAAGATCGCCGGAAGCTTGTCGACATACCAGTCGACGAGGATAACCTAATCCGACACTATTCGTTGTCATTGGCGGATCGCCTGGAGATTGAACTGCGGAGACGTAATCACAATCGGCTCGGCTTCGCCATCCAGCTATGTCTAATGCGATACCCGGGTCGAGTGCTTGGAGCAGAAGAAACTCCGCCTCGCGCCATGCTGAAGTATGTTGCTGATCAGATCGGCGCCGCTCCAGACGAATTTGCCCTCTATGCACGCCGCGAAGAAACCCGTCGGGATCATATGGCGCGGCTAATGGTGTATCTGGATACGAGAAGCGCGACGCTGCAAGATCGCCGCGCCGCGCTATTGGCGGCAATTCAAGCGGCGACCATGTCCGACGACGGTGCTGCGATAGCCAGTTCGACTGTCGCCGCGTTTCGCGAACGCGGCGCTCTTCTGCCGGCGATCGACACGATCGAACGCATCGGCCTTGCCGGCCGTGCCATAGCCCGGCGGCGAGCAGAAAGAACCCTGATTGAAGACATCCCACTCGATAGGCTTCAATCACTGGATAGGCTGTTAGAGGTTGACCCGTCGATCGGCCAGACCCGCTTTCATTGGCTGCGTTCGGCACCAGAAGCGCCGGCCGCGTCGAACCTCGTCGGGCTGACCGAGCGGATAGCCTTTCTGCGGCGGCTGGAGATCGATCCGGAACTGCAGGCGCGCGTGTCATCCGGACGGTGGGACCAGATGATCCGGGAGGGCAACGCAACGCCGGCCTGGCTTGCCAACGACTTCAACGCCAGCCGTCGCCACGCTCTGATCGTGGCCCAAGTCATCAAGCTTTGCCAGAAGCTCACGGACGATGCGGTGACGATGTTCATCAAGCTGATGGGTAAATTGTTCTCGCAAGCCAACAATCGAAAGAAGCAGCGACAGATGGACTGCAGAGCGAATACCGCCAAAGCGCTGCGCATGTTTCTAGATACGATCACCGCACTGCAGTCCGCCAACGACTATGGTCGGAACGCATTGGATGTTCTCGACCAAAAAGTCGGTTGGGACCGGTTGCTTCGGATGAAGCCTGAGCTTGAGTCGATGGTCGACGACAACGAGGCACCGCCGTTGACCGTGGCAGCCGAACAATACGCGACCGTCCACAAATACATTGGTGCATTTCTTCAGGCCTTCACGTTTCGCTCGGCGCATCGCCACGACCCGCTTCTGGCGGCAATTGCACTGCTGAAACGGCTTTATGCCGAGAAGCGGCGGACACTCCCTGATCGCGTGCCGCTCACCCATCTCAGCCAAACTGATCGACGGCTTATCTTCGAACAAGTGAAACCTGATCGCCGTCTCTACGAGATCGCCACGCTAGCGGCTTTGCGAGACCGGCTTAGATCTGCGGATATTTGGGTCGACGGCAGCCGATCTTTCCGGCCGATTGACGAGCATCTGATGCCGCGGTCGACATTCATCACGATGAAGGAAGAAGATCGTCTCGGTTTGGGGGTCCAAGGCGACGGCGCGCAGTGGCTTGCTGAAGCGTGCCAGATGCTCGAGTTCAACCTGCAGCGTCTTGCGCACAGAGCACGATCCGGAAAGCTCGAAGGAGTTCGTCTTGAGGCCGGAACGTTGATCGTCACACCAACCGTCGGCGAAGTCCCCGTGGCAGCAGAGGAACTGAATGCCGAGATCAGCGATATGTATCCGTTGGTCGAGGTTCCCGACTTGTTAAGGGAAGTGCATGAATGGACCGGCTTTGCGGATCACTTCACGCATGTTCGCACCGGCGACATCCCGAAAAATGTCTCTGCCATGCTCGCTGGTGTACTGGCCGATGCGACGAACCTCGGCCCAAAGCGAATGGCGGGCGCCTCCAAGGGGATCAGCGCTCACCAGATTGGGTGGATGCGCACATTCCATGCCCGATCGGAGACCTACCGCGCGGCGCAAGCGTGCATCACCGATGTCCACACCCAGCATCCGCATTCGCGCCTTTGGGGCAATGGCACAACGTCGTCGTCCGATGGCCAATTCTTCCGTACGAGCGACCGGGCTGCAAAGCGCGGCGACATCAATTTGCATTACGGCAGCGAGCCCGGATCGAAATTCTATAGCCATCTGTCAGATCAGTACGGCTACTTCGGCATTTTGCCCATCAGTCCGACCGAAAGCGAGGCGGCCTATGTGCTCGATGGGCTCTTCGACCAGGACACGGTGCTCGACATTCAGGAACACTTTACCGACACGGGCGGTGCCAGTGATCATATCTTCGGGCTGTTCGCCTTGATCGGAAAGCGGTTCTCACCGCGACTGCGCAATCTCAAAGACCGGAAGTTCCACACGCTAGAAAAGAGCGGTGCATATCCGGCGCTGTCGAACCATATCGGGGCGCCGATCAACACCGCCCTGATTCTCGACCATTGGGACGATCTGCTCCATCTCGCGGCGTCGATCACGACGCGGTCCGTGGTACCGTCTACGATCCTGAAGAAGCTTTCTGCGTCTCCGAAGCAAAGCCATCTCGCGAAGGCGCTCCGCGAACTCGGTCGGATTGAGCGTTCGCTCTTCATGATCGAATGGTACTCAAGCCCGGCACTACGGCGGAGATGCCAAGCCGGTCTCAACAAAGGCGAGGCCGCCCATAAGCTGAAGCGCGCTGTCTTTTTCCACGAGCGAGGCGAGATCCGTGACCGGTCGTTCGAAAGCCAAGCTTTCCGCGCCTCGGGGCTCAATCTCGTCGTCAGTGCGATCGTGCACTGGAATACGGTTTATCTTGATCGCGCGGTCACACAGCTGAAACGAGCGGGGCGAGACATTCCTGATACTCTATTGAAACACATATCGCCGCTCAGTTGGGAACATATCAACCTTACCGGCATCTACACATGGGATGCCGAACATCAGATGCCGAACGGATTTCGATCGCTCCGCCTTCCGGCTAGGCTAAGGAACGCCGCGTAAGTTCTCATTCCGTTCGTCCTTAGCGTACGATTTCGGACTGCTCTTGTTCTGACCCCACAAGAGCGCGGTGCGCCCGACATCGACACGCAGGATCGTCGGCACAGGCTATTTTTCGGCGGAGCGGGCCACGATCAGGTCATGAACCTGCGGGCCGGTGCCACCGTGACGGACAAGGAAAGTCTCTGTCGAAGGCTGCCGCCATTCGACTTCCTGCCGGACTGCCAATGGATACCGGGCAGGTAATGCCACCATCAGACGGTCGCGCCAGATAGCGTGGGAATAGAGGTCGGAATTTCGTGGGTGCAAGCCGTGAAGGCGACATCGAGCTTCCTTCCCCCACCACGAACTGCGCCTCGCGCGCTGCTCCTTCGGTGACATGCAGGCGATCGTTCGGATGCTTGCCGTGGAACTGATTCAGCAGGCGGTCGAGGCAGTTGCCTGACGTCAGGGCATGGACGCCGATCCGAAGTCTCGCCCTCTTCGACTCCGGCGTGGCAAAACGAAGCCTCTACAGCTGTTTTCCCTCCAAGGCAGATCTTCTCCGGCAAGTTGTTTTAACTTATTCAGACAATACGCTGGGTCGCCTGAAATTCAGCAAAAACGACAAACGCCCCCTGGACGAACTGCTCTACGACGGATGTATCCGCATTTTGGAGATCGTGCTTAGACCCGATGTCATCGCGATGGAGAGGCTGGTGCTATCAGAAGCGATCCGCGTTCCCGAGTTGACGCAGGGCGTCCAAATGGCCCGCCATCAGGGCGCACTCTATTTACTAGCCATCCTGGAGCACTCGCTTGCCGTGCCGGAGGGTGGCCGTGATGTTGTTTCCCCTTTTAGAGAGCCTGCCCTGCTTTCGAGTTGTCGCTACTCTGGCGAGGAAGAATTGCGGCAACATTACAAGGTGGTAATGCGGCCAGGATTTTAAGACGGACGGAAGGTCTGGGGTGTGGCCTTTGCTCCGTCCGTCCTACCGCCCGGGAAAGCCGGCCGATTTTAATACGTCGATGCCTGTTGTGTCGGGGTCTTCGGCTTCTTGTCGGTCCACTCGGGCGGTGCGCCGACCTTGTCGGCGACGATCCCGGCGAGACCCGGCGACCGACCGAACGCGTCACAGGCTGCGTATTTGGGCTTGCCGCCAAGTGCCGAATTCATCCGTTGCGCAGAGGGCAACGAGAGGTCGAGGCCCTTCGGCTCTTTTCCGCTAACGAGCATGCGCGAGAGATATTTTCCAAAATTTGCGGCGAGACTGTAAGCGTCCCCGACCTCTGACACGCGGGCATTGTTAGTGATCGAGTTGGCGCCCTTCGACCAGACGACAGCTGCCCGTTGGGTGCCGCTGATGTCTATAGCCTCGGCCTCGACCGCAAGGCCACCGAGCCCGACAGGCAGTCGCGGAATCCCGACCGGCAGGGCGAGGCTGCTGCCAAGCGAAACCGCGGTCGAAACACCGGCCATGGTCTTGTTGGTCGCGACAATATCGGTCACGACGGTTCGAACGGTCAGATCGGCAGGCTGACCCGTGAGGACGATCTGGTACTTATCGCTGAGCGAAACGCAAACGGCACGGTCAAGCGCGTTGGAGACCAGTGCCCTGTCTTGCGGTGACTTAATTCGCGAGGCGGCATCAAAAGAGAAAGTCGTCGGTACGATCGAGACTGTTCTCACGCCAGCTAAGCCCTGTGCATCAACAAAGGTGCGGGATTTGGTAAACTTGCCTTTCGGCGGGCTGAGCTGACTGTAAGACGTCAACGTCCCGCCCTCCTTTAGAGGAACGGACGTGCAGCCGGCGAGAAGAGCGGCCGTTGGCAGGACAAGCCACACTAGCCGGAAGCGATGCCTGCTCATTTTGTCTGCTCCGGAAATCGTCGCTTCCGGACCGTGTCTGTTGTTCACAATGCTGTCCCCTTGCTGATCGCAATGGGCGGAGGATGCGCGACAAGAATTGCGGCAACATTACAGGAATTGAGACGGTAACACTTCGATACTAGCCAATCGTCTGCGGCGTTTAGCCGATTGATGTGCTAGAAGCGGATCGCAAACGTCGTCCCAGCAGAAGAACTGTCGATCGTCACTTTTCCGCCATGGCGTGAAACGATCTGCCTGACAAGCGCCAGACCAAGACCAGCCCCCTTGCTACGAGGCGTTACCCGGTAGAATGGCTCGAAAATCAGTTCCTGCTGATCTGCCGGGATGCCCGGTCCCTGATCAGAAACAGAAATCACCGCATCAGAAGAGACGGCGACGACGATTGCGCCGGTATTACCTCCGTGATCGATCGCGTTGCGAACGAGGTTGGTGATCGCTCGCGTGAGCGCTGATGGGCTGCCCTTCCGCTTCAGGGTCTCAATCTCGCTCTCGAACGAGATGTCATAGCCTGCCGCGATAGCAACCGGGGCGAGATCCGCCACCACCGTCCTCGCGATGTCGACGAGATCCATAGTTTCCTGCAGGTCATCGGTCTGATCGTTGCGCTCGAAAGCCAGAAGCTGCTCGGCCGTGTCGGCAAGCCGCGCGACATCGTCGAGAAGACGCCGGCGCTCCCTGCCCTCATCCATGCCTTCGATGCGGGTCTGCATGATGGCGATCGGCGTCCTGAGTTCATGCGCCGCGTCGATCAGAAATCGCTGCCTGGCAAGGAACTGCTCTTCGAGTCGTTCCAGCATGCTGTTGAAGGCAACGATCAGTGGTGCCACCTCTTTTGGCACCTTGCTGATCGGAAGCCGCGTCCCCGGGCGACGGGGATCGATTTCCGGCGCCATTTTAGCGACGTCTTTCAAGCCTGCGAGCCCCCGGCCGACGATGCGCGGGATGGTCAGAAACAACGCTGGCAGCGCGATCGCCAACAGCGGGACGTAGATTGGCGCAAGACTGGTCAGCATCGTCAAAATATTGTCAGTCGTGCTGGTATTGCCGCCGTACATGACCCTGATTTCACCGAGAGGGGTTTCGATGGCGTCGATCGAGGCTTTTTCCTGCGTTCCGCTCGCGCCTCGAACGTCGCCATCTCTGATCAAGCGAACGTATGGCGCTAGACCCTGATAATAGTCGGGAGTGGTGCCGAAACTCACCAGTTGGCCGTCCTGAGTCGCGGCAACGAACCATAGGCGGTCGTTCTCTGTTTTGAACGATCGAAGTTGGGCGCTCTCTTTGATGACGAGTCGTCCCTGTTGATCGCGTGTTAGCGAACCCTCAAGCGCATGAGTCAGCCTGTCCTTCAGCCCGACATTGGGCGAGAGGATCATTGCGCCGTAAACGCACAATCCTACAATAACGGCGGCCACCACGGCGACAAAAACGAGGCTTAGTTGCCAGCTCAACTTCCACCAGAGTGAGGCGCTTGGGCGGGTCGTCTGCATCAAACCTCATCCTTCAGCAAATAACCGACGCCACGAATATTATGGACGGACACGCCAGCAGAGCAATCCGCCAGGCGCTTACGCAGCCGCGAGATGTGCGCATCGAGTGCGTTTGACTGGATCTCTTCCTCGTAATTGTAGACGGCCGCTTCCAGAACGGATCGCAGCACGGTTTTGCCCTGACGTTTGGCAAGCGCAATCAGCACCAGCAGTTCGCGGCGCGGAAGATCAAACGGACTTTTGTCCATGGTCACCGTGAGATTAAGCGGATCGATCGCCATGCGGCCGACGACGATCTTCGCTTCTACGACAGAAGCTGGACGGCGAAGCACGGCGCGTACACGCGCCATCAGTTCGTCGACGAGAAAGGGTTTGCCGAGATAGTCATCCGCTCCCCCGTCGAGACCCTCGATCCGCTCTTTCGGATCATTTCGCGCGGTGAGGACGATCACGGGGGTCAACACGGCTGCCCGCCGGAGCTTTGGAATAAACGTGAGGCCCTCCCCATCCGGCAAACGACGATCAAGGAGGATCACATCATACGTGTTCTGTCGTGTGAGTTCACCTGCGTCTGCGAGCAGCATCGCATGATCGATGACAATGCCTTGCTTGCTGAGCGCTGCCATCAAGGCATCAGCCAGTTCCTTTTCGTCCTCGACCAGTAGAAGTCTCATCCTGCTCACCACCTTTTCCACGTCTCCTTTTCTATTGTGAACGTTGCGGAAGAATTACGTAAACCCAACTTGAGCCGGTAATGCTGCTGCAATTGTCGGGCCCTAACCATGAGAACAACCGGTCGCCGAGATGTGCGACGAGGCTGCATCAACGCGGCCGTGTTGAACTCGATGAGGAAGGGTGCGCATCATGGCCTTCAAATGGTTTGCGAGAATTGCCAAGGCAGGAATGGTCCTGGGCGGCTGCACTCTTGTTTTCATGTATCTCGATCCCACTCGTGGCACGGTCGATGCCAATGAACGGGTCAAGGATATCGTCGCGTCCGTATCCGCATCACAGGCAAGCGGACCGCTTGAGCTGGCACAAACTGAAGTGACGAGTGTCGAGCCGGTTTCGATGGCAGAGCGTCTGCGCGTCAGTGGTGAGCTTCAGCCGATCAGCCGGGTAGTGATGCGGGCAAGAAGCGCCGGCAAGGTCCTCGGACTAGCCGTTCGCGAAGGCGAGCGCGTCAGGGCTGGCGATGTCGTTCTTCGCTTCGAGACGGATGATCTTCAATCGACGCTGTTGCAACGTGAAAGCGACCGCGACGCTGCCGAGGCCGAACTGACACTTGCCGTGCAGGCACTGAGCCGGATCGAACAGCTGGATGCAAAGAACGTCACGTCGAAAGAGCAACTGGAAAAAGCCAGAAGGGACGTCGCCGCGAACACATCTAAGGTGCAGAGCCTTTCGGCGCAGGTCGATATCGCCCGCGTCGCGCTGCGCGATGCGGACGTTACCGCCACCTTCGACGGCATTGTTGCGAGCCGCGCGGTCGAGGCGGGTTCGCGGGTCAGCGCGGATGCCGAACTGCTGACTATCGTCGATACCAGCACTCTCGAGGCGAAGGTCGTTGTCTCAACCCGCGATGTCGCACGCGTGGCTGCAGGGCAGACAGCCGAACTTCAGATCGACGGGATGGAAGGACAAACGATCCTCGGCGAGGTCGCCCGCATCAATCCGGTCGCGGACAATGGGACTCGGTTCGTCCCTGTCTATCTGCGCCTTTCCAATCGCGACGGACGGCTCTGGGGCGGGATGTTCGCGACGGGCTCGATCCTCGTTCGGGAAAAGGCCGGCGCCCTTGTCGTCCCGGCGATATCCCTGCGCAAGGACGAGACCGGCGACTATGTTCTGAAGCTGCACAGCGGCCATCTTCGACGCCAACGGGTTACGGTTGGACAGGCCTGGAACGGCGGTAGCCTGATCGAGATTGCCGACGGCCTGGTCGATGGCGACACGATCGTGACCGCGCTGCTGCCAGAGCTGAAGCCGGATGTCGCCGTGACCGTCAACAAGGCCGGCTGACATGTTCCTGACCCGCATCTCCGTCATCCATCCCGTCTTCACCACCATGATGATGGTAGCCCTGCTGGTGATGGGCGTCTTCTCGTTTCAGCGGCTGGGGCTCGACCAGTATCCCAATGTCGACGTTCCGATCGTCGTGGTGATGACGACCTATCCCGGCGCGACACCGGAAACTGTCGAGACGGAAGTCACCCGTCCCATTGAGGACGCGTTGAATGCCATCAGCGGCCTCGACGAGATTACCTCGACCTCCTACGAGGGACGCTCTGTCGTCACGGCAAGTTTTAAGCTCGAGGTTCAGGGCGCGGTGGCCGCGCAGGATGTGCGAGACAAAGTGGCGGCCCTTGAAGCCGGATTCCCGGAAGATGTCGACAAGCCAATCGTCTCGCGGTTCAATCCGTCCGATCAGCCGATCCTGTCCATCGCCATCAGTTCGACGTCGCTGGACGTCCCTGCCCTGACGACGATCGCTGATCAGCGCGTTGTCCGACAGTTGACCACCATCTCTGGCGTCGGTCAGGCGACGCTGGTAGGCGGCCAGAAGCGCCAGATCGACGTCGCCATCGACGATACGCGGATGCGCGCGCTGAGCGTTGGCATTAACGATGTGATCAATGCACTTAAATCGGGCAACAAGAACAGTCCGGCTGGCAGCGTTATCAGCACCTTCTCCGAACGGACTATTCAAATTCAAGGTCGGATCGAGCAGCCGCGAGACCTGCTCGACATGGTCGTCGCCCGTCACGGCGGGGGCCCGGTCTACCTGCGTGACGTCGCGACCGTCTCGGATGGTGCGGCCGACGCCGAGAGCCGGGCGCTCTATAATGGCGAAACGGCGCTCGCCATCGATATCGTGAAGGTCCAGGACGCCAATACGGTGCAGGTGGTGGCAGACGTCAACGCGCGTCTCGACCACCTCAACGCGGAACTCGCGTCGCAGAACGTACAGTTGCGCGTTGTTACCGATGCCTCGACGGCCATTCAGGAGTCCGTTTCCCAGGTTCAGGCGACGCTAATCGAGGGCACAGCACTCGCCGTTGCGATCGTTTTCCTGTTCCTTAACTCCTGGCGCAGCACCGTCATCACCGGCCTGACACTGCCGATCGCCATGCTCGGAACGCTGGCGGTCATCAGCTTCCTCGGCTTCACACTCAACACGCTGAGCCTGCTGGCGTTGACGCTCTCGATCGGTATCCTCGTGGATGATGCCATCGTCGTGCGCGAGAACATCACGCGGCATCTTCACATGGGCAAGTCACACATTCGCGCGGCGCTGGACGGCACCAACGAGATCGGGCTTGCGGTGATCGCCACGACCCTGACGATCGTCGCGGTGTTCCTGCCGGTCGCCTTCATGGACGGTATCGTGGGGCGCTTTTTCTACGAATTCGGCGTGACGGTCTCCGCCGCCGTGCTCATCTCGCTCTTCGTTGCCTTCACGCTTGATCCGATGCTGTCCAGCGTCTGGTACGATCCCGATGCGCAGCCGGACGCGAAGCGCGGACCCGTCGGCCGTTTGGTCGCGCGCTTCGATCACGGCTTCGAATGGCTGGCCGGTCAGTATCGGCATGTGATCGGCTGGACTTTGCGCCACCGTCTCGTGACGCTTCTTGCAACCGTCGGCATCTTTATTGGCAGCCTGTTCATGGTGCCGCTGGTCGGCGCGGAGTTCGTGCCCGGCGCCGACGAGGGCCGGTTCCAGATCAACGTCACCGCGCCGGTCGGCTCCTCCCTCGACTACACCGCGACGAAAGTGCGCCAGGTCGAGAACGCGCTCAGGGAGTTCCCCGAGGTCGAGACGATCTATTCGACGATCAACACGGGCGGGACGGTCGGCAAGCATCGCGCCGCCGTGCTGGTGCGCCTCGTTCCTCTCGAGCAGCGTAAACGAACCCCACTCATGCTGGCAAATCCGATCCGCGAGCGGCTGTCCGTCATTCCGGGCATCGAGATCGCCATCGTGCAGGAAGGGTTCGGCGGCGGGGACAGCCCCATCCAGTTAAGCGTGCTTGGAGACGACCGCGCGGTCATCGAGAAAATCGCCTCAGATCTTGCCGACGACATGCGCAGGATACCGGGCATGGTCGACGTGAATTCGAGCGCGAGGGAAGTGACCTTCATCCTTTCGGTGCGCCTGAAGCGCGAGGCGGCGAGCGATCTCGGCATGACCAGATCCGATCTTGCCGCCTCACTCTCGCCGCTTATCGGCGGCGAGGAGGTTTCAAACTGGACGGATACCACGGGCGAGACCTACGAGATTGTCGTGCGCCTGCCGAGCGAGCAACGCGCCGATGCGGCGATGATCGGCGAGCTTATGCTGACGACCGGGCGAACGGATGAAAATGGAGCGCCGATCCTGGTCCAGGTCGATCAGGTCGCCGATATCAAGGCCGTCCCGGCGGCTTCCGAAATCCGCCGCCTCGACAATCGCCGGGAGGTGCTGGTGTCCGCCGATGTATCGGGCCGCACGCTCGGCGACGTGACCAGCGAATTGCAGACGCTGATCGCCAACCGAGATTTGCCCGAAGGCTACCTCATCCGCTTTGGCGGGGAATCGGAGAACATGCAGGAAACAATGGGGCATATGGTGACGGCACTCGCGATGGCGGTGATCTTCATCTATCTGGTATTGGCCTCGCAGTTCAGTAGTTTCCTGCAACCGCTTGCCATCATGGCAGCCCTGCCCCTCTCGCTCGTCGGCGTGCTTCTCGGACTCCTGATCGCCGGAAGCACAATCAACATGTTCTCGCTGATCGGCTTCATCATGCTGATGGGCCTCGTCACCAAGAACGGCATCCTGCTGGTCGACTTCGCCAATCAGGAGCGCCGGCGCGGTCTTTCTCTCAACGACGCCCTGATCAGCGCTGTCGCCATCCGCTTCCGCCCGATCGTCATGACAACTCTAGCTATGATCTTCGGCATGATCCCGCTCGGGATGGCGGTGGCTGGCGGCGGTGCGCAGCGCGCTCCCATGGCCCATGCCGTGATCGGTGGGCTGATCAGTTCCACCGTCCTGACCCTGTTCGTAGTGCCGATGATCCTTTCCTATATCGACAGCATCACGCGGCGCCTGGCCCGCTTCATGCCGAAAGCGCCCGACGATCATGGTGATCAAACACCGCACTCCGGCACGCAGGGCAGCTACATCGAACAGCAGCCGGGCTCTGCAACATCCTGACCCGCCGGGACCGACAAAAAGGCGGCAAATGTGGGAAAGGCGTCGTTTGAAAAGTAACCTTCGTGGCCGTGATCGTTCTGGTGACTACGGCGTTCGTCTTTTTGATCATGCCCTATCACGGCGCCATGCTGTGGCCACGATCGATACGATCCTATTCTATCCTATGCATGAAATTCTCTGCCGGTGGTTCGGCGGACGTAGGAGCCTTGCCGCGGCCGCCAGGTCATCCGCTTTGTCCTGCATCGCCCCCGTATCGTTCTCGGACCGCTGGCTGATGAAGCTACGCGGCTCTAAAGTCCCTTAAGCCAGCGAGAGTTTGACGCCGTCCAGATCTTGCAGCGAATCCGCGATGCCTTGCCCTCCCCCATCGTCTATGTTCCGGACACATTCAAATCGGCGATCTGGACCAGATCCTGCAAATGTTGCATCCGTGACGAAGGCGACAGTCAAGGGTAACCGGCTTATTGCGTCGATGGAGGGCATCATCGGCGGATCGAGCTTCCCGCTGAAACGCATTGGCGCTGCCTTTTTGGCGAGAGCATTGGCGGCGCTGATGTCGCTTCTTCAGGTCATTAGTGCGGCGCTGGTCTTAATCCCGGCAGATTTCTAACCTGATCGGCAAGGATCTTAGCCCGTCCGATTTTCGCTGTTTGGCGTGAGCGGCTTTGCGCTAAGATCAGTCATTACCGCCTTGTTCGTGGCGGCCAAGTCCTCATTTGCCCTTGAGAACACGTCACCTGAGCAGTAAAATACTTAAAGGCCCAGCCACCAGGATGGCAAGAACGATGGCCGGATAGAGATATTGTAGAAAAAGGCGGACAATGTTGCTTGCGAATTTCATAGGCCTACACCTGATAGAGATCATCAGGTGTAGGCTGAGCTTTCCGCATTGCCGTAACATGACGGGCCCTTGGCCTGTCCAATTTTTTTCAAGGAGCAGGGGTTACCTTCAGGTTTCGGAAATAGGCCAGCGTCCCGGATTCCAGCCAGACGCCCACGCCGCCTCGTTGACCAGCTCCCAGTTTTAGATCGCTGACAATCAAAGCAGGTCGTTCATTACCGTCGAGATAGAGTTCTGCCCTTTCTCCGGATACGAGGATCTTCATGTGGATCCATCGTCCTAGGTCAAGCTCCGCGTAGCTCTCGTATTTTTCAGGAGATTCCTGCCTCAGCCTGTCGAAACGATAGTCTGGGTATGCTACATACTGCACACTGTGGTTGCGCCGCACCTGATCGCCCGCGGTACTGTTCGTCGGGCGCAGGTAGATGCTTTCAAAGCGGCCGTCCTTGTCGATACGGAAAGTAAGGCCGACAAAGCCACGTGCGTATGCTGGAGCATTCTCAACCAGTTCACTTGCCACTTCGATCTCGATGACGCCATCACCAAAATCTAGAGGCAGCCATGCCATGAAGTCCCGGTCCGAAAGCTTTTCCTTCTGCGGGTCTTGGATAGCCTCAGATGGCATCGCCATCCTGAAGGCTGGTTCACCCTTGTAGCTCGACTGTTCGAGCGAAACACCCGAAAGAGTGAAGTCGCCAACGGCGGGTGATGCAGAAGTTCCTGCTGAGTGGCCTTCGGCCGCAAAAAGCATTCCGATGGCGAGTGGCACTGTACGTACGAAATTCATTGTGTTCCTCCAGTTGCGTATCGCAGCCAAAACGTAAGTTAAGCGCAGTTCCACGATAATTTGCTTAGGCTGCAAGCCTGATGGACCGCAAAATTGCTTTCCATCAGGCATCTTCTGTCAAACGCGAACCCAGGCAGGCGCTACCGTCGGGCCCATACCGAGGAAAAAGCCGAAGTGGATGTTCATCTCTCCTATCGGTTCTAGAAAGCGGCTGTTGCTCAACGGGCCGGCATTGATAGGCTCGAACGACAACGTCTCAGCCAATTTGCGCACCTTCGCCGTTGCGTCCTCATCATCGCCAGCCACAAACACTTGCAGCGTCTTGCCCGTCCGGGCCTCCGGCGAAATCAGGCCCGCAAATATCGTGTTAAATGCTTTCACGACATGGGCACCACCTGCGAGCTTCTGAATTTCCTCGGAAGCGGACGTCGTGTGACCCAGGAGCAATTCCTTGTAGTCGGCAGTGATCGGGTTGGTGATGTCGATCAGGATTTTGCCCTTCAGGTCCCCGGCTTCTGCCAGAACTGGAGCGACGGCCTGGTACGGCAGCGCCAACAAAACAACATCCGCAAGCTTTATAGCAGCGGCGATACCCCCGCCTTCAACATGCGAGCCGATTTCGGCGGCAAGTGATGCGGCCTTGGCCGGATCCCGGTGACCCATGACGACATCAACGCCTCGAGCAGCAAATGCCCGGGCAAATCCAGAGCCCATGTTCCCTGTTCCAATGACTGCGACTTTCATTTCCATATCCTCTCTTTTCGACTAAAGACACTTTGCCTCTGAAACAAAATAAGATAAATCGCACGATCATCGCATCACTTGAAACGGAATGTTTTGAATGGATCGTCTGACTGGGATGGAAGTGTTTGTCAGAGCCGTGGACTGCGGCTCATTCAGCGCCGCGGCCGAAGCATTGCAGATGTCATCTCAGCTTGTCGGCAAACATGTCCAGAAGCTTGAGCAGCACCTGGGTGTCCAGCTTCTCCATCGCTCGACGCGTAGACAGAGTCTGACCGATTTCGGACGGATCTTCTACGAGCGCGCAAAAATCATTCTGGCCGAGGTCGAGACAGCCGAGAGCATGGCGGCAGAAACGCGCGCAGTGCCGGCAGGACGCCTGCGCATAAATGCCCCTGTGAGCTTCGGCATGCGTAGCCTTTCCCCACTCCTCCCCCAATTCCTGAAGCTGTACCCGGAAGTGTCTGTTGAACTGACACTGGCCAACCGCGCGGTGGACCTGATCGACGAAGGCTATGACGCAGTGTTTAGGGTTGGAGAGCTCTTGGACAGCGGGTTAATCGCTAGACGGCTTTCACCATATCAACTGGCTCTTTGCGCATCGCCCAGATATCTGGCGAAAGCACCGCCACTGACGTCGCCGCAAGACTTGACACGGCACGAATGCCTTGGATTCTCCCATACGGCACTGCGCACCCACTGGACCTTTGATGGCCCGGACGGCCGGCAGGTCATCCCCGTCACAAGTCGGCTTGTGGCAGATCATGGCGAGCCCTTGCTTTGCGCGGCTTTGGAAGGCTTGGGGATTATGTTGCAGCCGTTAGAACTTGTGCGCGACTATCTCGCCGATGGTCAGTTGGTCGAGCTCCTTCCGGACTACGTGGTGCCGACCCGGCCCTTGCACATCCTCTACGCGCCGGATCGACGACTGACGCCAAAACTGAGAAGCTTCCTAGATTTCGCCGTCGCGAATTTCTGTGCTGATGTTGGCGACTGTTGACGACGCAGGGGCCGCCCGATTCATGTAAAGGATGAGTGCCTTGGACCGACTTGAATGCGACCGCATGTTTGTAGCGGTTATAGATACGGGCAGCTTCGCAGCCGCAGCTGCCCGTTTGGGAACGAGCACCGGGCAAGCGTCGAAACTCGTATCACGGCTCGAGAAAGAGCTAGGTGTACAGCTCCTCATGCGTACGACCAGGGCATTGTCGCTGTCGGAGGTCGGTAGGGCTTATTACGAACGGATAAAGGCCCTTATAGATGATTTCGATTCTCTCGATGCGTCTGTGCGTAATGCGTCTGGCGCGCCTTCAGGCAGACTGCGGATCACGGCACCCATCACATTTGGCACGACCCAATTGACGCCAGTGCTCATTTCGTTTGCCGCAGTCTACCCGGATATTCAACTGGACATCAGTTTTTCCGATCGAGTCGTCAATCTTGTCGACGAAGGATTCGATGCAGCAGTCAGGATCGGCCAGCCAACCGATAGCAGCCTGATCGCACGGAAGCTCTGTGCCGCAAGAATTGTCCTCGTGGCGTCTCCGTCGTATCTGGATGCCAGGGGCATACCGACCCTCCCCGGTGAGCTTGTCGACCACGACTGCATCATAGACACGAATTTTCGAGACCCGCTATCATGGCGATTCAGGATAGATAACAAGCGGCAACCCGTCGGCACCGACGTCCGCGGGCGCCTGCATTTTTCCAATGCCGAAGCATGTGTCGCAGCCGCCGACGCTGGGCTGGGGATTGCTCGTGTTCCGAGTTTTGTCGCTGGAGCCAGACTACGGGCAGGATCGATCAAACCCGTTCTCGGCCGATATGAGGATGAGCCCCTGGGCCTTTATGTAGTGTTTCCGCCAAGCCGGCACTTGGCGCTCAAGGTCAGAGTGCTGGTTGATTTCCTGGCCGATGCCTATCGCGGGAAGCCTTCGTGGGATGATGCCTGGAGTTGATTGATTCCAATTTGGAATCAATTAGCCTCCTCTTGATGGGATAATCATCGATAGGGAATTGAGACATATTCCGGTCAGAGATTAACCCAATGAGAGTTTAAATCATGATCGACACTCGTACTGCCCCCTACGCAGCGCTACTCCTGCGCGTCGCCCTTGGCCTGCTTTTCCTTGCCCATGCCGGGCTCAAGATCTTTGTCTTCACGCCGAATGGAACCGCTGGCTTCTTTGCCTCGCTTGGCCTTCCGGGCTGGCTCGCATACGTCACGATCCTTTGGGAACTGGCGGGCGCTGCCGCGCTGATCTTGGGCATCTGGCCGCGTCTCGCAGCCATCGCCGTCATTCCGGTGCTGCTCGGTGCGATTTTCACCGTTCACGGCAAGGCCGGTTTCTTTTTCGATAACCCGACTGGCGGCTGGGAATTCCCAGTTTTCTGGATCGTCGGCCTGATTGTCCTGGCACTGATCGGTGATGGCGCAAAGGCACTGTGCCCGACCCCAGTTCGCAAGTAACCTTTACGCCATTCGAACGGAAGCAACCATGAGCACGGCACATAGTTTGAAGACTGGCATCGGCAAAGTGAGCTTGTCGGTCAATGACCTTGACCGTGTGAGCGGCTTCTACCAGGAGGCCGTCGGCCTCCACCTGCTTAACAATGATGCATCGACCGCGGAACTTGGCGTCGATGGAAAGACGCTACTCGAACTGCGGCGTGATACGACAGCGCGCCGCCGCTCGCCGCGCGAGGCCGGATTGTTTCACACGGCCTTCCTGCTTCCCTCCCGCGCCGATCTCGGCCGCTGGATCAAGCACGCGATGAAAACCCGGCCGCCAGTGGTGGGCGCTTCAGATCACGGCGTGAGCGAAGCCCTCTACCTGTCCGATCCGGAAGGCAACGGCGTCGAGATCTACTCGGACCGACCAGTCCTCTCATGGCAATGGAAAGATGGTCTTTTGCATATGCCAAGCGACGAACTCGATATCGATGCCGTCGTCGCTACAAGCGGTGGCGAAGACTGGAATGGTTTTCCCGAGGGATCAACGGTCGGCCACGTGCATCTGCAGGTCGGTGCGATTCCCGCTGCGGAGACTTTCTATAGCAACGTGCTCGGCTTTGCAGTCACATCACGATATCCCGGTGGGACATTCTATGGTGCCGATGGTTACCATCATCACCTCGCAACGAATATATGGAATAGCCGCGGCACCGGCGCACGCAGCTATCCAAGCACAGGTCTCGCAAATATTGAGATCGTCGCAAGCGAGGATTTTCGGTTATCCGTCAGCGCCAAATCGACAGAAGCCAAAATTTCAACAGCCGAGAAGCAAATGGGTCTGACATTGAACGATCCTTGGGGTACCGAGATCAGCATCATTGCACCGGCACCCCAGAATATCCAGGAGTAAGCAATGCTTGTAGAAGGTAAATGGACTGCCGACTGGCACCCGGTTCAGGCGAGCGATGCCAAAGGCGGTTTCGTCCGTCAGGTCTCCGGTTTTCGCAACTGGATTACGCCGGACGGAAGCGCCGGGACGACTGGTGAAGGCGGGTTCAAGGCTGAAGCCGACCGCTATCACCTCTATGTCGCGCTGATCTGCCCCTGGGCATCCCGCACTCTCATCGGCCGCGCTCTAAAGAAGCTCGAAGAGGTCATATCGGTCTCGGTCGTCGAGCCGGCGCTATCCGACCAGGGCTGGCACTTTGGCGAATATCCGGGATCCGATCGCGATACGCTCAATGGTGCCGATTATCTCCACCAGATCTACACGAGTGCCGATGCAGTCTATACCGGTCGGGCGACAGTACCGGTCCTTTGGGACAAGGAGCGCCGCACCATCGTCAATAACGAGTCCGCCGACATTCTGCGAATGCTCAATTCCGGCTTCGGCGTATTTGCGGATAACACCATCGACCTTTACCCGGAACACCTGCGCGTCGAAATCGACGCCTTGAATGAGCGGATCTATCCAAAACTCAATAACGGCGTTTACCGGGCTGGCTTCGCGATCACGCAGAACGCCTATGAAGAAGCATTCGCCGATGTATTCGGCATGCTCGACGAACTCGAAACTCGCCTGGAGAGCCAGGGTCCTTATCTGTTCGGCGATCGCCTGACGGAAGCTGATGTGCGGTTGTTCGTCACGCTGATCCGCTTCGATGCCGCCTATAACGGCCTGTTCAAGTGCAATTTGCGCCGGCTTGCCGATTATTCCCGCCTCAGCAGCTATGTGGAAAACATCCTTGCGATCCCCGGCATTCGCGGCACGGTCAACATCGACCACATCAAACGCGGCTATTACTCGATCAAGGCACTCAACCCGAACGGCATCGTCCCGGTCGGCCCGCAACTGCCTTTTGAGCATGCATAAGGATTCAACCAGTGTCTGAAAATCTCGTCATCATGCTTCACGGCGTCGGCTCGAGCGGCGACGACCTTGCACCGCTTGCAAACTCCTGGAAGGACGATCTGCCGGGCGCTGTTTTCGTCTCTCCGAATGGGCCGAGCCCGTCGAGTTTCGGATCAGGCTATCAGTGGTTCAGCGTTGCCGGCGTAACCGAGGAAAACCGCAGTGGCCGCATCGAGCAGGCGCGGCCTTCCTTCGATCAGGTGATCTCTGCCATTGTTGAAGAGAACGGGTTTGCCGAACGGCTCGACCGGGTCGCCTTCGTCGGCTTCTCCCAGGGCACGATCATGGCGCTTGATGCGGTAGCTTCCGGGCGCTGGCCCGTCGGCGCGGTTATCGGTTTTTCCGGACGCCTAGCCTCTCCGGTTCCACTTGAACCGGCTTTACAGACGCCGATCCTGCTGGTGCACGGGAGTGCTGATCCGGTGATCCCGGTTGCGGAAACCACAAAGGCCGCGGCTACGCTCCAAGCCCTCGGCATGACGGTGACCACGGTGATCCTGCCTGGACTGCCTCACACGATTTCTGCCGAAGGTGCAGCCCAGGCGGGTCGTTTCCTGGCTGAAGTCATCAGCAAATAGGAACCTCGAGCATGGAGATCGGTCTTTACACATTCGGCGACCTGCCGATTGGCACTCGCGGACCGGAAGCATCGAAGCGCCGGCTGCTGGAGATCGTCGAGGCAGCGAAGCTTGCCGACCAGGCAGGCCTCAATGTCTTCGGTGTCGGAGAACATCACCGGCCGGACTATACGATCTCCGTACCTGTCGCCGTGATGGGGGCCATAGCGGCAGTCACCCGCGATATCCGCATCACCACGGCAGTGACCATCCTCTCCTCGTCCGATCCGGTCAGGATTTACGAGGAACTCGCGACGATCGACCTTCTGTCGTCCGGGCGCGGTGAGCTGACCGTCGGACGAGGAGCCTTCATCGAATCCTTCCCGCTGTTCGGGTATGATCTCTCAGATTACGATGCGCTCTATGAGGAGAAGCTGGAGCTGCTCCTCAAGATCGCCGCGGGCGATGAGATTACCTGGCGAGGACGATTTCGCCCCGCACTCGACAGAGCCGAGATCGCGCCCCGACCCTATGCTGCAAAGCCGCCGATCTGGGTTGGCGCTGGCGGAACGCCGCAAAGTGCAATTCGTGCCGGTCGCGCCGGCGTTCCGCTCAATCTTGCCAACATCGGCGGAGAACCAGCGACCTTCCGGCCGTTCGTCGATCTCTATCGCAGAAGCTTTCGCGAAGCGGGACACGATCTGGCAGACTGCAAGGTGGGAATATCCAGCCACCTCCATATTCAGCAAGACAGCCAGTCTGCGCTCGACGAATTCTATCCTCACTATTCGCGATATATCGGTCATAACCTGCCGAACGGCGACGATGGCTGGAAGGTCTCGCGCCAGGACTACGAGCGCCTCGCCGGTCCAAGGGGTGCGCTGTTCGTCGGGAGCCCGCAGCAGATCATCGACAAGATACTCTACGAGTATGAGTTGTTCCGTCACGACAGGTTCATGGCGCAGATCGATATCGGTGGCCTTCCGTTCAACAAGGTGGCCAAAGCGATCGACCATCTGGGATCCGAAGTGCTTCCCGCGGTGCGTAAGGCGACTGCAGCGTGATTGAAGCCAGACGATGCGCAAAAGCCTCTGAGCGTAGTCGCCGAAACTTGATGAAGCCCGACAGGCGATCAACGACGCTTAGTTATCGGCTCGACTTGGCAAACGCAAACCAATGTCGGCTTGCTGCTGTCAAACGGAAGGTAAGGTTGATCCTCTCCCGTGTCACCTGTTTGGTGCGAGCCACACCGTGCTGCCAGTTGCGTTGGGTTTCGCCAGACATCACAAGAAGGCTGCCGTGCTCCAGCACCAGGCGAACAGTTTTCGAGTGGTCATCGCGACGCCTGAGGTCAAAGCGGCGTTCGGCGCCAAGACTGATCGATGCGATAAGCGGCTCAGGGCCGAGTTCAGGTTCGTTGTCAGAATGCCAACCAATCGCATCGTCGCCGCTCCTGTAGAGGTTTGCCAGCATCGAGTTGAACTTTGAGGCGCAGATCGTTTCGACACGTTCTCGCACCATCTCAAGCAGCGGCGTGAAGGCGTGCGGGGTCAGAACATGCGCCAGTGTGGAATAGGTGTGCACGACGTCACCATACCAACTGCTCAGACGTGGTTGTGGAATGACGCGGTCCTCGATCTTAATCGAGTGCTGCTCCCAGACGATATCGCGACGAAGCAGATTGAAGAGTTCGTCGGCCGACATGCCGAGATCAGGGGCTGGATGATAGACGACCTGAGCGCCGTCGAGCGGCAGGTGACGGGTTTCGTTGAAAAGATCCATACCTATTCCGTGACAATTACGATCTTGCCATCGGCAGCATTCGCTTCCATGCAGGCGTGGGCTTCAGCGATCTGATCGAGCTTGAAGACCTTGCCGATCTTGACTGCAATCTGACCCGACGCCACATCGTTGACCAATTCCTGGAACGGCATCTCCATGAAATCCTCGGGCTCACCGCTGTAGATTGTCAGTGCCACTCTGTTCGGGATTGAATCCATGGGTGCGAAATCATTCAGCACCCACCGGTTTCCGACCATACCTGACATGCAGACGATGCCGTTGCGATCAGTGGCCTTCAGCGAATCCTCCAGCGTCGTTGTGCCAACCAACTCGAGCACCTTGTCGAACCTATGGGCTCCAGCATGAATATTGCCATCATCAACAATTACCCGTTGCGCCCCGGTTTCCCATAACAGGCCCGCCCGATCCTCGCTGCGCGTGGTCGCGCTGACGTGGGCTCCTGCACGTCTGGCCAGACCGATCGCCGCCATGCCGACGGATGTCGTCCCGCCACGGACAAGCAAGCGCTGGCCCGCCTGAAGCTTCAAAGCGGAGAACAAGGATCCCCACGCAGTTTGTAGCATCTCGGGAAGAGCGCCCAATGTCTCCCAAGGCAGTGTGGCCTTGAGACGTTTCACCTGCTTGGCGGGAACGCAGACGTACTCGGCATAGCTGCCGTCGAAGGCCCGGCCCATCCCGCCCATGACGGTCGCGACGATGTCGCCGGATACGAACTCGCCCGACGGAGCGCTATCCACCGTACCAACCGCCTCTATTCCAAGGATGCGTGGAAACCTGACTTCCGGCGAGTGACCTTGGCGCGTAAACAGTTCTGAGCGGTTGAGACCGAACGCCTTGACCTTGATCCTTACCCTGCCGGACTGCGGTACAGGAATTTCGCGCGCCTCAATGACGAGCGCTTCCGGACCGCCGGGCGCATGGATGACTGCTGCTTTCATTTGCATAATATCGCTTTCTCCAACCACGGCACCCCCTTTTACCAGCGCCGAACTCACCGGCAACGACTGCTCGTACTGTTGGAACGCCACGGTGAGCGCAAGCGCAAAGACTGGCATGGTACGAAGCTCATTGCCACCATGGATTCAACACCGAATGAGGCACATTCATTCGGTAACGTAAAGATCGCGGCACCAAGAGCATCGTGGCTATTTGCTGATGCGGAAAAGCCAATAGCCAGCGGGTCAGGCCCCAGGTCGAACGAAAACGGCAGTGATGAACCGACTAGGCCGCCTCAACCGGGCGCGAAAATCCGGATATCGGAGTCATAAAAATCGCGCCAAACGTTTCGAGCTTTGCACGTAGATCAGCAGGCGGTTCTCCGTATACATACAGCTTGTCGATGCTCGCCAGCTTGAGAAAACGCTCAGCATAGGGACCAAAGGTGTTCTCCACGTGGGATAGAACCGCATCCGTCATATATCGCTCGACGATATGGACAGTTCGCCCGTCTCCACCCAGGGAATATTCATAGATCAGCGTACCCGGCTCTTTGCTCGAGGCCGCAATGATCGGCTCGATCAGCTCCTTGAATTCCGCCAGGTTCCGGGGCTCGACTGTCATGTGAAAAACGTTGGTGATATAGGTCATAATACATTTCCATTGATTGGATCGGATTGAGGCCGCCAGGGGCATTGACCCACGAGTGCGCCGCTTGGAAGCGCGGCAACGGTTGCCTCATCTTTTCAGGAATCCTACGACGCGATGTCGTCGTGAAGCGGAACATTCATCTTCGCGGACATGCGCTTCCGATATGCCTCGACGGCGTGGGGATAGGTAATGCCTCGGACAATCGAGAGCGCACGAAGGTGCGCGAAGAGGTGGATATCGTCTGTCGACAACTCGCCGTTGACTGCATCAGCAGATTGTACGAGTGGATCAAGACGCGTCAGGTTGAGATTTGCTGTGGTGATCAGGTTTTCGGTTTTGGCAAGCCGATCGGAAAAGGGGCCAATTATGGCTTCCTTCTTATGCGTGAAAAACGCCCGAGCCTCGGCAGTCTCGAATTCCGGTAACTGCGCCCTGGCCCAGCGAGGCATGGCCAACGCATAGAGGTTTGACGAGCTTTCCTTGATCCAATCCGTCACGATCGGATTTGCCGGCCCCATCAAAATTCTCTGTCCATGGACCGCATCAATGTTAGCGACGATATCCATGCTTTCGGCGAGGAATTGGCCTTCATTTTCCAGGACAGGCGCAACTTTCCGCCCAACCATTCGCTCTGGAGTGGCGGCATCGTCGTTCAACATCACCACCAGTTCGAAAGGCAGCGTCTTCAGGCCAAAGATCGATCTCGCTTTCACGCAAAAGGGGCAGTGGTCGTAAACATAGAGCTTCATTTGCATTCTCGTATCTATCGGTGAGCGTCGCCTGGATCGCATTGGAAGGCTGCGGTGCGCTGCCCCCCAATGTGATCTTTAGAAACTCAAGAGGATTCGGCTTCCTCACCGAAAATCTTGCCAGCACCAGCCCAATCGGACGGCGCAACGTCTTCGAAGATGACGTAGATGTAATTCGGGTCTGTCCCGGTGTTCTTGACGATGCTCTCGGTGATTTCGGCGGCAACTGCCTTCTTCGCCTTGGCATCCTTACCGCTGAACCAGCTTACGCGTACGACAGGCATGATAGTCTCCTTTGAGATTGGCGGTCATATCCCGCCTTTAGGTTGATCGAGGAATCTCGGTTATCGCTCCAGGAACGACGTGAGATCGTCCGTGAATTTCTTGGGATTTTTGAATGCGAGAAAATGGTCGCCCTGTTCCGCCGCCGTGTAGACATGTAGCTCGGCGCCCGGAATGACCGACTGCATCCAGCGTTGGCTTGGGACGTTGTTGCTGTTCTCGCCTGTAAAGATGGCGGTCGGCACATTGATCTTGTGGCTGACCACGTCACGCCAATCATTCACGGCATGATCGAACAGGACGAGGCTCATGAATTTGGGATCGCTCTTGATGACCTCGCGAGCAAACGCTTCCGAATTCTGGAAGGCGGGCGAACCGCTTTCCATGTAGCGGCGCATGGCGTTCATATCGACGACCTGATCGTTTGTCGGCGCACCGCCAAAGGCTGCAATCATGCGCTCAGGCGATGTGGTCATGCCGCCGGCATCAAGCCGTTCTTGCTCCGACCAGTCGGCGTGGGTGTAGATTGAGATCGGCTCGTCAATGAACGCCGCCTTGTTGATATTGTCCGTGCCGAACAGATCGATGTAGCTCCAGATGATGGACGCCCCCATCGACCAGCCGCAAAGGTCGACTTTCTCGACGCCGAGATGAACGATGAACTCGTTCAGATCCGCGCCAAAGCGGGCGATCCGCGTACCGTATTCGACATTCTCGGAGAGGCCCTGATTGCGCGGATCGATCACATAGACATGATATTTTTGTGCAAGCAGATACATGACATTGACGTATTCAGCGCCGTTGGCCGACCAGCCGGGAACGAAGATCAGCGGCCGGCCACTGCCCGCCTCCCAGTAGGAAAGCTTGACACCATCGCTGGTCTCAAAGCTGTTGATCTGTAGCCCGGTGAAGTCGGAGAGCTTCGTCGGCAGGCCTTCAATCTTGTTGGGAAAGACGTAGTCCTTGCCAAGCACTTCAATCGCGGGTGCCGCGAATGCAATGCTCGCGGATAAGAGCAGACCTGACAAGGCGCTTATTGCGGACAGAAACTTTTGAGCCATTTCACAAACCCTGCATTTTGGACGACGAGTTCGCGCTCGTCGTGAACCCTTGCCGATGAACCTGTGGTAATGTAAATCTGGAAGACGATAAACAGCTCGAAATCTACGATGAGTAGAGGAATTTGCTACAATGGCTCAGCTTGAGCAACTCAACGGCATCATCAGCTTTGTCGAAGCGGGAACCCTGCTGAGTTTCACCGCAGCCGCAGACAAGCTGGGCGTGACGAAGTCCGCCGTTGGCAAAAGCGTTGCCCGGCTGGAAGAGAGGCTCGGTGTAAAGCTCCTGCATCGCAGCACCCGCAAGCTGACTTTGACGCCCGATGGAGAGGCCTATCTGGCCAGCTGTCGCCATGCATTGGAAGAGATCGGTTCGGTAGAAAATGCGCTCGCCGCAAAAAGCCAGCAGCTCGCCGGTCGATTGCGGATTGATGCACCTGCTGCCTGGGGCCGGCAGATTCTGCTGCCCTTGCTTGCGAAGATCACGAAGCAACATCCCGGCCTTTCCCTGTCCCTGTCGCTGACCGACAGGATCATCGATCCGGTCGAGGAGGGTGTGGATCTTGCTATCCGGTTTGGCGAGACCAAAAGCACCACCGGGCTGATTACCCGCAAGCTTACCGAACAACGAGCCCTGATCGTTGCTTCACCGGATTATCTCAAAGCACGCGGTGAGCCTGTCACGATCGAGGACTTGCAGGAGCATGACTGCATCGTTGGTTTCCGCCGGGATATCCCAAACACATGGCGGGTCAAGGCGGCCGACGGCTTGATCTATCGTGTCACACCGCCTCCAACTCACGAGATCGGTGACGGGGCTGCGATTGTCGATGCTGCAGTGGCAAGCCTTGGACTAGCGCAAATGCCGAGTTCGCTCGTTGCCAATCATATCGCAGCCGGAACGCTTGTTTCGGTTCTAGAGGCGTTCACCGGAGCAAGAATCGAGATCTCCGCCATCTGGCCATCGACAAAGCAGCTTCTCCCGCGCGTAAGACATGTCGTTGAGATCCTCGCAGACGAGGGCCGCCACGGAAACCTTGGCGAGTAGACAGGCGTCCATACCCGTTCTTTTACCGCTTCAGCCACCAGGCCAGCCATCGCAACAAGCGCGGCATGACGATCCAGTACATGGCAAAGACGATCAACACGGTCAGGATCATCATTCTGAGAATGAATGGCAGGGCCGTCAGAAGGGGAAACAGGAAGGCCACGGCCAAGGACGCCAGTGGAAATATTCCCATCCAGGTCACCACAGCCATCCGCCAGCGTACCGGTTGTTTCTGACCTTCCAGACCCGTAGCCGAGAACCACAAGTCGGTCGTATTGAAGACCCGGTACTCGGGCTCATGGTCCGAGACATACCGCAAGCGTGCATGCCACTCGGTCGCAATCTTCGAGATGCGCCAGATATCAAGAGCCTTCTGCGTCGTGAAGCACTGGACGATATGAAATTCCTCGCCGTCTATTCTTGGCGGAATGACTGTCGAGAACCGATAACCGGGTGATCTTGAGCAAGCCGTCAGCATTTCTCGTACAAGACGCTCATATTCGGCCTCCTGACCCAGATTGGCGCGACGGTGGATGATGCGGGTCACTTGCGACATAAATCTGCTTTTCTTCGTTTAGAAGGGCCGCAGGTGTTCGTGAACATCCGCGGCCAATTCATATCACTGCTTTTTTGGAAGTGCGTAGGCGATAATGTAATCGCCGAAGTCCGGGGCAGCCCGCGCGCCGTTTGCGGTAACGACCACGTACTGCCGACCATCTTCGGGCGACATAAACACTAGCGGCGTTGAGCCTGCGCCCACAGGAAGCGGGCTCTTCCAGACAACTTCACCGGTCGCGACATCAACGGCCCGCAGATAGTAATCCGAGGTCGCCGAAAAGAACACGAGGCCCGAGGCTGTCGGTGTTGCGCCGCCAAGTGTCGGCATACCAAGTTCGATCGGCAGATGCGTCTTCATGCCTAGAGGGCCGAATTGCTCTGGTGTTCCCATCGAGCGATGCCACAGGATCTTCTGGGTCTTCATGTCGACCGCAGCCATCGTACCGAACGGCGGCGTTGTGCATGGTACACCAAGGAATGACTGAACCATTCCGCGCTCGGCACCGTAGGGCGTTTCTTTCATCGGAACCACACCGCCAGTGCTGTGCGACGCCTTGCCCGAGGCCTTCGTGCGGGCAATTTCGTCCTCGCGGCTCAGCAGACGACCCTTCATCGCCACACGCATGTCGTTCACGATCATGATGTCACGGCTCTTGTCGATGGCCTGGCCACCCCAGTTGGTCGTCCCGTACCATGACGGGTTCTGGAGGTACCACTGCATTTGTGGCGGCGTGTAATCGCCGACGTAGTAGAGGCCCTTGAACTGGATGCGGCAATTCAGCTGGTCGATCGGGGTGATGCCCCACATCGTCTGCTCGGTCAGGACGTCATCGCGGAACGAGGGCATGCCGACGGAATAAGGCTGGGTGGAAGAGAGCCTTTCACCAGGAACGCCGTTGGTGGGGACAGGACGCTCCTCGACGGCCGTGATGGGCTTGCCGGTGCGGCGATCGAGAACGTAGATCTCGCCGTTCTTGCCGGCCTGCACAAGCGCCGGAATGCGTCCACCCTTGCCATCAGGCATCTCGTAGAGGACCGGCTTTGACGGCAGGTCAAGATCCCAGACGTCGTGATGGACAAGCTGGAAGGTCCAACGTTCCTGACCCGTCGTCGCATCGACGGCGACAACCGACGAGCCGACGCGATCCGTTTCCGGAGAACGTTGCCCACCGTACAGATCCGGCGTTCCATTGCCGGTCGGCAGGTAGACCATGTTCAGCTGCGGATCATAGCTAGGCGTCGCCCACATATTCGGCGTGCTGCGGGTATAGCTCTGGCCTTCCGCCGGTGGATTGGGCTGACCCGGACGGCCCACATCCCACGCCCAGGCAAAAATGCCAGTGGTTGCGTTAAAGGCGCGCACGACACCGGATGGCTCGTCAGCCGACTGGTTGTCCATGACCCAGCCGCCGATGATCAGGTTTTCGCCAGCGAGAAGCGGACCGGATGTTGGATTATAGAAGCCCGGGATAACGGCGCCCATGCCAGTGGCGAGGAATACGGTGCCCTTGTCCCCGAAGGATTCGACCGGCTTGCCGGTGGCAGCGTCAAGGGCGATCAGGCGCATGTCGCCGGTCGTCACGTAAAGACGCTTCTTGCCAGGTGCACCCTCGGCAAGGCCCGGAACGTCGTAATAGGCCAATGACCGGCAGCGCATCCAGTGCGCGGTGGCATCCGGCTTCACACCCGGATCGAAATGCCAGAGCCGTTCACCGGTATCGCCGCGCACGGCGAACACCTGGTTGGTCGGTGTGCACGGGTAGAGAATATTGCCGATCTGCAGCGGCGTATTCTGGTTCTCGCTTCCGTTTCCTGTGATGTCGCCGGTATGAAATGTCCAGGCGACTTCGAGGTTCTTGACGTTTTCCCGGTTGATCTGGCTATAGGGCGCAAACTGCTCGCCCGATGGCGTACGACCGAAGCCGACCCACTGATCAGGCTCGTTCTCAGGCTTGTAGTCTGCCGCAAGAGTAGGAGTCGATTTTGGCTTCACCAGCCAGATCGGACTGAAAGCACTGATGAATGCCGCAATGACTCCTACAGCCAGCACAGCCGAAATACCGTAAGATATCGGCCGGATGCGTATGTTTCCAGAAGCACCGCGCAGACTTGGGACGCAAAGACCGATCAGGAGCCCAATGACCGCGAACATACCAAGCCTCGCCGCAAGCGGCCAGAATTGCAGGCCGCTTTCCCACAGCGCCCAGACCAATGTCGCGGCGAAGAAAGCTGCGTATAGGTAGCCCGCACGGACATCCGCACGTGCAAGGAGATATGCCGTCATGATCAGCGCAATGCCGGCCACGAGATAATATAATGACCCACCCAGCACCATGAGTTGGTAGCCGCCGTAAAGGAAATACGCTCCCAGGGCGAGCAGGACGAGAGCGATGAGAAGGGCGAACAACCTCGCCCCTAGTGACACTTGCGTGTTGGTGGTGCTTGATGCGGGCGACACGTTACCCTCCTTTGAGCAATACGAGGCAAGCTCGTCGAAGCATCCAATCAAGCGGGTGCCGCCTGTCGACGCATTCGGGCATTGCCAGATTAAGGGCGTGAAAGGTTAGTCAGGCTGTCCATTCGCGCAGACGCGTGCCGGGCATGTGTAGTTCCGACGCCAGCGACCGAGGTTGAGCTACTGCCAAAATGTCGCAGGATATATGGGGTCGGTGAATACACAGAGTTTCCTGAAACTCTACAATAAGCACCTTCTCGAGCAACTTACCGCGTCTGCGCGCCTTTTCCTGCAACGCTTTTTCCCATTATTGCCTGCATTGATGAGTGACCCGATGTATGGTCATCACCGCAGCTATACTGCCTGCAGTATGTTGACATACTCCCCCCAGTATGTGAGTTCAATTCAAGGAGAGCGCATGCCGTACTCGATGGAAGACAAAAAGAAGGCAACGACGCGCTTGAGGCGGATCAAGGGTCAGGTCGAAGCATTGGAGCGCGCTGTCGATGCAGGAACGGAGTGCCGGCTTCTTCTCCAGCAGATCGCCGCGATGCGGGGTGCTGCGGGAGGACTGATGGCTGAAGTCCTGGAGATCCACCTGCGCGAGACGATGAGCTCTCCCGAACAAGCACATCAACCATCGGTCTCTGACGACCAGATGGACGACATCATGAAAATCCTGCGAGCCTATCTCAAATAGGCTGCAGCCGAACGAGGATATGCAAGATGAAAAGCAGAGCTGCAGTCGCTTGGGAGGCCAACAAGCCCCTCACGATCGAGACCATCGAGATCGGCGGTCCAAGGGCCGGAGAAGTGCTGGTTGAGGTGATGGCGACGGGTGTCTGCCACACCGACGCCTACACACTTTCCGGCCTAGACTCCGAAGGCAAGTTCCCCGCGATCCTTGGTCACGAGGGTGCTGGCATCGTTCGTGAAGTCGGCGCAGGCGTAACCTCGCTCAAAGTCGGCGACCACGTCATTCCGCTCTACACGCCGGAATGCCGTCAGTGCAAAACCTGCCTCTCGCAACGCTCAAACCTCTGCACGTCGATCCGCTCGACGCAGGGCCAGGGCCTGATGCCGGACAACACATCGCGCTTCTCCTGCGACGCTGGCGAAATCTTCCACTACATGGGTTGCTCGACCTTCTCGAACTTCACCGTGTTGCCGGAAATTGCGCTGGCGAAGATCCGCGAAGACGCGCCCTTCGACAAGATCTGCTACATTGGTTGCGGCGTCACCACTGGCATCGGCGCCGTCATCTACACCGCCAAGGTTCGCCCTGGCTCGACGGTCGTCGTCTTCGGCCTCGGGGGTATCGGCCTTAACGTAATCCAGGGCGCCCGCATGGTCGGCGCCGACAAGATCATTGGCGTCGATCTCAATCCGGCCAAGGTTCCGATGGCGAAGAAGTTCGGCATGACCGACTTCATCAATCCGACCGAGGTCGGCAATGACAAGGTCGTCCAGGCGATCCAGGACCTGACGGACGGCGGCGCCGATTACACGTTCGATGCCACCGGCAATGTCAACGTCATGCGCCAAGCGCTTGAAGCCGCTCATCGCGGTTGGGGCGAATCAATCATCATCGGTGTCGCTGAAGCCGGCAAGGAAATCTCTACCCGCCCGTTCCAGTTGGTGACCGGCCGCGTTTGGAAGGGATCTGCATTCGGTGGAGCCCGTGGCCGCACCGACGTGCCAAAGATCGTCGACTGGTACATGGATGGCAAGATCAACATCGATGATCTGATAACCCACAAGATGCCGCTTGAGGAAATCAACACGGCCTTCGACCTAATGCACGAAGGCAAGTCGATCCGCTCCGTCATCGAGTTCTGATCTCCCGGACCGAGCGCAAAACAAGGACGCCCGCAGGTTTGGTTGCGAAAGCGGCTGCGGGCGCCTGAACTCGTCTCAAGAAAGGAAGATCACCATGACAAGACTTCTTCATCCCTCCATCCAGAACGGCCTGCCGCAGGGCAGCGATGCCTTTGCCGGCGGTGTTCTGACCTGCAAGTGCCATGATCGTCCGGTCAAGGTGAAGGTATCGGGCGGTATCGCCCATAACCACGCCTGCGGTTGCACCAAATGCTGGAAGCCGGAAGACGCGGCCTTTTCGGTCGTGGCGGTTGCTCCGAGCGAAAACGTGACAGTCCTCGAAAACCGCGACAAGCTGGCCGTGGTCGATGCGTCGGCGCTGATTCAACGCCATTCCTGCACCGAATGCGGCACCCACATGCATGGTCCGGTCGAACGCGATCACGCCTTCAAGGGCCTGTCCTTCATCCATCCGGAACTGTTCGAGACCAATGGCTGGCCGGCTCCTGGCTTTGCCGCCTTCGTCTCGTCCGCCATCGAGGGCGGGGTTGATCCGTCTGAAATGGATGGCATCCGAGCCAAGCTCAAGGACGTTGGCCTTGAGCCCTACGACTGCCTGTCGCCCGCGCTGATGGACTTCCTGGCAACCTGGACTGCCAAGAAAACAGGCGTTCTCGCCGCTTGATCGATAATGCGGGCCGTCACGGCGGCTCGCCTTCTGCTGCAGCAGTCTTGAGGCCCGTCGTGAGACAAAGCACTGCAACCAAATCTTCCGGCGGCACTCAATACGTCTTCTCGCCGAGATTTTAGAAAAGGGGATCCGGTATAAAGGTAGGCGCCGCTGCTTAGCCTGACATCGTAGACCGCTCTCTCAACGCATTTGGAGATATAGCCTTGAAGGGATTCGAACCGTCAACCCTGCAATCACAAAGGCTGTCTGTACAAGACAACTCATTGATTTAGATCGGCTTTGCTCGCATGAAATGGCCTTACCGTGCGGACCGCTCATTTTCTGACCCGTTCACGGTATATCGGGCACCGCGCACCGACAAATCGGAATCGTTGAGCAACCTCCTCTATGCCCTTTCAATCGGGGTGGGTGTCCGCGCGTCGCCGTCCGTCTCGCCGGAAGGCGCGAGTCCTACAATCTGTTCAGAAAGGCGGTGGATCAATTCCACTAAGGCCAGAATGCGGTCGTCCTCTTCCTTGTCCGAATAGATCGATACCAGCGATCCATGCATGACCTTGTGCCGTACGGCCTTCCAGGCGTCCACTCCAGACTTATTGACGCCACCTCGCTCGAAAAGCGTGGTGAGTGCCTTTGAGGCGTTCATTTCAGCCTTCCTTCTGACAGCGCCCGCTGCCGCGGCCTTTAAGTCATTGTCGCCGGGCCACTTGCCGATGTGCTCGACCAGGTCGGCGATGGCCTTCTCGTCGGCCGATTGATCCTTCGACCTGCGCGGAAACAGCTCCAGCAGCAAGGCCTCCACGCTGCTAGCTAAGTTAAGCACCCAGACACGGCGCGAGCCGGCGGCAGCCTGTATGATCTCTTCGTAATGCCTTGTCAGGTTGTTGGCTTCGAAATGCGGCGTTCCATCGGTCTCCTTGGCGGACGCGACGTATGCCAACAGACTTGCGTAGGTTTCCCAAAAGGCATTCTT
Organism: Agrobacterium tumefaciens; assembly: GCA_025559845.1. Lineage (NCBI taxonomy): Bacteria > Pseudomonadati > Pseudomonadota > Alphaproteobacteria > Hyphomicrobiales > Rhizobiaceae > Agrobacterium > Agrobacterium tumefaciens. The sequence goes on from CP048471.1 coordinate 298,960, forward strand.
GTCGGCCAGAAACCGATCGCCGCGCCAGAGTCCGACCCAGACCGGCAGTCTGTGGGCATCCGCGACGGCCCGAAGGCAGAAGTCGGCGCGGCCCTCGCCGAAGTCTCTGATGACGAGACGCGGATAGATCAGTTCGCCGAACATGATACGGAGCGGTTCAGCGAGCCAATTCTCCCCGAAGGGGATGGTGAAGCCATCAACGGCTTCGGCACTGATCCTTAGCACGTTGCTGGTCTGGTCGAATTCGAATTCCAGGCGGGTGCCGAGGATGTCCATCTGGTGCCCGGCCCCGACAAACTTAGCAAGAGCGAAAAACGAGCGGCGTCCGTGCGGAATGGAAACCTGAATTTCCATGATAGGCTTCCCCGAAGCTCCGGGTAGCCCGCCGATCCACAGCTCGTCCGACGACCCGCGGCAAAGCAGATCGCCCATCTGACCGCCCTTGATCGGCTCGAAGTGCGGGACAGTCCAGCCCCCGTTGAAGTGCTCGCCGCCGCGGCCCTCGAACATTAGTCTGCATCTCAAGTCTCCCCGGTAAGGATACTGCCTGATTTTCGAGAGATAGCCCAGCGAGCGGTCAATGTCCGGAGCTTTGCCCGTTATCTCGTATTCGAAAGTGTCGCTATCGATGATCCTGAATCGCCCCTTTCCCACGACGAGCGGAACGTCGAAATCGTGGCCGACGATCGTCATCTCGTCCGCGTCGATGAAGTCCGGGATCCGTGAGAGATGCGACCAGTCCGTCAGGTTTACCATGAATTGCTCTTTCGTTTATAGATTCGGCCAAGACGCTTTTTCGGTTCCAGAGCGGTCCGGCAAGGCCCGCGCGTCGAATGGTCTATTTCGACCGATCCGCAGGCGAAGCAGGAACATCTTCATTCGATTGTCCGCCGCTTCGGAATTGTGGCAGGAAGACAATCTGTGGCGCATATTTGCAGCCAACGGCAAGCACCTTCTCGCGACCGGAGTTCAATCCGCATAGGCAAAGACTGCGGAGCGCCTTTCCCGCCGTTGGCAATTGAGTTCGAAGCTAATGTCGGT